>DASYJT010000030.1:0-17904 GCA_035996165.1 Acidimicrobiia bacterium
TGCCGCGTACCAGGACGAGCTCGCTGACCACCTTGTCGTCCGGGAGGCGCGCCACCCGGTCGAGCTCGACGATCCCGGCTTCGACCTTCTCCGCGAGGTCGCGAATCGACGTTGCCTTGGCATTCGAGAGGCCGGCGCCGCGCAGGGTCTCGAACGGGAGCGCGAGCACAGCGTCCGGTGTGGGCGGGCCGTCGAACAACGCCTCGAAGCGACCGTGAATAGCCGCCGCGGCGCGGCCCGCGAGCTGTTGGTAGCAGACCATGCGGGCGAGCTCGGCGAAGTGCGAACGACGCGGACGGCGCCGATGCAGCTCCGGTACCCCGTGATCGCGCCGCGCGCGCTTCAGTACGGGATCGCGCCGGGCGAGGATGCGGGCGCCCTCTTCGAGCGCGGCCTTGGTCGCCATGGTCAGTCAGTCTGCCGGAACTGGATAGACGAGAAGTGCGCCGGGATCGATCGACACACGAATCCGCTCGCCGACGGCGGGCGCGTCACCCGCGGCGACGACCACCGTCACCGGCGGGCCGTCGCCGGCGGCCGCCTCGACCTCTACGCGCGTACCCGTGAACGTCGACCGCAGGACCGTCGCGTCGATCGAACCGGCCGGGTCGAGACGCGCGCCGTCCGGGCGTACGACGATCTCGGCCCAGCCTGCGGCTCCGCGGGCTCGTGCCGGGATCGGGCCCCAGGGCGTATGCACCACACCGTCACGCACCTCGGCCCGGACGATCGGGCCGAACCCGAGGAAGGCGGCGGTCCACGCGTCGACCGGCGCGCGCCACACGTCGGCGGGCGCGCCCACCTGCACCACCTTGCCCTCGCGCATGATCGCGACGCGCGCGGCGACGGCGAATGCCTCTTCGTGATCGTGCGTGACGTAGAGCGCCGAGAGCGCGGCCCGATCGAGGATCGACCGGATTTCAGTCAACAGCCGGCGCCGCCACACACGGTCGAGCGCGCCCAAGGGTTCGTCGAGCATCAGCAGCCGCGGCGAAACGGCCAGCGCGCGGGCGAGCGCGACGCGCTGTTGTTCACCGCCCGACAGCGTGGCGATCCGGCGCGCCCGCAGCCCGGTCAACCCCACGAGCTCGAGCACTTCGTCGACGCGCGCCTTGCGGGCCGCCCGGTCGGTCGTCGCCATGCGCAGGCCGAACTCGACATTCCCCTCGACGTCGCGGTGCGGGAACAGCGCGTACTCCTGGAACATGAAGCCGAACCGCCGCTCGTGCGGGGAGACCGCGACGAGATCAGCACGGTCCCAGCAGATGCGTCCGCCATCGAGTCGCTGGAGCCCGGCGACGGCGCGGAGCAGGGTCGTCTTCCCCGAGCCGCTCGGCCCCAGGACCGCAACGGTCTCCGCGGGAAGCAGTGCGAGGTCGACGAGGTCGAGGGCACGGCGATCACCGAACCGCACGAGTGCCTGCTCGATCTCGAGCATCTACAACTCTCCGAGATCGCGGACGCGGACCCGCTCGATCGCGAACACGACGACGACGGTCAACAGCATGAGGATCACCGACATCGCGAGGGCCTGGTCGACGTTGATCTCTCCGGGACGCGCGAGGAACCTCTGGATCGCGATCGGCACGGTCGGCCAATCGGGACGCGCGATGAACAGCGTCGCGCCGAACTCGCCCAAGGAGACCGCGGCGCAGAACCCGGCGGCGACCGCGAACGCGCGGGCCGTGATCGGCAGGTCGACTTCGCGCCAGACGCGTCGTGGTGCGGCGCCCAGCATCGTCGCGGCATCCCGCAAACGTGGATCAATGCTCCGTAGCGCAGGAACGACGGCGCGAATGACGAAGGGGACCGCCACGACCGCATGGGCGATCGGAACGAGGAACGGCGACGTGGCGAGTCCGCTCGGCGCGTGTTCGAACGCGAGGAGGAAACCGAACCCGACCGTCACCGCCGAGGTGCCGAGCGGGAGCATGAGGAACGCGTCCATCGTGCGCGTCGCCCGCCCGGGACGGGCCGCGATCACGACCGATGCCATTCCTCCGACGACGAGCGCGATCGCGGTGGCGATCGCGGCGAACTCGACCGAGTTGCGCACGGCGGCCCAGGGCGAGACGAACAGCGTGCTCGCCGACGCGCTGGAACCGAGCGCGCGGAACGACCCGAGACTCCAGTGCGCGCCGACGTGCAGCGATCGCCACACCAGCACGGCGAGTGGGCCGCCGAGGAACAACGTCGTGACGCCCAGGATCGCACCGACCACGAACCGCTCCCGGCCCCGCGGCCGGCGGGCCGAGTCGGCCGCGCCCACCAGCCGCTGCGCGACCGCGCGGCGTTCCTGGACCCGGGCCAGCGCGAACAACACGGCCAGGACGGCGACGATCTGCAGGAGTGCGAGCGCCGCCGCGGTGCGGAGGTCGAAGAGCTCCACGGCTTGGCGGTAGATCTCGACCTCGAGGGTCGCGTGCGCGGGATCGGCGAGCAACAGCGCGACACCGAACGACGTGAACGTGAACAAGAAGACGATCGAGGCCGCGGCGGCGATGGCGGGAGCGAGCAACGGCACCGTCACGTGGCGGAACGCCCGGAATCGAGAGGCGCCGAGCATACGGGCCGCCTCCTCCCGCCGTGGATCGAGATTCGCCCAGAACCCGCCGACGGTTCGCACCACCACCGCGACATTGAAGAACACGTGCGCGACCAGCATCGGCGCGATGCCGCGCTGCCAGTGCAGGAACTCGAGGGGCCCGCCCGGCCGCAGCAACGCAAGAAATGCGGTTGCGACCACCACTGTCGGCAACACGAATGGGACGGTCACGAACGCGCGGAACGCGCGGCGTCCGGGAAAGTCGTAGCGCGCGACGACATAAGCGGCCGGCAAGCCGACGGCCAGCGTCAGCGCCGTCGAGACCACCGCCTGCCACAACGTGAACCACGCGACTCGCCGTAAGACGGGATCGGTGACGACGTCGACCAGCGCGCCTGCGCGGAGTGATCGCGCGAAAATCGCGCCGAGCGGCCAGGCGAAGAACAGCGCGAGGAAACCGACCGGGATCGCGACGCGCGCGCAACGTGCTGCGCGTCCGAGCGGGGTGCGGCGCGTCATCGCACCACGAGGTTGGTCCACTCCTTGATCCAGTCGCTGCGCTTGGCGGAGATGGTCGCGGGATCGATCGAGAGCGGGTGGGCCGGGTCGACCGCCCATTTCGTGAACACGGCGGGCAGCGTCGCGCCGCGCACGACGGGGTTCACGTACATCTGCAACGGCATGTCCTCTTGGAACCGGCGGGTCAGCAGGAAGTCGACCAGCGCCCGCGCGCCGGCGACGTTGTGCGCGCCGTGCAGCACACCGGCGAACTCCGTCTGCCCGAAACAGGTCGACGCGATCACTCCGACCTTCGGTGTCGCGCGATGCGGATCGGAGTAGACGACATCGGCCGCGGGATCCGAACCGTACGACACGACGATCGGGCGGTCGCCGCTCGCGCCTCCGGCGGTGAAATCGGTCTGGTAGGCCGCCGTCCAGTCGTCGTCGACCCGCACGCCGTTCTTTCGCAGCGCGCGCCAGTACGCGGCCCAACCGCCGTCGCCCTTCGCGACGACGGTCGCCATCAGGAACGCGAGGCCCGGCGACGACGTCGACGCGTTCTCGACGACGGTGAGATTCTTGTAGCGCGGGTCGACCAGGTCGTCGAGTGACGCCGGCGCCGGCGGACGTCCGTTGTGATCGAACCACGACTTGTCGAAGTCGACGCACACGGAGCTCCGGTCGATCGGAGTCACCCGGTGTTGCGCGTCGGCCTGGAGCGACGCCGGCACCGTTTCGAGACCGTGCGCCTCGTACGCGTCGAAGATCCCCGCGTCGAGGGCGCGCGTGAGGAACGTGGTGTCGACACCGAACATCGCGTCGGCGACCGGATTGTCCTTGCGCAGGATCGCCTCGTTGACCACGAGTCCGGCGTCGCCGGGTTGCACGAGCTTGACCTTGTATCCGGTTTGCTTGGTGAAGTCGGCCAGTACCGCCTTCGACACCGCGAACGAGCTGTGGGTCAACAGCCTCACGGTCGTGATCCGGGCGGGGGTGGTCGTCGGCGAGGTCTCCGGCTTCGCGGCGGGCTTGGAACTGCTGCCGCACGCAGCGGCGAGCGTGACCGCCGCGATCGTCAGGATGAGCACGCGCTTCACTCGACACCTCCGAAGGGTTGGACCACCAGCAACGTTCCGCGCTCGAGCGCCACCGACCCTCGTTCGCCAACCAGCACGTTGCTCACGCCGCGCGAAGTCCCCGGCCGGAGAGTCGCCTCGCGCAGTGGGTACTGCAGCCCACTCGTGGTGATCCCCCGCGCCTCGCCCCCCGACGGGAGCAGCGTCACGAGCGAACCCGGCGTTCCGGTCAGCGCGTGCGCGGGCCGACCGCCCTGCACGACCGAGACGTACGCGTCGCCGAGCCGGGCGTCGATCTCGAGATCGGCGAACCGGGGCGATGCCAGCAACGCCACATTCGCGAGAAAGTGGTCGAGGCGGCCGCCCGCGCCGCCGACGACGGTGATGCGCTGCGCGCCGCGGTCGCGCGCGACGTCGAAGGCGAGCTCGAGATCGGTCGCGTCCTTCTCCGCCGGATGACGTTCGACCACCGCACCCGCGACGCGAGCGCGCTCGACCGCGGCGGGGTCGGCCGAGTCGAGATCGCCGACGACGTAGTCGACGTGCAATGCGAGTATCTCGGCCTGATGGAGCCCGGAGTCGGCGGCGACGACCAACGCTGCTCCGGGCAACAGTGCTTTTACGTGCTCATCGACGGGGTCGCCTCCCGCGAGCACGATGGCAGCGCGTTTCACGCGCATCCCTCCCTCCGCCGGAATTACCCGGAGCAGGTTCGAGGGGTCGGCGGCAGGGCGCGGTGAGCGCTGGCCACCCTCTCAGCCCGGTTTCCCCCGAGCTCCCCGTGGGTGTGATGTCGAGCGGAGACTAATCGTGCAGCTGTGGCGAAGCGAGTTACTTCGACGCGAGGAGCGCGATGGTGGGGCCACCGACCGTTGCCGGGAACCCGAGGTTCCGGGCGTCACCGAAGGCGACGATATTGCCGTTGCCCGTGGCGACCCAGTAGCCGCGACCCGTCGGGGTCACGAGCATCCGCGCCGCGCTCCCGTAGTTCGCCATGCAACCCGCGATGCTTCCGTACGTTTGCGCGTCGCCGAAGCGGAAGATGCGTCCGTCGAGCGTCATCATCCAGTAGCCCTTGCCGGTGGCGGTGCGTTGCATCGATACCACGGGCGACGTGAGATGCGCGCTGCCGGCCGAGCCGTAGAAGTGCGCGTCGCCGAAGCTGAAGATGCCGCCGTCGGCCGCGAAGAGCCAGTAGCCCTTGCCCGTGATGGTGCGCTCCATGCCGAGTACCGGTTGGTTCAGGCGTATCGCGCCGGTCGAACCGTAGAAGTGCGCCTTCCCGAACGAGAAGATGCCGCCGTCGTCGGCGACGAGCCAGTAGCCGTCGTTGGCGGGCGTCCGCTCCATGCCGTTCACCGGCTTGTTCAGGCGGAACGCGCCGGTCGAGCCGTAGAAGTTTGCCCGGCCGTACGAGAAGATCCCGCCGTCGCGCGCGAGCAACCAATATCCGACGCCGCCGGCGAGCGACTCACCGCCGGTGAGGGGCGCGGCCAGATGGATCGCGCGCGTGTCGCCGAAGAAGCGGGCGTCGCCGAACTGATGCACGACGGAGTCGCGCGTCACGTCCCAGTATCCGGTTCCCGACTTCGACCCGGGCACCGCGGGCGCGTACGCCACGCACGCACCGGCCCTACCGTTGTCGGCGAGCGCCTGCGAATACATCTCGATGATGCGCAGCCCGTAGTTGGGCGCGGATGCCCAGATCAACTTGCCGCACGGGCAGTTGGATCCGCCGAAGTACTCCCACAACGGAGCCATGCCCGCGCGATCGCCGGGCGCCGAGATGAACCGCCCCGGTGCGTGCGCGGCCGACGGGTCGGCGTAGCTGCGCAACAACTGGATCTGCACCAGCACGCCGTGCTGCGGCGTTCCCATGCAACGACTCGGCGACGAGTCGCCGTGCGAACAGTTCGGCAGTCCGGAACGACCGTCGAACGCGAAGATCCCCGCGTAGTTGTATGCGTCGGGCGGGATCTGCGAGCCCTGGAAACCCATCCATCCCGTTTCGAGCTGCGACTGCACGAACGCCATGTCGCCGCGCACACCTTCGAGTCGGCCGTCGTCGATGAAGACCTGCGCGAGCGCGGTGACATCTCCGGCCGGATGTCCGTCGAACGACGGGATACGCGGCGTCACACCGCCGTGGTGAAGGTTGTACCAATGCGCGAGCTGGCTCGCGCTCAGAATGCTCGGTCCCATGACCGGCGTGTGAGTCGTTACCCCGGCGGCGGCTTCACTCGCGACGGATACCGCCGCCGCGAGTGGTGCGAAGACGAACATGAGCGCCGAGAGCGCGACGATTCGGTGAGAGCGACGAAGAGTCATTGCGAATACCGATCGGTCGCCGTGTCGCCGCCTTGAGGAGACGGCCCCAAGCCGGACGGGACCAAATCACCGTAGACCACATCGAGCACTCAGACTTCGCGCGTCCGCGCTTTTGCCTGTTCCTTGGCGGACCGATAGTCGGGTTTCCCGTTTGGGAGGCGCGGCACCTCGTCGACGAGCAGGAGCTCACGCGGGATCTTGTAACCGGCGATACGGCTGCGGCAGTGCTCACGCAACTGCTCGAGATCGGGCGTGCGACCGGGCCGCGGCTGCAACAGCGCACACACGCGCTCCCCCCATCGTTCGTCGGCGACGCCGACGACGAGCACGTCGTACACGTCGGGGTGCGACTTGAGCGCGGCTTCGACTTCCTCCGGGTAAATCTTTTCGCCGCCCGAATTGATGGATACCGAACCGCGCCCGAGCAGCGTGATGCGACCATCGTCCTCGACGCGCGCGAAGTCGCCGGGAATCGACCACCGCCGGCCGTGGGAGTCGGTGACGAACGTCTCCGCGGTCTTCACCGGATCCTTGTAGTAGCCGAGCGGAATGTTGCCGCCGCGCGCGAGGAGTCCGACCGCACCGGAGCCGGGCACGACCGGTTCGAAGTTCTCGTCGAGAACGACGGAGTCGGCGGCCGCCTGCACGCTCGTGATCCCGTCCTTGGGCGCGTCGCCCTTCTGCACCATCCGGATCCCGTTCATTCCCGTCTCGGTCGACCCGACCGAGTCGAGCATCATCGTGTATTCGGGCAGCAACCCCTGAAGCTGGTCCTTGACGGTCTGCGAGAAGATCGCCGCGGTACTCGCGAACGAGAAGAGCGACGACACGTCGACCTCGCCCTGCAGCCGTTCGAGCGTGTCGGCGAGCGGGCGCGCCATCGCGTCGCCCGTGACCTGCATCACGTTGACGCCGTACTTCTCGACCGTGCGCCACACCTCTTCGGGTTCGAAGCGCGCCGGCATCACTGCGCTGTTGCCTTCGAAGAGCGTGCGGTACACCGAGAACTGACCCGCGCCGTGCATGAGTGGCGGCAGGATGATCGAGACGAGACCCTTCGGTTGCGCCGTGTCGATCTTCTCGCTCGAAGTCTCGGGGGTCGTGACCTTCTCGTTCGTGAACACGTCGATGCCGCCACCGAGCGCGAAGTACACGTCTTCGTGGCGCCACATCACACCCTTCGGCATGCCCGTGGTGCCGCCGGTGTAGAGCAGGTACACGTCGTCGTCGGAGCGTTCCGGGAAATCGCGTTCCGGCGAGCCCTTGGCCACCGCGTCCTCGAACCGGATCGGGTCGAGCGCGGCGTCGTCGGCGGTGGAGTCGTTCCACTCGATGCGGATGAAGTGCGCCAGGAGCGGTTGGGCCGAGCGCGCCGACTCGACCAGCGGGCCGTATTCGCGCTGGTAGAAGCACGCGACGACATCGGAGTTCTCGAAGATGTAGCGCAGCTCCTCTTCGACGTAGCGGAAGTTGATGTTCACCGCACTGGCGCCGATCTTGTAGATCGCGAACAGTGCCTCGACCCACTCGATGCAGTTGGTCGCCAGGATCCCGACGTGGTCGCCCGCCTTCACGCCGAGGTCGGTCAGCGTGTGGGCAAGGCGGGTAGCCCGCTCGTCGAGCTCGCGGTACGTCACCGCGCGGCGCGCGTCGACGAGCGCGAGGCGGTCGGGCACCTTGTCGACGGCGAGCTCGAACAGGTCGGCGAAATGGAAGTGGCGCGTGGGCATCACCCGAAAATAGAACACGTTCCACTCTCGAGGCGAAAGGCGCCTTCAGCTCAAGAGCAGTTCGGCGGCCGCGGCCAGGTCTTCGTCGACCCGATCGGGCCCGTCGACGCCGCACACCCAGCCGTTCAGCGACGAGAGCCACACCTGCATGAGGATCCGGGCGACGCGCACTTCGCGCGCGGTCGCGGCCCGGCGCTCCGGTGCGTGGATCGCGCTGGTGATGATGGCGGTCATGATCTCGGTGACCCGCTGCACGATGTCGGCGTTCTCGATCTGCGCGGTACCGAACGAACGCACCATCGCGGCGGTGACGTCGGGAAATTCGCGCAGCGACCGGTTCGCGCCGCGGAGCACGGATACGACCCGCGCCGCCGGCGTGTCGTCGCGGGGAGGGTGCACGGCGAGATACGCACGGAGGTCGGCCTGTTGTTCCGCCATCGCCTCGAGCAGCAGCCGCTCCTTCGACGCGAAGTAGCGGTACACCGTGCCGAGCGCGACATCCGCGGCCGCCGCGACATCGCGCATCTGGACCGCGTCGAAACCGCCCTCGGCCGCGAGCTGCAACGTGGCGTCGAGCACGCGCCGGCGCCGGGCCGCCTGGCTGCGCGCCAGAGCCCCCTCGGGGGCGGACTCGGGACCGGGCTCGGCGACGACCATCAGCGGAATGAGAACACGTTCTGATTTTCGCCACAAGTTCACCAGATGCGACGCTCCGGGGCATGGACCTGCTCGAACTCGCCGACAAGCTGTTCACCGGCGAGCTGCCCATCGAGGCGCACCACCCCTTTGCCTCCAGCGGGCAGATGGCCGAGATGCAGCCGGGCCTCGCCTTCGTCGACGCCTTCGCCAACTCAGCCGCCGTCGAGACGGACGACGGATTGGTCGTCGTCGACACGAGCGGCGTGTTCCACGCGCAGTCGGTGCATGACACGATCCGCACGTGGTCGGCCCGGCCCCTGCACACGGCGGTGTTCACCCACGGGCACATCGACCACGTGTTCGGCGTCGACATCTACGAGGAGGAGGCGCGCACGAACGGTTGGCCCGCGCCGCGCGTCGTCGCGCACGAGGCGATCACCGAACGCTTCGAGCGCTACCGAATGACCGCGGGATACAACGCCGTGATCAACCAACGGCAGTTCAAGGCGCCGGGGCTCCGGTGGCCGACCGAGTACCGCCTCCCCGACGAGACCTACTCCGACACGCTCGCCATCTCCGTCGGCGGCGAGGAGTTCGAGCTCTTCCACGACCGGGGCGAGACCGACGACGCGACGTGGGTGTGGTCGCCGGCGCGCAAGGTGCTGTTCGCGGGCGACATGTTCATCTGGGCGTCGCCGAACTGCGGCAACCCGCAAAAGGCGCAACGGTACGCGCGCGACTGGGCGATCGCGTTTCGCAAGATGCTCGCGCTCCAACCGGAGATGCTGCTCCCGGGACACGGACTACCCATCGTCGGCGCCGACCGCGTGCGCCGGGCGCTGACCGAAGGCGCCGAGCTCCTCGAATCGCTCGTCGAGCAGACGCTCGCGCTGATGAACGAAGGCGCGCGCCTCGACGCCATCGTGCAGACGGTGCGCGCGCCCGAGCATCTACTGGAACGCCCCTATCTGCATGCGGTGTACGACGAACCCGAGTTCGTCGTGCGCAATCTCTGGCGCCTCTACGGCGGCTGGTACGACGGCGACCCCTCGCACCTCAAGCCCGCGCCCGCCGAGGCGCTCGCGATCGAAATCGCCGAGTTGGTGGGCGGCGCGACGCGTCTCGCGGAACGCGCGCTCGAGGTCGCGGCTACCGGCGACATGCGCTTGGCCGGTCATCTCGCGGAGCTGGCCGTGCAGGCCGCACCCGCCGACCGTGGTGTGCACGCGGCTCGCGCCGAGATCTTCGGCGCCCGGGCGCGCGCCGAGGCGTCGACGATGTCGAAAGGCATCTTCTCGTGGGCCGAGCACGAATCCCGTCAGATATCGGAGACCTAGAGCATGCAGGTGGCAACGTGAAGATCGAGGGCGCGAACATCCTGGTGACAGGTGCTTCGTCGGGAATCGGAGCGGCGCTCGCGCCGATCCTCGCCGAACGCGGCGCGACCGTCGGCATCGTCGCCCGGCGCGCCGATCGCCTGGAAGAGGTGCTCGAACGGTGCCGCGCGTTCACGCCCGGCTCGCGTTCATGGGCGGCCGACCTCGGCGACCTCGAACGGGCCGAGACAGTCGCGCTCGAAGCGTGGGATGCGTTCGGCGGCCTCGACGTGCTCGTCAACAACGCCGCGATCCCGAAGCGGACGCGCGTGACCGATCTCACCCCGCACGACGTGCAGCACGTGATGGACGTCGACTTCCACTCACCGGTCCGGATGGGCCTCGCGGTGTTGCCGCGCATGATCGAGCGCGGACGCGGACAGATTCTGTTCGTGTCGAGCATGGGCGGCCGCATCCCGATCGTGAACGAGTCGGCGTACAACGCGGCGAAGTACGCGATGTGCGGGTTCGCGGAGGCGATGCTGCTCGATCTCGCGGGCACACCGATCGAGGTGAAGCTCGTGCTCCCCGGACCGATCGCCACGGAGATCTGGGACCAGCCCGACAATGTTCCTGCGCTCATGGACGTCGACAAGGTTCCCGCGTCGGAGTGCGCCACGGGCATTGCGGACGCGATCGAAGACGGTGGCTTCGAGTACTACATCCCGGCCGTCTTCCCGGGCGGTATCGACGCCAAGGCCATCGCGGTCGGCAAGACACAACACTGCGACCAATACCTGCGCGGCATGGCCGACTTCGCCCGGGGACTCCGCGAACAGAGTGCACCGTCGTCGTGAGCGACGTCCGCGACAACAAGGAACGTTTTCGCTACGAGCTGGTCGACGACGGGCGCGTCGTCGCCTTCGTGCAGTACAACATGCGCGGCGGCCGCCTCATCCTCGTGCACACCGAGGTCGACAAGGCGCATGAAGGCTCGGGCCGGGCGACCGTGCTCGTCATGGGCGCGCTCGACGACATCCGCCGGCGGGGTCTGCACATCGTGCCGGTCTGCCCGTTCGTCGAACGCTTCATCGAGCGTCACCCCGAATACGACGATCTCGTCGATCACGAGATGTTCGACGCGCTCAACGCGGAGCGGAAATAGCGTCGAGGTGCTCGATGAGCGGGCACTCCGGGTCGAGTGAGACGGCATCGACCCGGAGCCGCTCGGCATCGTCGGGGCGGCCGGCCTTCGTGCATCCGATGGCGCGCACCGCGAGCACGGCGGCGCGAGGGGCGTCCGCGAACTGCGTCTCGTCGATCGAGGCGCTGAGCTCGAGGCCCTCGTCGACCGCGCCCGACTCGATGAGCACCCACGCCAGCGTGTCGGTGATCATCGCCTGGTTTGGGAGCGCCCCGTGCGCGCGCCGCATGACGTCGACTACAGGGTCGGGCGGGGTACGCCGGTCGAGCAGGTCGTAGTACACGACTTCGTTCGTCAGGAGCGCGAGCATTCCCCGGAGGTAGGGCACCGGCTCGGGCGTCCAGAGCCGAACCGCGGCCTCGAGGTCGAGGCCCAACGGCTCGCCGAGCTGCGAGTTGGCCATCGACTCGAGTATCAGTCCCGCGTTGTCGTCGGGGAACCTGCGCCGCATGTCGGCAGCTGTCGCGCGGCACGCGTTCCAGTCGCGGCGGCGCGTCTCCTCGCGAAATTGGTTCAACACGGCGACGTGCACCTGCGGCGGCATGTAGACGCTCGGCCGGAACAACTCCCGACACACCTTCAACGCGTCGTTCGGAAGCTTTTGCGTCTCCATGCTGATCGTGTGCGGCACGAGGTTTCCGACCTGAGTGAGAGCCACGATCACCGCCGCGAGTCCCAACGCCGGGCTCGCGACCAGAACCACGAGCGCGGCGCAGCCGACCACCGCACCTACGCCGGCGAGGTGCACGCATACGAGCCGGGCGCGCAGCCGCCGCGGCCCGATTGGAGCGACCCGGACCAAGCCCCCCATCGGAAACCACCGGAGATCGACGGCGGTCGACCCGATCGAGAACTTCGCGAGCACCGGACCAGTGCCGACGCGGAACGAGACGATATGAAATCGCAGCGCCTTCGCGACGACCGCGTGACCCAGCTCGTGCACGAGCGAGGAGAGCAGTAGTGCGACCAGGAACGGGAGGAGCTGCGTGACGACCCCCAGGGCGAAACGACCTTTCGGGGTGTATCGACGCGCCGTCGGGCACGCCTGAGGGTTAGACCGGCGCCAGCTCTACGGGGATCCCGCTGAACACGGCGTTACCCGAGAGCGGATCGAAGAGGTCGGAGCGGGCGAGGATGTTCGAGTTCGCGCCGGGATGACGACTGGCGGTCGCAATCTGCGTGCCGTCGACATCGTGCCCCCAGCCGTGCGGAATGCTCACGACGCCTTGCATCACCGCGTCGGTCACCTCGGCGGGCAGCACGATCGCGCCCGCCGTGGAGCTGACCCGAACGTCGGCGCCGTCGCCCACGCCGAGCCGAGCCGCGTCGTCGGGATGGACGTGCACCGTGCAGCGCGGCTTGCCCTTCACCAACACCTGCAGGTTGTGCATCCACGAGTTGTTCGAGCGGAGGTCGCGCCGCCCGACGAGCACCAGTGGCCCACCGTCGCGCGCGAGCGGGCGATCGAACACCGAACGGAGACGATCGACGTCGGCGATGCAGGCGTCGGGCGCGAGCTCGATCATCCCCGTCGGGGTGCGCAACACCTGGGGGATGCGCGGCTGGAGCGGACCCAGGTCGATGCCGTGTGGATTCGCCTCGAGCTTGGCGAGCGACAGACCGTCGGGGTTGGCGCCGAAGCCGTCGCCGTAGGGGCCGGTGCGCAACATGACGTCGAGCACACGTTCGGGACCGCGCCGCGTCGCGAGCGCTTTCGACAGCTCGTCGGCATCGCTGCCCTCGACGTTGGAGCCGCGCCGGGCGACTGCTTTGGTGACCAGGCCCGCGACGACGAGGTCGTCGAGCGCGTCGACGTCGGCGTGTGCGCCCTGGCCGCCGATCACACCGGCGAGGCGCAGCATCGAACGCCACTCCGGGACCTCACCGGGTTCGAGGTCGACGAGCGGCGGCGAGTAGTTCGCGATGTTGCGGATCGCGAGGTTGTAGAGCGCGATGTCGTAGTGACCGCGCGCGAGCTCGGGCTCCGGCGGCAGGATCACGTCGGCGTTTCGCGTCGTCTCGTTGAGATAGATGTCGATACTCACCATGAAGTCGAGCGTCGGTAGCGCGCGCTGGATCCGATCGGAGTTGGGCGCCGACACCGCGGGATTACCCGCGATGGTGACGAGCGCTCGGATCTGGCCGTCGCCCGGAGTCTCGATCTCCTCGGCGAGACACACGACGGGCAGCTCGCCGAAGAACTCGGGTAGACCGCGCACTCGGGAGGTGCGCCGACCGAACGTGACGCCCCTCCCCTTTCCGGTTGCCTCGCCCGCAGTCGAGGTCGCCGCGTTCGTGAACATGGCGCCGCCCGGCCGGTCGAGATTCCCGGTGCAGATGTTGAGCACGTCGACGAGCCACGACGCCAGCGTGCCGAACTCCTGCACGCACGTGCCGATCCGCCCGTACACGGCGGCGGTGGGCGCGCTCGCCAGCTCACGCGCGATACGGCGGATGGTCTCCGCGTCGATACCGCACACGGGCGCGACGGCGTCGGGGCTGAACGGGGCCGCCGCGTTTTGCACTTCGGCGAGACCGTTGACGTGCGCAGCGACGGTGCCGAGATCGACGAGGTTCTCGACGAACAACACGTGCACGAGCGCAAAGAGGAAGAGTGCATCGGTGGCGGGTCGGATCGGGAGGTGCTCGTTCGCTTCCTCGGCCGTCTTCGTCCGGCGCGGATCCACCACGACGACCTTGCCGCCGCGGGCCCGCAACGCCTGCAGGCGCCCCGGTACGTCGGGCGCGGTCATCAGCGAGCCGTTCGACGCGTAGGGATTCGCGCCGAGCACCAGGAGATAGTCGGTGCGATCGATGTCGGGAACCGGGATCGTGAGCGCACCACCGAACATGAGACCGGCCGAAACTTGCTTCGGCATCTGGTCGACGGTGCTCGCCGAGTAGACGTTCTTCGTCCGCGCCGCCTGGAGCAAGGCGCGGTTGTAGACGAGCCCCGCGAGATTGTGCGCGCCCGGATTGCCGAGGTAGACGGCGAGCGCATCCGGCCCGTACCGCTCGCGGATCGGCGTGAGTCCCGCGTCGATCGCCTCGAACGCCTCGTCCCATGACACCTCGTGGAATGTGTCGCCGCGCCGCACCAACGGTCGCCGGATCCGATCGGGATCGGCCTCGAGTTGCTTCAGCGCCGTGCCCTTCGGACAGAGAAAGCCGTGGCTGAACACATCGTCGCGATCCCCGCGCACCAATGTGATCGTGCCGCCGTCGAGATGCAGCTCGAGCCCGCACGTCGCCTCACAGAGATGACACGTGCGGTACTCGGTACGCGTTCCGTTCGTGGTCGTCATAGTGAGAGCGTACGCGTCAAACGCAGGAGATTCATTCACCATTTGATCCCCCCTACGGGGACTGAAGGGTCAATGAATACGGGCGCGTGCGACACGGACTCGTCCAGGTTCAGCCGAAAGGGAACCAGCGCGGGAGTCGCAACACGCCGACGTCTCCCGACGCGAGCACTCCCCCGCCGCGCGGGTCGCGCCCGTACAGCCACGCGGCAATGTCGCAGCCCCACCCGATGGCTTCGCCGTCGGTCGCGCGGCCGTCGTCGGGCGCGACGTTGACTTCGCCACCGCGCAGCTCGACGCGCCACGCGCGGTCGTGATCGGTCGTCACGACGCGGTAGTCGATGTCGACGGGCAGCCGGGTCGGCGCGGCGCGTTGCGGAAACGAGGAGAAGATCTCCTGCAGCGCGGCGTCGACGAAGGCGACGGGCCAGTCGGACGACTCGTACCCGACGTCGAGATCGACGTGATGGATCTCGACCTCGCGCAATCGCACCCAGAGGAAGTCCCGCATCGTGCGCGTCCCGGCCGCCATCCGCCCGGTGCGCTCCCACGCATCGTCGGGAAGGGCGAGCCACGCATCGATCAGCCGATCGTGCGCGCCCCGGAGGTCGGCGCGCAGCACTGCCGGAGCCGCGCCCCGTCCGGCGGCGATTCCCTCCGCTCGCGCTTCGGCACTCGGGTACATCGTGACCACGTCGCCGCGCGCGGCCGCCTCGACCATCCCGCGTATGCCGTCGGCGTTGCGCGCGAGGTGGGTGATCACCTCGGCGCGCGTCCAGCCCGGCAATCGCGACGGCGCCGAGGCCTGCTCGTCGGTGAGGTCGTCGAGGGCGCGCAGCACCGATCGGGTCGACCGGCGGACCTTGTCGATGTCCGTCGCCGCGCTGCGCACGCGGGCGAGCGTAGACGCCGTTCCGACGCGCCTCCCAAAGCGATTCCTCGTAGGGTGTCGCCCGATGGAGAACCGCCTCTACTTCCGCCAACTGCTCGCCGGGCGCGACTTTGCACACGACGACCAGATCGCCCGGCAGATGGTCAACTTCGTGTACCTCATCGGCGACCGCGAGACGGGCGACGCGATCGCGGTCGATCCGGCCTACGGCCCGGCGGAGCTCGTCGACGTGCTCACCGCCGACGGGATGCGCCTTTCCGACGTGCTGGTCACGCATTACCACCCGGATCATGTCGGCGGTGATCTCGGCGGCTGGTCGATCGCCGGCATCGCGGAGTTGCTCGCGCTCCCCGACGTGAACGCGAAGCTGCACGTCCAGGCCGAAGAGGCGTGGGGCGTCAAGCGCGTCACCGGTTGCTCCGACTCCGATCTCGTCACGCACGCGTCGGGCGATGTCGTCGAGGTCGGCCAGATCCCGATCACCCTCATCCACACGCCGGGACACACCCCGGGTTCACAGTGCTTCCTCGTCGACGGCAAGCTCGTGAGCGGCGACACGCTCTTCCTCGACAGCTGTGGCCGTACCGACTTACCCGGTGGCGATCCCGAGGCGTTGTACGAGAGCCTCACCCAGAAGCTCTCGGTCGTCCCCGACGACACCGTGCTCTACCCGGGTCACCAGTACTCACCCGAGGCCAATGCGCCGATGGGCGACGTGCGCCGCACCAACGTCGTGTTCCGCCCGCGCACGCGCGAGCAGTGGATGATGATGTTCGGCAGCGCCGGCTAGCTCGGGTCGAATGTGACCGGCAGCGCGCGTGGTCCGCGGAACGCGTAGCCCTCGATGACGGCCGAGTCGGTTCCGGGGACGAGCTGCAGGTTCGGCAACCGGTCGAGGATCTCATTGAGCCCGACGCGCAGCTCCAACCGCGCGAGGTGCATGCCGAGGCACTGGTGCGGGCCCGTTCCGAACGCGAGGTGGTGCTGCACCGGCCGGCCGAGCTTCCACTCGTCGGCGGCGTCCCATCGGTCCTCGTCGCGGTTCGAGGAGCCGGTCAACACGCCGACCGGCGAACCGGCGCTGATCGGGCAGCCCCCCACTTCCGTGTCGGTGGTCGCGACGCGGCTCACCATGGTCACCGACGTCTCCCAGCGCAAGGTCTCCTCGATGACCTCCGGAATGAGTGATCGGTCGGCGTAGACGCTCGCAAGATCGTCGGGATGCGTCAGCAGCGCGAGCAACGCGTTGCCCATGACGCGGAAGGTCGTCTCGCCGCCGGCGGGCAACAGCAACCGCAGGAAACCGTAGATCTTGTCGTCGTTCAACTGCTCGCCGTCGACCTCGGCGTGCACGAGGTCGGAGAGGAAGTCGCCGGTCGACTCCGCGCGACGCGCTTCGACGAGCGGGCGCAGGTACTCCACCATCGCCGAGCTGGCCGCGTGACCGCGCTCGGGGGCCATCGGCCCGGTGTTGATCTCCTCGGCCCATTGCGCGAACTGGGCGGAGTCCTCGAGGGGCACGCCCGCGATACCGCAGATGACCTGCACCGGGTACTGCGCCGTGACCGACGCCACGAGATCGGCGCTACCGAGCGGCGCGATCGCGTCGAGCAGCCGGTTGATGATCGGGCGGACGAGCGTGTCGTCCCAGCGCTCGAGCTGTGACGCGCGGAACGCCTTGGCCACGAGGTTGCGGTATTTCCGGTGCTCCTCGCCGTTCATCGCGAGGATGAGATCGCCCATGAACTGGCCGATGTGGTCGCCGTTGATCGACGACGAGAAGGTCTTGTCGTCGCGGAGCACCGCATCGGCGTCTTTGAAGCGGGCGACTTGGTAGAAGGTGCCGGTTCCGGGGCCCATGACATCGCCCCCGGTCGCGAGAACCGGGCACTCCGACCGCCGGACCGCCCCCCAGGCCTCGTACGGCTGGGCGGTCATCCAGTCGAGGTCAGGACCGGCGTCGCCCGTGGTCTCAGCAGCCATACCTGACACGGTAGTCAGGTTCCGGTCGTCGGGGTCAAGGTGACCCCCAAGCAGGCCGATCCCCACGTCATGGCCAAGAAGCCCAAGCGCGAGCGCTACCTCGGACCGGCGACGGTCGTGAAGCCCGCGCTCATCGGCGCGTCCGCGCTCTTGGTCATCCAGGGCGCGATGAAGATGTTCCTGCACGCCTGAGCGACCGTCGACCGGACCTGACGTGCACGTCAGGCTGCGAAGTAGCCTGAGCCTCATGCCCGCGCACGCGACCGGGGCGAGTCCGTTCGCCGACACCGAAGACCAGGCCGCGCTGCGTCAGCTCGCGCGCGACGTCGCCGAACGTGAGCTCGCACCGATGGCGCGCCACGGCGACGAGACCGAGGAGTTCCCCCAG
>DASYJT010000031.1:0-5319 GCA_035996165.1 Acidimicrobiia bacterium
ACACCGGCCAGCGGGCCCGGGTCGTCGCCGCGGGCGACGGCGGCGTCGACGGCGTCGGCCGCGGCCCGCGCGTCGTCGGCGAGCACCGTGTTGAACGCGTGGATATCGGATTCACGGGCGTCGATCGCAGCAAGGTGCTCCTCCAGCACGTCTCGAGCCGACCGGGCACCGACGCGCACGTCGTCGGCGATACGCCGCGCGCCGCTCACGGCTCCTCGCCCAGGATCCGCGGAACGCGGAAGCGGTTCTCCTCCGCGGCGGGCGCGGCCGCGAGGACCTCGTCGCGAGGGAGCCCGGGCCGGGCGACGTCGGGCCGGAATACGTTGACGACCGGCAACGGATGCGCGGTGGGCGGAACGTCGTGGGTGTCGAGCGCCGACACCTGCGCCGCGTGCTCGAGGATCGCGCCGAGCTCCTCGGTCAGCGCGACGATCTCGTCGTCGTGAAGTGCGAGTCGAGCGAGCTGCGCGACGTGTTCCACGTCGGCTCGGGTGATGCGTTCGGCCATCGGCGAGAGGCTACTTGTACGGGTCGAGCCGGCTGAGCGGCAATCCCCACCACGCGTCGGGAGCCGGGCTCCACTCGGGGTCGGGATAGATGCAGTTGACCGGGCACGCGGGCAGGCACTTGTCGCACCCGCTGCAGAGCTCGGGCACGATCACGACGTCGGCTCCGTGATTGAAGATCGCGCCGAATTGCGAGGGACAGTGGCGCAGGCACGCGTCGCAGTTGATGCACTCAGACATCTCGATGCGCAGCGGAACGTTCTTCCATTTCGGATTGCGCTCGTGCTCCGCGATGCGCTCGAGCCTCGTCGTAGCCGCCACGGCTTCAGGCTAGACGCGCGCCACGGATGCTCAGCTACGATCCGCCCGCTGCAACCGAGGAGGCTCGTGTGTCCGACAAGTACCAGTTTCTCTCCGACCCGTGGTTCGACGCCGCGGCGAAGCTCATCCAGGAGCACCAGCCGGAGGTGCCGCCGACGAACCTCGTGATGAATCTCGAGATCGCCGACGGCGACCAGACGGTCAAGTTCTTCATGGGCGCGAAGAACGGCGAGGTGCTTTTCGGCAAGGGCACCACCGACGGCGCCGACCTCACGATGTCGACCGACATCGACACGGCACGCGCGGTGTTCGTCTCCGGCGACCAGCAGGCCGGTATGCAGGCATTCATGTCGGGCAAGGTTCGGGTCCAGGGCGACATGACCAAGCTGATGATGCAGGGCGCCAGCGGCGGCAACCCGGCGCTCACCGCCGCACTGCAGGAGATCACCGAGTAGTCGGGCTCACTTCTTCGCCCGCTCCGGAACGAGCTTCGGGACTTCGGACGCGAGCTGCTCCACCGTCCACCGCTCGTTCTTGTCGATCGTCTCCGCGGCCTTCCACGATTGCGCGCGCTGCACCTTGCCGCCCTGCACCAAGAAGCACTCGCCGCTGATCGTGCACCCGGTGGTCGCCAGATAGGCGACGAGAGGCGAGACGTTTCCGGGGTGCCACACGTCGAAGCCCTCCTCGGGAGCCTTGACCGCGTCGCCGAGACCCGGCGTTGCCTCCGTGAGTCGGGTCCGCGCACCGGGCGCGATCGCGTTCGAGCGCACGCCGTAGCGCACGAGCTCCTTCGCGCAGACCTGCGAGAGCGTCGCGATGCCGCTCTTCGCGGCGTCGTAGTTCGCCTGACCGGGATTCGCGAACAGGCCGGAGGTCGACGTCGTGTGGATGATCGACGCCTGCACTTCCTTGCCCGCTTTCGTCTGCTCCCGCCAGTAGACCGCCGCGTGGTGCGTCGGCGCGAAATGACCCTTCAGGTGCACGGCGACGACCGCATCCCATTCCGACTCGGTCATGTTGATGATGACGCGGTCGCGCAGGATCCCCGCGTTGTTCACCAGCACATGCAGATCTCCGAACGCGTCGACGGCCTGTTGGACGAGGCGCTGGGCGCCGTCCCAGTCGGCGACGTTCTCGCCGTTGACGACCGCGTCGCCACCCGCCGCCTTGATCTCGTCGACGACCTGCATCGCCGAGCTCGGGTCGCCACCTTCGCCGTGCATGTCGCCGCCGAGGTCGTTGACGACCACTTTCGCGCCTTCGCTCGCGAACAGCAGCGCGTGCTCGCGGCCGAGACCGCGCCCCGCACCCGTGATGATCGCGACCCGTCCGTCGAGTGAACCCATGTGTGCCGTCTCCCTGTGTCGGTCGTGCGGATCGTACGCAGAGACGCGGCGACGGGGCTAACGACTGATCGTCACCGTCGAATTCCGGGGCGCCTTCGAGCCGGCCGCGGGCGACTGGCGCCGCACGCGATCGCCGGGCTTGTAGCTCCCCGGGGTCGCCGTCTGGAATCCGAACTGCGCGAGGTAGTTGGCCGCGTCGTCGAACCGCATGTTGGTGACGTCGGGAACCTTGACGAGATCGGGCCCCTTCGACACGTGAATGACGACGTCGGATCCGTACGGCGCGCTCGCGCCAATCGCCGGTTCGGTGCCGACGACGTGACCCCTGGCGACCGTGTCCGAGAAATCGTCGGTAGGCGCCCGGCGCGGCTTGAACTTCGCGTCGCTCAGTGCCTTCGCGGCGGCGTCGAACGTGAGTTTCTGCACGTCGGGCACGTTCACGGGTGCATGGCCCGAGCTGAGCACGACGTTGACCCGGCCGTCGGGCGGAACGCGCGCGCCGACCGCGGGGGTGACGTGCAGCACGTTGCCGGCGAGGATCTTGTCGTCGAACTGCGTCGGCGGGTTGGCCGCGTAGATGAGTCCGGCCGCGTCGAGAGCCTTCTTGGCGTCGGCCCACGGCGCGTTCGTGATGTTGGGCACGGGTACGGGTGCAGGTCCGGCCGAGACCACGAGGTTCACGCGATGGCTCGCGGCGAACGCGCCGGGCGCGGGACTCTGGTCGATGACGGTGCCTGCGGGGTCGGGCGCGGTGCGGTTCGTGGTCGACACCGCGAGACCCTTCGCCCTCGCCGTCGATGTCGCCTGCTTCAGCGTCAAGCCGCGCAGACCCGGGATCGACACGGCGGCCGCGCTGCCTACCTGCGCGAGCGCCGCGGCCGCGAGCGCGACCGTGAGGATCAAGACGGTAGCCACGATCCAGGGAACCAGCCGCTTCTCCCCGGTGGCGCGGCGCGCACGCGCGATCCCATTGTCGTCGCGCGAACCGCGGGTGGCGGCTTCGATCGCGTCCTGGTCGAACAACGACGCGTTCCGCACCGGCGCCGCGCGCGTGGGATGCGGATCGGCTCGATCGACCATGCCGGCGAGAAGCAGCGGACCGGGCGGTGGCAGTGTGTCGGCCGCGTCCGAGATCGCCTGGCGCATGGTCGCGGCGTCGGGATACCGGTCGTTGGGGTCGATCGCGCCCACACAGTCGATGACCGACTCGAGCGGCCCGAGCTCCTCACCCGCGACGATCGGATCGATCGTGCGCGCGGTCAGCGTGCCGAGCGTCGTGTCGGACGCGAACGGAAGATGACCGGTGACGCTCTCGACCAGAACGAGCGCGAGCGAATAGAGGTCGGATCGCGCGTCGAGCTGCGCGCCCCGGGCCTGCTCGGGCGAGGCGTAACGGGCGGTGCCGAACACCGCGCCCGCGGGTTCCGTCCAGCTGGCTTCCGCGAGGGCGCGCGCGAGACCGAAATCGGCAACGCGCACGATGCCGTGCTCGTCGAACAAGAGGTTGGCGGGCTTGATGTCGCGATGGAGCACGCCGCGCGCGTGCGCGTACTCGAGCGCGGAGGCGACGTCGCGGCCCACACGCGCGGTCTGCGAGACCGTCAGCGTTGAGTTCTGATCGAGCATCGAACGGAGCGAGCCGCCCTCGAGCAGCTCGAGCACCATGAAGGGAACGTCGTCGTCGCCCCAGTCGTGCACGGTGACGATGTGGGGGTGATGTAACGAGGCCGCGAGCTGCGCCTCGGCCCGGAAGCGCCGGAGGAAGGCGGCGTCCTCCGCCAAGGCCGCGTGCAGCACCTTGACCGCGACCCGGCGCCGCAGGCGCGTGTCCTCGGCGACGTAGACGCGACCGCTCGCGCCGGTGCCGACCGCGCCGTGGAGCAGGTACCGGCCCGCCAGGACACGGCCCGCGAGGTCGCTCACTGCGCTGCCGGGCATGGATTGAACGGTAGTGGCCGGGTACGCGCGAGACGGGTCACGGGCCGGTCACGTCCGTTCCCCGAAGCCGAGTGGGCAACGGTAGGTTCATCGCCGTGTCGCTCACCCGGCCGGACCATCCGCTTCGTGTCGCCGCCGTCGGAACGTTCCTGCTCGTCGGTGTCACAGCTTTGATCCTGGGTGGCGCGGCGCAGGTCAACGGTCCCGCCACCGTCCAACGGCCGGCCGAGATCATCTCGCTCCAGCCCAACGAGAGTGACCAGCTCCTCCCGCAGGGTGGGGTCGGCGCGCAACTCCGATCCGAGTTCACCGGACAGATCACGATCGACGGACGCGTGATCCCCCAAGACCAGATCTCGGGCGATCCGAATCTGGGCGAGGTGCTCTTCGACCCGGGACCGGGCAAGGACATCCGAGAGTTCACCAAGGGCGGACACAGCGCCGTGATCCAGTGGTGGCCGCGCACGATCCCGACCGCGGAAGCCGCCCGCGCCAAGCACCAGCTGCGCAGCTATACCTGGTCGTTCAACGTCGGTTGACCGCTTGCGAGCAACGCCTCGAACGCGTGCTCGTCGAGAATGGTCACACCGAGCTCCTCGGCCTTCGCGAGCTTCGACCCGGGACTCTCGCCCACCACCACGTAGCTCGTCTTCTTCGACACGCTCGACGTCACCTTGCCCCCGCGCGCCTCGATCTCCTCCGCGGCTTCGTCGCGCGTGCGTTCCTCGAGTGAACCCGTCAGTACGAACGTGAGGCCGGCGAACGACGCGTCGACCGCCTCACGCTGCTGCCCACGTTCGCCCTCGAAGTTCACCCCGGCCTCGTGCAACCGTAGGACGAGGCGTCGGTTCCGGTCGATCGAGAACCAGGTGGCGATGCTCTGCGCGATCGTGGGGCCGACGCCGTCGATCGCCGTGAGTCGTTCTTCGCTCGCGCCCATGATCGTTTCGAGGTCGTCGAACCCGCGCGACAGCGCCTGCGCCGCGGTCGGACCGACATGGTTGATTCCGAGCCCGACGAGCGCGCGCCACATCGGACGGATCTTCGAGCTCTCGATCGCGTCAACGAGCAACTGCGCCGAGCGCTCACCGATCCGCTCGAGCGGGACGAGTCGATCGACGGTGAGTGCATACACGTCGGCCGCGTCCTCGAGGAGTCCGGCTTCGACGAACTGACGCACGCGCTCCTCACCCAGACCCTCGATG
>DASYJT010000032.1:0-4706 GCA_035996165.1 Acidimicrobiia bacterium
GAGTTGTAGAAGTGCACGATGGCGCGCGGCGCGCCGATCAACGATTCGTAAGTGCGCGCGATCAGCTCGTCGCGGCACTGAGTGAGGACCTGGATGGTCACGTCGTCGGGAATGAGGTCTTCGTCGATCAGCTGGCGCACGAAATCGAAGTCGGGTTGGCTCGCGGACGGGAACCCGACCTCGATCTCCTTGAAGCCCATCGCCACGAGGGTCTCGAACATACGGCGCTTGCGGACGGGATCCATCGGGTCGATGAGCGCCTGGTTGCCGTCACGAAGGTCGACCGCACACCAGCGCGGCGCCTTCGTGAGCTTGCGGTCCGGCCACTCACGGTCGGGCAGTTCGAGCGGCACGAACGCGTGGTACTTCTCGAACGGCATCTTTTTCGGCTGTGCGGGCTCGGGAGGCATGTTGCAGCTCACTTTGTCGTGACCGGATACAGGTCCGAAACGCAAGAAGCTCCCGGCCCGAGGGACAGGAGCTTCGGCGAACGCCTCAATGGCGCTCGCCTACAAGAGAAGGAGAAGGGTCGCGGGCGGGAACATCACAAAGGCATCGTAGCGCGGACGGCAGGCTTGCAATCGCGAGTGCGCACCGATGGCCCGCTCGGGCGCTGTGATGCGAGGCCGGCCCGTGGGCGGCGAGGTTACGTCGATTCGAGAATCTTGGCTCGGCGGTCGAAGAGCTCCTCGGCGGCGGCTTGTGCGTCGGCGCGGACGCGATCGATGTCGAACGTCAACGGCTTGCCTTCCCGCACCAGCGCGCGACCGTCGACCCACACGTCGCGCACGTCGTGACCCGACGACGAGAACACCAGGTGCGCGGCGACGTTGAACAACGGGCCGTGCATGATCGGGGTGGTGTGTAGCCCGCGCAACGAGACGGTCACCACGTCGGCCCGCTTCCCCGGCTCCAGAGTCCCGACAACCTCGCCCAGCCCGAGCGCCGCCGCACCGCCTGAGGTTGCCAGCCCGAGCACGGCCCACGGATCGCCGGCGGTCGGATCCAACGTCGTCACCTTCTGTAGCAGTGACGCGATCTTCATCTCCTCGAGGAGATCGAGGTTGTTGTTCTCCTTCTCGCCGTCGCTCCCGATACCGACTCGCACACCGGCACGCACCAGATCACCGATGCGCGCCGGGCCCGACGCGAGCTTCATATTGGAGGTGGGGCAATGCGCGACCGCGGTGTCGGTCTGCGCGAGCAGCTCGATCTCACGATCGGAGAGCCACACGCAGTGCGCAACGACAGTGCGCGGACCCAGGATTCCGCGGTCGTAGAACACTTCGATCGGGCGGCGGCCCCAACGTTTGAGTGACTCCTCGACCTCCCAGATCGACTCCGACGAGTGCGTGTGCAACCCGGTGCCGAACTCGTCCATCAGCCCGACCGCCTGCGCGAAGCACTCCTTCGTGCAGTACATGAGGTGTTCGAGCCCGACCCACGTGCGCACCCGGCCGTCGGAGGCAACCGCGTGCGACTCCAGCAAACGGCGGTTCGACTCGATGCTCTCGAAGAAGTCGAAGCCCGCCTCGTCGGCGACGTACGGGACGAGTGTGGCGCGCAGCCCGAGCTCGTCGGCAACATCGGCGGATCCCTCCATGAAGCGCCACATGTCCATCACGGAGGTGGTTCCGGCCAGGAGTCCTTCGGCGTAGCACTGCATCGACGCGGCCCGCGCGATCTCGGGCGTGAGCGCCTTGTGCGCGGGGTCGACGTATGCCTTCAGCCAATCCCACAGCGACATCGACTCCGCAGTGCCCCGTAGCAGTCCGGAATGCAGATGGCAGTTGTGCAGCCCGGGTAACACCGCGTGATCGGTCGCGTCGACGATCTCGGCTCCGACCGTGCGGGCATCGGCGTCGATCTCGTCGACCGCGCCGACGGCGACGATCCGGTCACCTTCGATGAGTACCGATCCGGGATCGAGTGCGCCGCGCGTCTCCGGGACCATGGGGAAGACGATGCCGTTGCGGATCAGAGTGGTCACGGCGCCAGCGTTCCGGTGCGGGAGAAATCTGTCAACTGTGGTGAGGGGTGTTCACGCGGTCGTTACGCGGGGCGCAGGTACTCTCGCCGCATGGTCGCGGCGCGTCATCCCTTCCTGCGCGCGCTGGAGCCCGTCGCCGAGGCGCTCGGCGCGGAGATCGTCGGGCCGAAGCAGGTGCGGGTGGGCGATATCCCGTTGGAGTGGGAAGGTGTCGTCGTCGGCGGTATGCGCATGCCGGGCATGCAGGGAACGCTCGATCGGATGATGGCCGCGGTCGAGCACGAGCTCGGCGTCGCGCTCGGGGAGATGTCGCGGGAACAGAAGCAAGGCGCGGTCCGGATGCTCGACGAGCGGGGCGCGTTCGCGCTGCGGCGATCGGTCGAGAGCGTGGCCGACGCGATGGGCGTCAGCCGGTTCACGATCTACAACTACCTCAACGCGGGCGACTGACGTAACGGCCGCGTGCGGGTTCGCCCACGTACCGTCCGTCGACGGCGACGAGGTCGCCGCGTGCGAACACCGACTCGGGCCACCCGGTGACCGTGAGGCCGTGGTACGGCGAATGGTCGACCGCCATGTGCAGCGCGTCGGCGTCGAGCGACTGGTCGCGCGCCGGATCCCACACGACGACGTCGGCATCCGCGCCGACGCGGAGGTTTCCCTTCGACGGCCAGAGTCCGAACGTGCGGGCCGGCGCTTCCGCGCACAGGCGCACCCAGTCGCCGCGCGTGATGCGCCCCGCGGCGACGCCTTCCCACACGAGACCCATGCGCGTCTCGATGCCTGGGAGGCCGCCGGGAATCTCGGTGAAGTCGGCGAACCCGTCCGGGCGCCCGCGCACACCCGCACGGCGATCGGCCACCGTGAAGGGGCAGTGATCGGTCGCGACCGTCTGCACCGCGCCCGTTGTGATGCCGTGCCACAGCTCCTCGACATGCCAGGGATCGCGCAGCGGCGGAGTGCACACGTACGACTCGCCGTCGGGATCGGCCAGGCGCGCGGTGTCGAGGTACAGATACTGAGGGCACGTCTCCGCGATCACGTCGACGCCCCGCTCGCGCGCCCGGCGAACCTCGGCGAGCGCGGGGGCCGACGACAAGTGCACGACGTACACGCTCGTCTCCGCGCGTTCGGCCAGCGCGGCGGCGCGGGCGACGGCTTCCGCTTCCATCTCCGCGGGCCGCGTCCGCGCGTGTTCCATCACTCCCGTCCGGCCCTCGGCCACCGCCTGGCGCCGAAGCGCTTCGATCGCACCGCCGTTCTCGCAGTGCAGCGTGACGAACGCCCCGTGCTTGCGCGTGATGCGCATGATGTCGGCGATGACGTCGTCGTCGACCTGCAGGAGCTCCGGATACGCCATGTACAACTTGAACGACGTGATACCGGCTTCGACACACGCGGCGATCGCGCGCTCGGGCACTCGTTCGGTGAACGTCATATGCAGCCCGTAGTCGACGCAGGCGGGCTCGGCCCAACCTCGCCACGTCGACAGCGCGTCCATCGGATCCTCGCCGCGATACGCGGTGACGTAGTCGACGATCGTCGTCGTCCCGCCGATCGCGGCGGCGATCGTGCCCGTGAGAAAGTCGTCGCTGACGCGGACGGCGCCGACGGGGAGATGCAAGTGGGTATGCACGTCGACACCCCCCGGCACGAGCAGGCGGTCCGCGCATTCGACCACCGCCTCACCCGGGTCGGGCTCGAGCACCGGAGCGACGGCGGCGACGCGTCCGTCGCGGCCGATGCGGAGGTCGGCGCGGCGCTCGCCGTCGACATCGAGGACGGTTCCGCCGCGCAGCAGCACGGCGTTAGGGTGCACCGGGATGGCGTTGCGAATCGAATTCACCGTGGAGCCGTTCCACGACGGCGCGCCGGGACCGCATGTGAGGGCGGCGGTCGAGGCCGTTCGCGCCGCCGGACTCGCGGTCGACTTCGGTCCGTTCGGCAGCTCGGTCGAGGGCGACGACGATCAGGTGCTCGCGGCCGCCGATGCGGTCAGTCGGGCCGCGATCGGAGCCGGCGCCACGCGTGTCTCCATGCAGATCGCCCGGCCCGGTTGATCGCTCCCGGTCGGTTGAGAGCCCGATTCACAGTCTGTTCACGGCTCTGCATTGACAGTTTGTTGAATTGCAGCGGAACCTGTGAGCGCCATGACCGTCATCGTTCCTGAGTCGCTCCCCGCTGCGCTCGCCGCGCTGGCCGCGAACCCCGACGCCACCGTGCTCGCGGGTGGTACCGACCTGATGGTCGAGGTGAACGACGGCCGCCGCTCGCTCACCCAGGTCGTGGCCGTCGGGCGCGTCGCCGAGCTCACGGGCATCCGGATCGACAGCACGACCGCGGTGATCGGCGCGGCCACCCCGTTCGCGCAACTGGAGAGCGGACGCATCGCAGATCTCGTTCCGGCGCTCGCGTACGCGGCGCGTACCGTCGGCTCACCCCAGATCCGTAACGCGGCGACGATCGGCGGCAACCTGGCCACCGCGTCGCCGGCCGGCGATTCGCTCCCGGTGCTCGTCGCGCTGGACGCGACCGTCGAGAGCGCGGGACCCGACGGGCCCAGACTCATCCCGATCACCGACTTCTTCACCGGTCCGAAGCGCTCGGCATTGGTCGCGGGCGAGCTCGTGGTATCGGTGCACATACCCCTGCTCCGCGGCCCGCAGGAATTCCTGAAGGTCGGCGTGCGCAACGCGATGGTGATCGCGGTCGCCGC
>DASYJT010000033.1:0-3286 GCA_035996165.1 Acidimicrobiia bacterium
CACCTCCCGAAACTGGAGGCTGTCGCGCCCGGCATGCGGTGCCGCAGTGGTCGGTGTCGAACCGCCGATCCGGATGTTGTCGGGGCCGGAGTCGCGCGTCGCGATCGCGAATGTCGCGGCGCCGATCACCACGATGCCGGCGATGGCGCCGGCGGCCCGGGCGAGGCGCTGCCTCCGCCGTCTCGTCGTGGCAACCACGACGACCTGATGGAGCCCGTTCCCCTCCGTCTCGCCCGCGTCCGCGAAAGCACGGCGCAACGAATCGTCGATCAGGTCCGAATCACTCATCGATCGACTCTCCCAGGAGTTCCCGCAACGCGTCGCGCGCGGCATGGAGGTGGGCTTTCACCGTTCCCGTCGCGATTCCCATCGCGTCCGACACTTGCCCGACCGACAGATCGGCGCCGTAGTAGAGCGCGACCGCGACGCGCTGTTGCCGCGGCAGGCGGCGCACTGCGCGCAGGACGTCGACGCGATCCTCCGATCGCGCGCCGGTGGTCCCTGCGACCATGCGCGCGGTCGCGGCGGCGGCCCGCGCGCGTGATCTGCGGACGTTCAGCAACCGGTGCACGGCGACGCGCCGCACCCAGCCCACGGGATCTTCGAGCTCGCCGACCCGGCGCCACCGCAACAGAGCTTGCACGAACGCCTCCTGCACCGCATCGGCCGCGTCTTCGTCGATCGCGCGCAGGCTTCGGCTCAATCTCGGGTATTCGGCTGCATAGAGGTCGGCGAACTTGCCCGGGACCTCGATCACCTATTCATCGCCCGCACGACGACACACCGCAGGCCGACGAATGGTTTAGTCGTCAGGCGAAGGCCGCCCGGAGCGACAGGACCGATGACGTCAGTCGTCGAAACGGGCTCGGTGCTCGAGGACCGCGGCCGCGACCTGCTCGATACTGCGTGCTGTGGTCTCGGCCCGCGCGGTCATCAGCAGATAGGCGTCAGCCGGCGAGCAGCTCGCCTGCACGGAGACGACTCCTGCAGCCTGCGCCACACGAGCGATGCGCTCCCAGGTCGATGTCTCGGCAACCGTCATCCCGGCGCAAATCTATTACGCGATCCGTCCGCGTGCGCGCGAGGCCACTACTTGTGGTGGAGATGCATGCCGAACGCGGGGAAGGTCAGCGCCAGATCTCCGCTGCTGCCACACGTGAAGCTCGCCGATCCACTCAACGCCCACAATTTGGCGGCGTTACCCAGGCTCGGAAGCGAGACCGAACCCGAGACTGCGTGTCCGAAGACGCTGCCCGAATACTGAGCGGTACCGGTCACGTTCGTCACCGTGAAGTTCAGCGTCGAGCCGCTGACGGTGTACGTGCCGGTAACAGTGCCCTTCACCGTGGCAGTCGCGTCGATCGGCGGCGACGCCACCACGACGTGAACGGTCTGGTCGGCGGTCAAGGTCCATCCGTTGCCGTTGTCGACGACGAGCTGCACGCCCGCGCCCGACGGGGTGATCGTGGCGTTGCCGAGGAACGTCGACAATTGCGTGGCAACAGATTCCGAGTCGAGCGTCCACGACCCCTGCGGGCACGAGTTCGAGCTGCCGGGAGTGGGATGCAGGACGATCGGGATGCAGCCCGACGTCAGGACGCTGATCAGGAGCACGAGGCCGACGACGGCCGTGTTACGGCGCAAGCGAGTAGTCACGATGTGCTCCTCTCGGCGCGGAGCCAGATCCGCAGCAGCTGACGGACTGTAC
This sequence comes from Acidimicrobiia bacterium, assembly GCA_035996165.1. Lineage (GTDB taxonomy): Bacteria > Actinomycetota > Acidimicrobiia > IMCC26256 > PALSA-610 > PALSA-610. The sequence goes on from DASYJT010000033.1 coordinate 1,709, forward strand.
GCCGGATCCGGTCAGACCGCCCGCGGGCAGGATCCCGCTGGTCCGCAGCCCGGACATTGCATGCACAGACCACGCAGGCGCGATCACTTGAGGCGCTGTTGACTCCAAAGGTTGGCAACGTTCCCGGCGTGGCAGCGCATCTCGGTGTTCTCCGCGTAGTCGCGCGCAATCTGCCCGGTTGCCTGCCGCGCGCGTTGGGCGTCATCGCGCAGCGCGGCCCGGCGTTGGTCTTCCGAATCGCGGGCCCAGGAGACGACGAACGCGAGCACGATCGTTGCCACCGCGAACGCCGCGACCCCGCAAAGGACTATGAGCAGCGGAGGCCCGGGGATGGCGATCGCAACAGTCCCGGATACGGCGGCGCCGACGAGGCCGATACCCCACGAGCTCACTCGCCAGCGAGTGTTGCTGGCGGCACGTGCGAACCGGGTGGTCACAGCACGATGATCGCGCGAACTCGACGGGTTCCGCTGAAATCGTTCTTAGATGCCAGGGCGGCGACCCGGTCAGCCGGTCAGCCGGGCGGAGCGAAGAACTCCAACGCGATGTTGTCGGGGTCGCGGAACGACACGCCGGATCCGTAGTTTGCGTCGACGATGCCGCCGTTGGCGATGCCCAACTCGTTCAACCGCGATTCCCACTGCGTGAGTTCGGCGCGGTTCGCACAGGCGAACGCGAGGTGATCGAGACCGATCCGGCGCTCGTTGAACGGTTCGCTGCTCGCGAGATCGGGAAACTCGTGCAGGCCGACCAGCGTTCCGCCGACCAGCCAGACGACGTGGCGGAACGGTCCCGTGTCCTCGTCGAGGACCGGCTTCGATCCGAACAACGCTTCGTACCAGGGCACGCTGCGTCCGAGGTCGCTCACCGTCAACGCGACGTGGGTGATCGTCGGGAAATCCGCCATGCTCAGTCTCCTCGCGCCGATTGCGTAGCACCTATCTACCATCGACAATCGCCGGCGGCCAGGCCCGCGGCTCACCTCGGTTCCCGATCGGAGACTCATGCCGCTCACGCGACACCAACGCACGACAGGATTCTTGGCGGCTGCGATCGTGTGCGCGTTGACGCTGTACGGATGCAGCGGTGGCACGAAGACAGGTAACCGCCCGCTCGTCACGACCGTTCCCGCGAGCGCCCCGACTACCAACGACACGGCCGGCCCTTCCGCAGGCGTACTCGACTTCTCGGTCGACGCCGGCCGGATCCGGCCGGCAAGTCCTGCCGGTGCGGCGCGCTTGCTCTTCGCGTTCCTCAACTCCAAGTACATCGATCCCCCGGGCGGCGAGACTCCCGGCACGTTGTTGCAAACCGGCCAGACCGACCCGACGGGCACATCCATCGCGCTGGACGTCTATGCAAATCAAGTGGCGGACCTCGAGCAAGCGTGCGTGCACTTCGCGGCCGCCGCCGGATACTTCCTGGGCCCCGACGCGTATCAATTGCGCCTGACCGGCATTACACCGGTTCGTAACGGCTTGCTCGCGCCTTCCAAGAACTTCCCGCCGCTGACGTGTCCGCCGGCTCCGAAGACGAGTCTGGATCCGGCAGCCGCAACCCGCCCTCGCGTCCTCGCAG
>DASYJT010000034.1:0-2391 GCA_035996165.1 Acidimicrobiia bacterium
CGATGTCGTCGGCGGTCGAGAGCAGTTGTTCGAGTCCGCCTCGAACGATGGCGTGATCGTCGGCGATCACGACCCGGATCGTCGCGGGCGGGATTGTCATAGTGGGACCTCAACGTGCAAGGTCGTTCCTGCACCGGGTACCGAACGCACGTCGAGTCGGCCTCCCGCGTCGGTGACGAGTCCTCGCAGGGCAACGAGACCGAAGTGTCCGGTCGCTCGGCTCTTCGTTGCTTCGTCCGCGTCGAATCCGCGACCGTCGTCGACCAGGTCGAGGATCGCGGCGCGGTCGTGTTGCGTGACGCGAAGGCGAACGGTGGAGGCTTGCGCGTGGTCAAGCGTGTTCCGTAGTCCTTCTTGCGCGCTTCGATACAGCAGCCGTGCCGCGGAGTCGGGCAGCGGATCTTCGAGGTCGAGGTCGAGCTCGACGCGGAGGCCGCGATCGCTCCCTCGAGAAAGGAGGTCGGTCATCGCGGATTCGAACGAGACCTCGTCGAAGTCGGGTGGGTATATGTCGACGATCAGCGTGCGCAGTGACCGAATGCTGGCGCGGATCGATTCGGCTGCTTCGTCGATCACATTGGCATCACCGTTCGAGCCCTGCGCCTTTTCTCGTCGTGCGGTCGCCGAGAGTGCGTACGCGACGCCCGCAAGATTTTGCACCGCGCCATCGTGGAGATCGGAAGCGATCTGGCGGCGTTCGACGTCGCTCGCTTCGAGTGCCCGGTGCAGGAGCAGCTCGCGCTCCCGTAACCGCATGCGCAAACGGCGCGCGAGCGCCCAGACGATCGGGATCTGCACGAGCTCCAGCATCAACAACGCACCGAGGGAGATCGGGGCGAAACTGCGCCACAACCGGCTGCCGTTGCGAGCAACCAGCGAATAGTCGTAATACGCCTCGAAGAGCAGGGTGGTCCCCGACGGCGTTCGGATCGGCAGATACACCTCCAGCAGTTTGCCGAAGCGGCGTTCGTTCCGATTTTCGGGTTTCGTGAGGTCGCTGACATCGGCGGTGATCGCGCCGACGTCGAGCGACCGGCGTTCGTCGGCGGCCAATGTGTACGTTTCGCCGATCAGGCGCGGCTCGTCGGAGTACAGGATCTCGCCCTGTCGGTTCCATATCTTCACGCGAACGAGTGAGTTGTCGACGACGTCGCGGCGTACGACGCGGTCCACGCGCGCAATCGCAGCGGGCGAACCCGAGAGAAGATTGTCGGTGACGACGGGCTCGACGAGGTTCTGCGCCTTGATGACCGCCGAGGAACGGGCGTCGGTGATCGCCTCTCGCTCACCGATCCGTCGGCTCGCAATGGCGGTTGTGAGTCCGACGATCACGAGCAGGACGACACCGACCAGTGCGAACTGACCGACCTGGATCGCCACGGCCCGGCGATCGGCGCTCCGGGGACGGGGCATCACGTTGTCGTCGACCGCGGTGTCACGCCTGGCCATCGCGGTCGAGGGTATCGGGCCTGCGATGACCGGGCGTGCGCGCCGAGTTCGTCAGATCGATGCTCGGGCAACGCAGCTCTCGCCCGTTGCCGAGTTCTTCGCGGACGCGACGATCTTGTCGGTGCCGGCTCGGTTCGCAATGCGAAGGTTGACCTCGAACGAGCCACTCGGCGCGGTCGTGGTGCGAGCTCCGGAGAACACCGTTGCGCCGTTGTCCTGGATCAGGACGTTCCACCGTTGACCGACTCGATTCGAGTCGACCTCGAACTGCGTTTCGATGCGACCGTCGTCGTGCTTCACCGCCAGCTTCGAAACCGTTCGCGCTGAACATGTTCCCGGGCGAGTGATCTTGGCGCTACCGCCGCTCGCGTACGCAGGTGCCGACGCGATCGTGCCGAGCGCGAGTGCGCTCATGATTCCCAGGCCGGCGGCGCGGTTCGAGAGTTTCGACATGGATTCCTCTTTCGGAAGGGATGGGCTTGGCGCGGCTCGTGCCGCCTGCTCACCCAACTCCGATCGGGGCGCGAACAACATTGGACGTTGGTCGTACGACGAAGGTCGTAGCACCAAGGTCCACTACCCGGCTGCCCCCACCCGGGGCGATGGTGATGAGGTCACGTCAACCTCGCATAGCCATTGGAGCCCCTGCCATGAGAAAGTCCTTGATCACCACCGCCATAGCCTCCGTCGCCATCGCTCTTGCCGGCGCGGGCGCGGTCGCCGCTGCATCCTCGGTCAGCACGACCCCGGATCCTCAGCTCATCTCCCGCTTCCAAGGCGGAAAGTCGACCACGACGACGGCCCGCAGTGTGCGGACACCCACGTCCGTCGACGATCACGGCGGGCGCACGCCGAACACGGTCGACGACCACGGCGGACGCACCCCGAACACCAGCAACGCCACCACGCCGAACACCGTCGACGACCACGGCGGACGCACCC
>DASYJT010000035.1:0-3268 GCA_035996165.1 Acidimicrobiia bacterium
GGGAGGACCTCGAGATGGCGAACCAGGTTCGCTCGCGGAAGGTTTAGCGTGACCGGCGTGGCGGATTACCCGGCGCAATGGGAGAGCGATGTCGTGCTCGCCGACGGCGGGACGGCGCGGATACGCCCCTGTCGCCCCGACGACGAGCCCGCGCTTCTCGCGCTCTACGAGCGGCTGAGCGACGACTCGATCTACCTGCGGTTCTTCTCGCCTGTGCCGCGGCCCACGGCCGTGCAGCTCGAACGGATCACGTCGGTCGACTACGTCGACCACATGGTGCTGGTCGCCCAGATCGGTTCGGAGATCGTCGCGATCGCGCGGTACGACCGGATCGAGCCGAACGAGGCGGAGGTTGCGTTCGCGGTTGCCGACGACCAACAGCGACGCGGGCTCGCCACGTTGTTGCTGGAGCACCTCGCGGTGATCGCCCGCGCCCATGGCATCGCCACGTTCTGGGCCGACACGCTTCCCGGCAACTCGAAGATGCTCAACGTGTTCGCCGACGCGGGGTGGAAGGCCGAGAGCCACTTCGATCAGGGCACGGTGCGGGTCCGCTTCGCGATCGCGCCCACTACGACCTCGATCGGGGTCGTCGAGGCGCGCGAGAGCCACGCGGAATCGGCTTCGATCGCTCGGCTGCTCGCACCGCGTTCCATCGCGGTGATCGGCGCCGGTCGCGAACCCGGCAAGATCGGTCACGAACTGTTCCGAAACCTGTTGGAGTACGGCTTCGGCGGTGCGGTCTACCCGGTGCACCCGTCGGCGGGTTCCGTCGCGGGCGTGCGCGCGTATCCGAGTGTGCTCGAGGTGCCCGACGCCATCGATCTCGCGGTCATCGTCGTTCCCGCCGACGGAGTTCTCGCGGTCGCGCGCCAGTGCGCGGAGAAGGGCGTGCGCGGGCTGCTCGTGATCTCGGCCGGGTTCGCCGAAGCCGGACCCGCGGGCAAGACCGCGGAGCGCGAGCTCGTCGCCCTCGCCCGCAGCAACGGGATGCGCGTGATCGGACCGAACTGTCTCGGCGTGGTCAACACCGCGAACGCGGTGCGCATGAACGCCACATTCGGGCCCACGCGTCCGGTCGGCGGCAACGTCGCGTTCCTGTCGCAGTCGGGCGGTCTCGGGATCGAGCTCATGAGCCGGGCCGGCGAGCTGGGCATCGGGATCTCGCAATTCGTGTCGGTCGGCAACAAGGCGGACGTGAGCGGCAACGACCTGTTGCAGTACTGGGCCGACGACGCCCAGACCGACGTGATCCTCCTCTACCTCGAGTCGTTCGGGAACCCGGGGAAGTTCGTCCGGCTGGCGCGGACCCTCGCCCGTTCGAAGCCCATCGTCGCGGTGAAGAGCGGTCGAACCGCGGCCGGGAGTCGGGCGGCGTCCTCGCACACCGCCGCGCTCGCGTCGCCCGATGTCGCGGTCGACGCGCTGTTTCGCCAGGCCGGTGTCATACGCGTCGACACGCTCGACGAGCTCTTGTCGACGGCGATGGTGCTGGCGCACCAACCACTTCCCGCCGGACGGCGGGTCGCGATCGTCAGCAACGCGGGCGGGCCCGGCATCCTCGCCGCCGACGCGTGCGCGGGTGCGGGCCTCGAGGTTGCCGAGCTCGCGCCGGAAACGCAGGAGAGCCTGCGCGCGACGCTCACGCCGGGCGCCTCGGTGCGCAACCCGATCGATCTCATCGCGGGCGCGACGGCCGACCAGTTCGAGCGCGCGCTCCGCATCACCTTGTCGGATCCGACAATCGACGCCGTGCTCGCCATCTTCGTACCTCCGCTCGTCACCCGGGCCGAGGATGTCGCGCGGGCGATCGCGCGCGCCGCCGAGTCGGAGCGCGACAAGCCGGTGCTCGCGTGCTTTCTCGGGCACGCGGGGGTTCCCGACCTGTTGCGGGGTGGCGAGGGCCGCCGGACGATCCCGTCGTTCGCCTTCCCGGAGTCGGCGGCGCACGCGCTGGGCCGGGTCGCCGATCTCGCCGACTGGCGGCGCCGGCCGCCGGGCACCGTGCCGGAGCTGTCCGGCATCGACGCGGCGCGGGCGAGGGCGATCGTCGCCGCCGCGCTGACCGTCCATCCGGAAGGCGCCTGGCTCGAGCAGCCCGATGCCGCGGCGCTGCTCGACTCGTTCGGTATCGCGACGATCGCGTTTCGAGCCGTCGTCGATCGCGAACAGGCGCGCGCCGCGGCGCGCGAGATCGGTTTCCCGGTCGCGCTGAAGGCGTCGGCGCCGGATCTCGTGCACAAGAGCGATGTCGGGGGAGTCGCGCTCGATCTTCGCGACGACGAGAGCGTGACGCGTGCGTTCGACACGATGTCGGGCGCGCTCGGCCCCGCGATGACCGGCGCGGTCGTGCAGCCCATGGTCGGAGCGGGTGTCGAGGTCATCGTGGGCATCACCCACGACCCGTCGTTCGGTCCGTTGGTGCTGTTCGGGCTCGGTGGTGTGACCGCGGAGCTGCTTGCCGATCGCGCCCTCCGTCTCGTCCCGGTCACCGACGAGGACGCGCACCAACTCGTGCGCGCACTGCGGGTATCGCCGCTGTTCTTCGGCTACCGCGGCCGGCCGGCGGTCGACGTCGGCGCGCTCGAGGATCTCCTCCTGCGCGTCGGGCGGCTGGCCGACGAGATCCCGGAGATCGCGGAGATGGATCTCAACCCCGTGATCGCGTCGGCGGAGGGTGTCGTCGCGATCGACGTCAAGATCCGGGTGGTGCCGGCGAGCGTCCCGGCGCCGGTGGGGCTGCGCCGGATGCGGAGCTGAGCGGCGGCTGGCACTGCGGGCACCAGTAGGTGGAGCGCGCCGCGAGGTCGCGGCGGCTCTCGATGGTCGCGCGGCATCGAGGGCAACGGCGTCCGCCCTTGCCGTAGACGGCGAGGCCGTTGCCGTAGGTGGTGCGCCGGGCGACCGTCAGGTTGCTCGAGAGCTGGTCGCGCGCGGTCTCGTAGATCCGGCGCCGCGTGTCCTCGTCGAGCGCGCCCAGGGGCGTGAACGGTGAGATCCGCTCGGCCCAACAGACCTCCGACTTGAAGACATTGCCGATGCCGGCGGCGACCCGCTGGTCGAGAAGCGCGGCCGCGAGCTCGGTTCCGGGATCGAGCGACGCGAGGCGCGCCAGGACGGTGTCGAGATCGAGGCCGCTCTCGCACAGATCGGGTCCGAGCCGGTCGAGCATGCGCGACGCGCGGGTCGGGCGGTCGCGCCCGTCGTGCTCGCGGCGCAGTTCGACGGTCGGCGCCGAGAAGCAGACCGCGGTGGTGCCGTCGTCGAC
>DASYJT010000036.1:0-6071 GCA_035996165.1 Acidimicrobiia bacterium
GTCGAAGGTGGACGAGCGGGTGTCGAAGCGATCTACGACTGATCCCCTGAATACGAACGAATCCGGAGTCCGGCCGTGTACGCGGAGTTGCACTGCCATTCGAATTTCTCGTTCCTCGACGGCGCGAGCCATCCCGAGGAGTTGGCCGAAGAAGCGGCGCGCCTCGGCTTGGCCGCGCTCGCGATCACCGATCACGACGGCTTCTACGGCATCGTGCGGTTCGCGGAAGCCGCCCGTCCGCTCGCGCTGCCGACGGTGTTCGGCGCGGAGCTGACCCTCGGCGCCCTCCACCCGCCCAACGGGATGGCCGATCCGGCCGGTGAGCATCTCGTCGTCCTCGCGCAGGGCACCGTCGGATACGCGCGGCTTGCCAAGGCGATCAGCGCGGCGCAGCTCGCGGGGGAGAAGGGCGCACCCCGCACGTCGCTCGCGCACCTCGCCGACGCGGCTCGGGCCCCCGTGCACGGTCACGGATCGAGCGCCGACAACAGCGATTGGTTCGTGCTCACCGGGTGTCGCAAGGGAACCGTGCCGGCGGCGCTCGTCCGCGACGGACCGGCCGCGGCCGAGCACGCGTTGCGGGAGCTGGTCGACGGGTTCGGACACGAGCGGGTGCTCGTCGAGCTGTGGGACCACGGCGATCCCCTCGACCGGCATCGCAACGACGCGCTCGCGCAGGTCGCGATGCGGGCCGGAGTCGAAGTGGTCGCGACGAACAACGTGCACTACGCCACGCCGGCCCGGCGCCCGCTCGCGCAGGCGCTGGCCGCAGTGCGGGCGCGTCGGTCGCTCGACGAGATCGACGGCTGGTTGCCCGCCGCGCCGTTCGCGCACCTGCGCAGCGCGGCCGAACAGCGCCGCCGGTTCGCCCGCTGGCCGGGCGCCGTCGAACGCACGCTCGAGATCGCGGGTGTGTGCGCGTTCGATCTGAAGCTCGCGGCGCCGCGGCTGCCCGATGCGCCCGTGCCGGAGGGACACGACGAGATGTCGTGGTTGCGCGAGCTCGTGCGGCGCGGCGCGGCCCTCTTCTATCCGCAGAGCCATCCGCAGCATGTCCAGGCGCTGCAACAGATCGAGTACGAGCTCAGCGTCATCGAGCAACTCGGGTTCCCCGGCTACTTCTTGTTGCTGCACGACGTTGTGGAGTTCTGCCGGATCTCCGACATCTATTGCCAGGGCCGGGGGAGCGCGGCGAACAGCGCGGTCTGTTATGCGCTCGGTGTTACCAAGGCCGATGCCGTCGCGCTCGGGTTGTTGTTCGAGCGCTTCTTGTCGCCGGAACGCGACGGCCCGCCCGACATCGACCTCGACATCGAGCACCAGCGTCGCGAAGAGGTGATCCAGTACATGTACGAGCGCTACGGGCGCGACCGGGCCGCGCAGGTGGCGAACGTCATCACGTACCGCCCGCGCTCCGCGCTGCGGGAGATGGCGAAGGCGGCTGGGGTCGCGCCCGGTCAAGCCGACGCGCTCGGCAAGTGGGTCGATCGGTGGGCCGCGGGTCCCGAAGCGTTCGGCGAGCTCACCGACAAGGAGCTCAAGGACCAACGGCAGGTGACCCCGCGCAACGAGCGGCGGTTCGAGCGGACGATGCGCGACCGCACCCGCGACGGCGTTCCGCTCGACGGCCCCGACGCCACCACGAGACCACCGGCGATTCCGCCGCTCGCGCGCGAGCTCGCGAGCGCGGTGATCGACTTCCCCCGCCACCTCGGCATCCACTCCGGCGGCATGGTGATGGCCGACCGTCCGCTCGTGGAGTTCTGCCCGATCGAGTGGGCGCGCATGGAAGGCCGTTCGGTGCTCCAGTGGGACAAGGACGACTGCGCGGCCGCCGGGCTCGTGAAGTTCGACCTGCTCGGCCTCGGCATGCTGACGATGCTGCATCTCGCGGTCGACATGGTGCGCGCCCAGGGCGTCGACATCGATCTCGCCACGATCCCGCAGGAACCGGAGGTGTACGACCTCCTGTGCGCGGCCGACACCATCGGCGTGTTCCAGGTGGAGAGCCGGGCGCAGATGGCCACGCTGCCGCGCCTGCGACCGCGCACGTTCTACGACCTCGTGGTCGAGGTGGCACTCATCCGTCCCGGTCCGATCCAGGGCGGTTCCGTGCATCCCTACCTGCGCCGCCGCAACGGCGAGGAAGAGGTGACGTACATCCATCCGCTGACCGAACCCTCTCTGAAGAAAACGCTCGGCGTACCGCTGTTCCAAGAACAGCTCATGCAACTGGCGGTCGACTGCGCGGGCTTCAGTGCCGCCGAGGCCGACCAGCTACGCCAGGCAATGGGTTCGAAGCGCAGTCAGGCGCGGATGGAACGCATGCGCGAGCGGCTCATGGCCGGGATGGCCGAACGCGGCATCACCGGCGACACCGCGGAAGAGATCTACACGAAGTTGCAGGCGTTCTCGAACTTCGGTTTCCCCGAGAGTCATTCGGTGAGCTTCGCCTATCTCGTCTACTCGAGCTCGTGGATCAAATACCACTATCCGGCTGAGTTCGCGGCCGCACTGTTGAACGCCCAGCCGATGGGGTTCTACTCACCGCACTCCATCGTGCGCGACGCGCGCCGTCACGGCGTGCAGGTGCTCGGCCCCGATCTCAACGCGTCGAGCCGCGACGCCACCCTCCAACCTCGTTCGCTCGATATCGATCCGATCGGACGCCCGTTGCGCGGTTTCCACGCCGAGCCGTCGCACCTCGCGGTCAGGCTCGGGTTGCGCAGCGTGCGCGGTCTGCACGACGCGTTGCTCGATCGCATCGACGACGAACGCGCGGTGCGCGTCTTCACTGATCTCGAAGACTGCGTGCGGCGCACCGGCGCGACCGTCGACCAGGTCGAGGCGTTGGCCACTGCCGGCGCGTTCGAAAGCTGCTTCGGCCAGTCGCGGCGAGCGGCCTTGTGGGCCGCGGGCGCGCTCGGGACGGCTCGGCCGAACGCGCGCCGCGACGGAACGGTCGTCGAGACGTTGCCCGGCGTCGTCACCGGCACCGACGCACCGCCGCTGCCGGGCATGACCGAGATGGAGACCGTGTACGCGGATCTGTGGGCGATGGGTATGAGCGTCGGCAAGCATCCGACCGAGTTCGTGCGCGAAGAGCTGACCCGTCAGGGAGTCGTGACGAGCGCGCAGCTGCGCGAGCTGCCCGACCGGACGGTGGTCGAGGTTGCGGGGGTGGTCACGCACCGCCAGCAACCGGCGACCGCGAAGGGCACGGTGTTCCTGAACCTCGAGGACGAGACCGGCCTGACCAACGTGATCTGCGCGAAGGGCGTGTGGAAACGGTTCCGCATCGTCGCCCGGAGCGCGCCCGCGCTGCGCGTGCGCGGTGTGCTGGAGAAGCACCAGGGCGTGATCAACCTCGTCGCCGGTCGTATCACCCGCCTACCGATCAGCCTCGGCGACAGCCTCAAATCCCGCGACTTCCACTGACGACCTATTCGGACAATCGGTGCGCGGTCGGCGTTTCGCGCCTGTATGAATCGTGGCTTTTGCACCCGGTGTTGTAGTTGTGGCCACTGTTGTCACCCACTGCTCTCCGGCCTTCTCAAACGCCGTGGCGTCGCCCTAGCCTTGGGCCATGACACTCGAAGCCGACACCGTGCTGTGGGCGGTGCGCGGAATGCATGATCCCCGAGATGATGGGGTCCGCGCTGACGATGTCGCTCGTTTCATGTCGAAGGACGCGACCCTGTCGGAGGATTACAGCCTCGACGATGTGACGGTCGTTCTCGAGTCGCTCGTTGCAGAAGGCACGCTCACGTACGTGCCAACGACGGACGTGAGTGAGCTCGACGAGAACGAGTCGAGTCACGCCACGCTTTACCGAATCGCGTCCGGTTCTGAATCGCTGCGCCTGGTTGTCGACCGGGAGGTCGCGGACTTCGACGTCAACTGGGACGACTGGTCGGGCCTTGGCGCAAGCGAACCGCACGAAGTCGTCTCAGATTTAACTGCTGAAGGCGCGACTGTCGCAGTCGAGGTGATGACGGCGGCCGCGGCGGACGACGCGCCAACCGAACCGTCCCGGAGCGATCGGGAACTGGAACTGGAACGGGAGCGGGAGACGCGCATCGCTGAGCTCGACGAGTGGCGCCGGCGGGCGGAATCTGCAGAGCACGAAGTCGCCCGGTCACAGTGCGATGCCGATCAGCTCCTTGCGCGAGTGCGCGAGCTCGAACAGCTTCTCGAGCGAGAGCGGGCCTTGAACGACGAACGGTCGGAGACGGCGCGTCGCGCAGCCGACGCCCTTGCTCGTGCCCGAGACGAGCTGCAGCGCCTCGAGCCCGCCGTCACGCATAGTCGCACTCGGCCTCAAGTAGCCCGCCCGCGAGAGACCTTCCGGGGCAACTGGCTGCGGTAGTCGCAGACCATCCAGACCACCTCACCGACGACTTCTGTTGTGCAGTGGTCGCGGCGGAATCCGAGCTTCTCCGCGACCCGAAGCGATGCTGCGTTCCAGGACCCAATGGTCGTCCAGATTCGACGCCGGCCTGTATCGAATGCGGCGTCGAGCAGCACTCGTGCGGCTTCGGTCGCGTACCCGTGCCCATGCGCGCGAGGCAGCAGCTCATACGCGAGCTCAGGCTCATCAAGCGAGCCACGGCCAACGACGATCGCGGTGTATCCCAACGCTTCGCCATCGGGCCGCTTGCGGAGCACCAGCGCTCCGATGCCCGTGGTCGCGGTCGTCTTCGTCATCACATCGATCCGCTCGACCACGTTCGCAACAGTGAACGTGCTCGTTTCCCGAGCGTTGAGCAACTCGGTGAACCACTCCGCATCGCTTGGTTCCGCCGGCGTCAAGATGAGCCGCTCGGTCTCGATTCGCAAGGGCATTGGTGAGAACGTCATCGGTCGCTGCGACGCGTCGCACCCGAGGCTTGTTCCACGACGCCCAGATTGCCTGATCGCCGGCCGCCGCGGCGAGTACCCGATCGGCAGAAGTGTGGGCGGGGCGTTGCCGCTCACGTCCGATGAGTTTTGGCCGGAAGTGAAGTCCTACTTCCAAGGACCGACCAGAGGGAACCACTATGAGTACGTTCGTTTTGATTCCGGGCGCGGGCGGTGCTGCTTGGTACTGGAATCGGGTCGTGACGCTGTTGCAGGACGCCGGTTCCGCAGCCATCGCGGTTGACCTCCCCGGCGCCGATGAGACAGCGGGCCTCTCCGAATACGCAGAACTCGTGGTCGACGCGATCGGCGCGCGTCAGGATGTCGCGTTGGTCGCCCAATCGCTCGGAGGTTTTACCGCTCCGATGGTGTCCGAAGCGGTGGGGGTGGAATCCGTAACACTCGTCAACGCAATGATCCCGTTGCCGCGCGAGACACCGGGCGATTGGTGGGGCAACACTGGCGCGGTCGAAGCACGCGTGGACGCCGCGACCACTGGTGGATATGGCGACTTCGATCCCGTCACCTACTTCCTACACGACGTCCCACCGAGCATCGCCGCCGAAGGCGAGTCGCACCAACGGCCGGAAGCCGAGGCCGTGTTCGCGTCACCGTGCGAGTTTGAATCGTGGACATCGTTGCCGCAAGTGCGGGCGGTGGGTGGCGCTGAGGATCGCTTCTTTCCGATCGACTTCCAGCGTCGCGTCGCGCACGACCGCCTCGGTATCAACCTCGACGTTCTGCCAGGCGGTCACCTCATCGCACTCGCGCAACCAGCACCCCTTGTCGACTATCTCTTGCACCGCTGAATCTTCCGAGCGGCTTGCCGTCGCGGCGAGTGCCGATCGGCTGTTGAGCGTCGTTCTCGCAGCGAACTACCGATCAGTCGAACGCTCCACTGCGGGTCCTGACGAGGATTGTCAGACCTGCGCCGATCGTGACGAGTGCGAGAACGCCACCAAGAAGCGTCGAGCCCGCGCGAAAGAGGTTGTACGAGCCGACCGCAGTCGCGAAGGCCCTGCTGCGTACCAAAAGGTCCGACCGAAGTTGTTCAGGTCGTTGAGCCACTTTGGCATCAGCTTCAGCCTACGCGAGCACGATCGGGACGCCTTCCGCAGAAAGCCGAACTAACCCCGATCGCCAGTTATGCGCTACCTCGCTCGCGCCGGGCC
>DASYJT010000037.1:0-37628 GCA_035996165.1 Acidimicrobiia bacterium
GCCGAAGCGCCCGGTAGTGACGTGCGCCCGGGCATCGTCGAGCGCGGCCGGCGCGATGTCGTAACAGACGACCTCGTCGCCGGCGAGGGCGCACACCTGCGCGATGCCTCCGCCCATCACACCCGCACCGAGGACGCCGAACTTCACGGCGTATCGGGAAGATCGATGCGGGCGAGCCAGAGGCCGGGCGCGACGAGCTCGGCCTCCGTCGGCACCATCGACTCGGCGGACCACATCCGGTTCAGTTGGTCGAGCTTGCCGTCGCTGCGTTCCATCACGCCGCGACAGAACGCGACACCCGTGTCGTAGTGGCCCCGATCGAGCTCGAGACCGAGCAGCCGATCGACGAATCCCGTCGCTTCGCCGCGCTCGAGACGATGGCGGCGCAGTGCCTCGTCGAGCCGGCTGTGGGACGACACCATCCGCTCGCCGAGCGACTCGACGACAACATCGGTGTAGCCCTCGAGCACCGAGACGAAGCGTTGCAGCTCGGCGAGGAGGGGACCCTGGCGTTCGGTCCGCATGGCGCCGAGCAGCAGGTCGGGATCGGTGAAGTTGGCGATCGCTTCCATCGACGAGAGGTCGGAGGGATCGAACCCGCCGAGCTGGCTCTCCATCGCGTCGGCCTGCACCTCGTAGGCGCCGACGTACGCCGACGCGCACGTCTGCAACCGTGCGCGCACCCAAGGCACCGTTCGCTGCGCACCGTGCACGACTTCTCGGAGCGCGAGCGCGTAGCGGAGCTCGTCGAGCGGCAACGACCATTCCTCCGCGAACGCGGCGACGTTGTGCGCGACGAACAAGAGTGTGGGCGCTCCGTCGAGGGGGAGGGGAAGGTCGTACTGCCCGAGCGCGCGGTGCGAGAGCCCGCCGATCATCGATCCGGCCCACACCCCGAGGAGCAACGGCATCATCATCGAGAACAACATGTCGGGAGAGAACGCGCCCGCGGCCATCGGCGGCGCGCCGGGATCCGAATCGCTTCGACCGAGGGCGGCGGCGAGCGCGCCGAGCACCGGTTCGAGGCCGGTGAGCGTGACACTCGACCAGGTCGCCCGGTCGACGCTGCGCGCCGGGACGGTCAACGCGCCGGAGATGCCGGTGGCCTCCGTAACCATCAACTGCACGGCCCGGACGACGTCGTCGAACGCGCGCGCCGCGTCGGGCTCGATCGCGGGCTCGGTGCGCGGTTCGCCGGTCTCCGCGTCGACGTTCGCCATCGACTCGGCCGTCCGGCGCGCCACTTCCATGTTCACGGGCCCGGGCGACTGCAGCATCCGCATGATCTCGGAGAGATCGAGGTTGAACGGGTTCGGAAACCCGTCCCCCATTTGGGGAACGTCGCTCACTACGCCAGTCTATGGAGCATGACCGATGAAATCGTCGTCGCGGTGACCGGCGTGTCCGGGTTCCTCGGGCAGCGGTTGTTGCCGTTGCTCGACGCCAGCCCGCACGTCGATCGGGTCGTCGGCCTCGACATCCGCGACCCGGCGCGCCGCGCTCGGAAGCTCGAATTTCACCGGGTCGACGTGCTCGGCGCCGACCTGGCGCCCTATTTGCGCGATGTCACCGCGATCGTCCACCTCGCGGCCGCGATCGGTCCCCTTCCCGACGGCGCGCTGTTCACCCGCGTCAATGTCGACGGCACTCGCCGCGTGCTCGAAGCGGCGACGTCCGCGGGCGTGAAGAAGATCGTGCGCCCGTCGAGCACCGCGGTCTACGGCGCCTGGGCCAACAATCCGGTGCCGATCACCGAGGACGCCCCGCTCCGGCCGAGCCCGACGTACCTTCCGGCCATCGTCGACGGCGAATGCGAACGCCTGCTCGCTCAGTGGGCGAGCGCGGCGCCCGGTCGGGTCGCGACCCGCCTGCGGATAGCGCCGATCGTCGGCGGCGGTGCGCACTCCTTGTTGACCGAGGTGGCAACGGGTCGCGCGCCCGTGCGGGTGAGGGGTGCGGCGCCGCCGGTGCAGGTCGTGCACGTCGACGACGCCGCCGCCGCGTTGGAGTTGACGACCTCCGTCGATCTCGACGGTGCGTACAACGTCGCGGCCGACGGCTGGCTTGCCTACGAAGAGGCGGGCGCCTTCCTCCCGGGCGGACGCATGCCCGCCGTGCCGCTCGCGCTCGCGACCCGGCTGCTGACCGTCAGCTGGGCGACCGGGCTCGGCGACGCGCCGCCCGCGCTGGTCCCGTACCTGGTGCACCCGTTCGTCGTCGCCAACGATCGCCTGAAGAGCGCGGGTTGGAAGCCGCGTCATTCCAACGACGAGGCGTTGCTCCTCGCGACCAGCGCGCGGGAACGCAACAACTTGGCGTTGCTCGCCGGTGCGGGCGCCGTCGGCGCGGGCACTGCGCTCGGCACCTGGTGGCTCACCCGGCGCCTCCGCCGCAGCCGGTAACCCTCGGCTGGGCTAGCCGACGAGTGGCAGTGCGTGCTTCGCGTGCCAGCTGTCCCACTCGGGGGTGAAGTACTCGAGGCGGACCTTCTTGTACTCCTTCACCGACCACAACAGGCAGTACTCGTCGACGCCGGTCTCGGTGCGGATTGCGTCGATCGTCTCTTCGCAGTCGCGCGCGCTGCGTCCGTGCACCATCGTGAAGACGCTGTAGGGCCAGTCGTCGTAGGTCGGGCGCCGGTAACAGTGCGACACGGCCGCAAAGCCGGCCATCTGCGGACCGATCTCGTCGAGCCGATCCTCCGGCACCGCCCACACGCCCATCGCGTTCGCCTTGAACCCGGCGCTTCGGTGGTTCATGACCGCCGCGAAGCGGCGCATGAGCTTGCGCTCCTTGAGTGAGCGCAGGACAGCCAGGACGTCGTCCTCGGTCGCGCCCATCCCGATCTGCTCCGCGTACACCGCGAACGGGCGCTCGACGTTGGCGAGGTCGTGCTGCACGACGCGGATGGTCGCGTGCTCGAGTTCCGAAAGGTCGGGCGCCGGCATTTCCGCCTTGCGCTCCGGGCGTTCGTGCTCGAGGACCTCGACCTTCGCGTTCGCCGCGGTCTGGCCGGTCATGTCGAGCTTCACGCCGATCTTGTAGAGCGTGATGGTCGGCAGCGTGCGCGTCACGCTTGCGCCGGACTCGCGATGGAGGATGTCGATGTGTTCGGAGAGTGAGTCGCCGGGCGGTACCGCGACGGTGTACCAGAGGTTGTAGTCGTGGTTGCGCTTGTAGTTGTGGCTCACTCCGGGGTGCTCGCTGATCGCAGCGGCCGCTTCGTCGATGGTCTCGGGATCGATCTTGGCCGCGACCAACGCCGACGAATACCCAAGGGCGCGCGTGTCGAAGATCGCCGAGAGCTGGCGGAGCACGCCGCTCTCCTTCACCTTGGCCACGCGGGCGCGCACGGTGGGCTCGTCGACCCCGAGGCGCTCGGCGAGGACGGCGAAGGGCCGGGCCTCGAGCGGAAAGTCCCACTGGACCGCGTTCAGCAGCTCGCGGTCGAGATCGTCCAACGCGTCTGCCTCTGTCACCGGAACCGCTCCCTCACGTGCAAAACCTGAATGGGCAAACCTGAATGGTCAATCAACCAGTGGGCGATCAACGAGTGGAGTCGTCGCCCCCCATGCTCGCGCGTTGGGTCCACCCCCTTCGACTCAGGGGTCATCCCGAGGTCGCGCCCAGCTGGACGCGCACGTCGAGGGTCCGTTGGCCCCGCCGCAGGGCCATGACCACCGTCCGGCCGGGTGCGAACCCTTGCACGAGCGCCGTGACGTCACCGATCGACTCGACTGCTCGTCCGTCGATCGACTGCACGAGATCGTGCATGTGCGCACCCGCGCGCGCGGCCGGCGCGTCGGCCTTCATCGTCGCGATCATCGGGCCGAGCGGCGTGTCGACGCCGCCGATGCCCAACGCTCCGTGCGTCGCCACTCCGGTCGCGTCGAGCTGGCGCGCGACGGCGACCGCGACGTCGATCGAGACGGCGTACGTCGTCGAGCTCCCGTTGACGTGACCGAGGACGATGCCCGCAACCGATCCGGACGCGTTCACGAGTGCACCCCCGACGACGGAGGAGTTGCTCGCGGCGTCGGTTTCGAGCAGGCCGCCGGTCGTCGGCCCGATATCGCTGGCCACCAGCGCGTCGTTGGACGAAGCCATACCGCTGCTCATCCACGGTGACTTCGTGCCGGGTGAGGGTGCACCGAGCAGCCAGACCGACGAGCCCGTGGAGGGTGGATTGTCGGCGAGCTGGGCGGCCGGGAGATCAGCCGCGCCCTGGAGGTCGAGGAGAACGAGGTTCGTCACGCGGTCGCGTCCGACGACTTTGGCATCGTGGCGGCGACCGTCGGACGTGACGACCTGCACCGAGGTCGAGCTCCCGACGAGGCGCGTGCTGGTGAGGAGCTGCGTGCCGTGGCGCACGCACACACCCGAGCCGCGGCGCGTTCCCTGAGCATCGCGTGCATAGACGGCGACAACTGAAGGTCCGAGACGGGCGAGCGTGTCGGCGGCGGTCGGGGTGCGGGCTGTCGTCAGGGCGGTGGCGAGAACGCCGAGGTCTTCCGACGGCGACGAGGAACGATCGAACGAACCGGTCACTGCGAGGACCGCGACGGTCAGCAACGCGCCCGCCGCGCCCGCGAGGAGCGGGGCGACCCAGAGCAACGTGCGCCGGCGGCCGGACCCGCTTCCCGGCCCGGTGGTGGTGGACGCCGGCGCGAAGGCGGCGCTCAGTGAGGAGAGCTCGGTGGGATGCAGCCACACCCGGTCGAGGGGGTCGGGGAGCGGGCTTCGGACGCCGGAATCGTGCTCGTCGTCGGGCTCGTCGGAATGGTCGTCTCCGGTCCCCTCGGAGTGTCCGTCGAGGGGGTCGTCGTCGTGGCGGTTGCCTGGCCCCATCGCCGAGCGAGTGTACCGACGCCCTTGCCGGGCGCGACCGCGGGCAGGCGTGCGACCAGGGACGTTCCGTAGACTGACGGCCGTGCTCCGGCCCTCCGACGCGCGCGACTGGGTCGCGCTCACCGACGAACCCTTGCCCACCTCCGCCGCGATGGAGTGGGCAACCGTCGCGTCGGCCGGCGCGGTCGTCACCTTCGCGGGCGTCGTGCGTGATCACGCCGAGGGTCGTCCCGGAGTCGTCGCGATGACCTACGAGGCCTACGAAGGCCCGGCCGTCCGCGCTCTGACCGACATCGCGGCCGAGATCCGCGGGCGCTGGCCGGCGGTGGCGCGCATCGCGCTGCTCCACCGCGTCGGCGAGCTGCAGCTCTCCGAGACCTCGGTCGTCGTCGTGATCTCGGCGCCGCACCGGGGTGTCGCGTTCGAAGCGGCCGAGTTCGCGATCGACACTCTGAAGGAGTCGGTCCCGATCTGGAAGCAGGAGCACTGGACGGGCGGTTCCGACTGGGCTGTCGAGCAGCACGAGATCCGTCCCGCGAGCCGTGCCGCCACCGTCACTTCGGAGCGTTGAGTGGGATTCCTGCTGATCGCAGTCATCGGCAGCATCGTCGGCATCTCCATCGTCTTGCTCCGCAACCGGCGCCCGAACTCGATGGAGCACAGCATCGACGAGTTCGAACGCAATCTGCGCGCACTCGCGCCCGAACCGCCGTCGCGCCGCACGCGGCGGTCGGAGTGAGAGGCGAGTCGAGCTGCCGCGCGACCTCGCCATCGACCTCGGTACGGCCAACACCCTTGTATACGCGCGCGGCAACGGCATCATCCTCAACGAGCCGACCGTAATTGCGCTGAACAGCCGCACCCAGGACGTGCTCGCAATGGGGCACGAGGCGTGGCAGATGATCGGGCGCACGCCGGGTTACATCGTCGCCGTTCGCCCGTTGCGCGGTGGGGCGATTACCGACTTCGACATCACGCAGCGAATGATTCGCCTGTTGTTCCAACGCGCCGGTGTCAACCGCATGTCGCGGGCTCGGGTGTTGATCTGCGTTCCGTCGGCGATCACCCACGTGGAAAAGCGCGCGGTGCTCGAGGCGGCCCGCCGCGCCGGCTCCGCGCAGACGCATCTCCTCGAACAGCCCATGGCGGCGGCGATCGGCGCGGGCCTGCCGATCCACGAGCCGATGGGGAACATGGTCATCGACATCGGTGGCGGCACCACCGAGATCGCGGTGATCTCGCTCGGCGGCATCGTCGCGTTGGAAGCACTGCGCGTCGGATCCTTCGACCTGGACGCCGCGATACAGGCGTTCGTACGACGCGAGTACGGCATCGCGATCGGAGAGCGCACCGCCGAAGAGATCAAGCTCGCCATCGGATCCGCGTACGCGGTCGACGACGAGTTCAAGGCCGAAGTACGCGGGCGCGACCTCATGTCGGGGCTTCCGAAGACGATCATGCTCGTGCCCGAAGAGGTGCGCAGCGCGATCGAGGAACAACTCCGCGCGATTTGCGACGCCGTGATCGCGTGCCTCGCGCGCACGCCGCCCGAGCTCGCGCAGGACCTCATCTTGAACGGCGTCCACCTCGTCGGAGGCGGCGGCATGTTGCGCGGCCTCGACCGACGCATCAGCGAAGAGACGGATCTCCCGGTTCATCTCGTCGATGCGCCCCTCGAATGTGTCGTGCTCGGGGCGGGCCGTTGCCTCGAGAGCTTCGACAGCCTCCGCGACCTGTTCATGGAGTGATGCGCCCTACGGCGTGACGTTCACCAGGTCTTCGGCCGCCTGCCGGACCTGCCAATCGGGATCTGTGAGCGCGCGCTGGAGGCGCGCCTCGACCTCGTCGCCATCGAACGCGGCCAGCGCGAGCACCGCGCGGCGGCGGATCGCGGGCTTGTCGTCGCACGCGGCGAGCACGGCGGCCAGCGTCGTGGGATCGCCCTGTGCGCCCAACGCCGCCACCGCGGCTTCGCGTACAAGCGGGTCGGTGTGCGCGCTCGCGGTTCGTACCAATGCCGCGATCGCCGCGCGCGTTGCGTTCGGGTGCTCGCCGATCGCGTAGGCGGCGGCTTCCGCGACCCACGCGTCGGCGTCGGTCAACAACTCGACGAGGACCACACACGGTGCCGCGCGCCCGAGCTTGGGTGCGACCTCGGCGGAGCGGCGGCGTACGAGCGGGTCTGTGTCGTGCGCCGTGCGACGCCAGACCGGTGTGCTGAGACGCCGCGGCGCGGTCCGGACGAGGGCCGCGATGGCAACCGCGCGCACAGTCGCGCTCGGGTCGTCGACCGCCCGCGCGCCGAGCTCCCGCGCGTCTCGCTCGACGGCGACCGCCGCCGCCCGGGCGTTCGTGTCCACGGCCGCGACCTCGTTCGTGTCCACGGCCTCGACCTTATGTGCGCGATGTAAGCGGCTATCGCCCCGATTCCCTACAGCGGTGGCGGTCGGCTGCCGATCCAGTCCTGACGGACCGGTCGGCCCGGGCGGACTTTCGCCGGCCGATCGTCTCAGTAGGGCTCCGGGGTTGGTGTCGAGGACGGGGCGACACCGGCCCTGCAGCTCGGCGTCTGCTGCTGCGGCGCCTCCCGGCGAACCTCAGCCTCCGAGGTTGGAGGCCAGCACCATGACTCCGATCCCGACGGATCCGATCATGAGGGCGGCGCCCAAGGCGGTGACCGACATCAGGGCGGCGATCCGCGCCAATGTCGAGGTCAAGTTGGGCTCCGGCGCCGCCTGGAGCGGAGCGGAGGGCCGCCGCGTCCTGGGCGTCGCAGTCGGCGTGGCAATCTGTTGAGCGATGGACACGTCGCAACTCCTCGGTCTGGCGCGTGTTTCTTCCTGTCTTCGGTCGGCGCGCGGCGCTCAGAGCTGAAGGAATGGATCTCGAGGAGACGGCGCCGCTCCGCGGCGCCGGGCCGGAACCTGCTCTCGAAGGCGCGGCCCGGCCACCCCGTCGCCGGACATCCCGGCTCGCGCTCGCGGCGATGTTCCTCGGCGTTCTCATCGCGGTCGGCGTGCTCGTCGGGTTCGAGGTCAGGATGCCGTACACCACCATCGCTCCCGGTGAGGCGCTCTCACTTCCCCCGCTCGTCACGGTGACGGGAGCGAAGTCGTATCCCGAACCGCGCGGTGACATTCGCCTGCTCTTCGTCCGCGAGGCGAACCACGTCAACTTCTGGCAATACGTGCGCGCGCGCCTCGATTCCGATATCGATCTCGTCAAGGACACCGCGGTGAACCCCGGCAATCTTTCGCAGACCCAGCTCCGCGATCAGGGACTCCAACAGATGGCCGACGCGAAGGCGGCCGCGACCGCGGTCGCGCTGCGGGCCGCGGGCTACAAGGTCGGTGTCACCACCGGTGTCGTCGTCAGCGACTTCGACCCGCGCTTTCCCGCGATCAAGGTGTTGCATTTCGGCGACACGATCCTGGCGGCCGACGGCCGTCCGGTCACCGTCTCGAAGGATCTCAGCGCCGCGGTCGCGAAGCACAAGGCGGGCGAGACGGTGACGCTCGACGTCCTGCGCGCCGGGAAGCGCATCACCGTGCGCTGTCCGATCGCGACGAATCAGGGTCGGAAGGTCATCGGTGTGCTCGCCGCACCGCGCTTGAAGTTCCCATTCCCGGTCAAGGTCGACACGACAAACATCGGCGGCCCGTCCGCCGGGCTCGCGATGACGCTGGCGATCTACGACGACCTGACGCCGGGGGATCTCACCGGCGGACACCGGGTCGCGGTCACCGGAACGATCGACGCCGCGGGCAACGTCGGCGAGATCGGCGGCATCCAACAGAAGGCGATCTCCGCACGCGCCGCGCACGTGAGTCTGTTCCTCGTCCCGCAATGCTCGCCCGACGATCCCGCCGCCGCGCTCGCGGCATGTAAAGCGGACCTCACCCGTACCGCGCAGCGCGCCGGCAGCAAGATCAAGGTCGTACCGGTGTCGTCGTTCGCACAGGCACTGGACGTATTGCGCGAGAACGGCGGAGCCGTTCCGTCGAGCAGCTCGTCTACGACTTCGACGACGATCGCCGCCTGACCGGCGACGACGCAACGATCTGCAACAACTGCAACACGGGGGGCGATTTTTCCCGCGGGGCCGATTAACATGCCACGAAGGCGGACACACGGCATCCCTCGCGTTGGGGGTATGGGGGTTCCGATGAGCGAGTCCGACCGACGTCAACGACTGGTCTCCAGCACGCCCCGGCTTTCGAGCGACGAGATAGCCAACCGTTCGTTCGCGAAGGGTGTGCGCGGTTTCAGTGAGACCGAGGTGCGCAGCTTCCTGCGGCGCATCGCCGAGGAGATTGCGGTCGCGCGCGGTCACGAGCAAGAGCTCGAGTCCGCGATCGACACGCTGGAAGAGCAGGTCCGGATCCCGCGGGCGCTGACCGAGCAGGAGCTGCTCGACGCCCTGGGCGAGGAGACCGCCCGGCTCCTGCGCTCGGCGCGTGAAGCGAGCGACGACATCCGCAAGAAGGCCGAGGAGCGGGCCGGGCGGCTGGTCGAGGAGGCGAACGCCGCGGCGGAGCGGACGCGTTCGGAAGCCGCGGAGCTGCTTGCTCACCGCACGGCCGAGGCCGAGGCCAAGACCTCCGACCTCGTTGCCGCCGCCGAAGCGCGCGCGGCCGGCGCGCTCGACGCGGCCCGGTCCGAGGCCGAGAAGATCCTCGACACCGCGCGGCTGCACGGTCGGGAGATGCTCGATGAGGCGAAGTCCGCGCGCGAACGAGTGCTCGGCGATCTCGTGCGCCGGCGCGCGCTGTTGAACGGACAGATCGAAGCACTGCGGGGCGGGCGCGACCGGTTGCTCGACGCGTACCGCACTGTCAAAGGCACGTTCCTCGAGGCGACCGAAGCACTCGCGCAGGTCGAGGCGCGTGCCGCGGTCGAACGCTCCGCGCCGCACGAGCCGATCGACATCGACGCGGAGATCGCCGAAGAGATCGAGAAGCTCGACGGTTCGGCGCCGATCGATCTCACCGACGCGACACTGATCGACGGATCCGCGCCGGCCGGCGCGAACGGATCCGGCGGGACCGACGACGGTTCCGGCGAACGGGTGCAACTCGTTCCGGCGGCTTCGAGCGGCGACACCGACACCGACGTCGCCACCGCCCTCGCCGACGTCGATTCGTTGTTCGCCCGCTTGCGGGCCGGCCACGACGAGCCCGAGTCGGCGGGCGCCCCCGAAGCCGCCGCCGGCAGCAGTTCCGGGCGTGGAGACGCTACGGAGGCGCTCCCCGCGACGACCGGTACGGCCACGACCGTTCTCACGCCGCCGGGTCCCGCGGTCACCGCCAAGGAATGGCGCGCGCTCCGGGCCAAGGCCATCGATCCGCTGCTCGCGCCCGCGCTCAAGCGGGCCAAGCGCCGGGCTCAGGACGACCAGAACGCGTTGCTCGACTCGGTGCGCCGCCACAAGGGTCGGCCCACCTCGGAGCAGGTGCTCGGCGACGGCGATGCCGCGCGCGACGGTTGGTCGAAGGTGTTGCGCGACGCGATCGACCGCGCGTACGGCGCGGGCCGGGCGGTCACCGGCGCCGACACCCAACCCGCGACCGACGATCTCGCGGCCGAGGCGGCCGACTTCGTCGTGCACCCGCTGCGGGAACGACTCACGGTCGCGATCGACTCGGGTGAGGCGGGCGACACGGGCGGACTCGTCGAGCGCATCGGCGCGCGTTATCGCGAATGGAAGAACCAGTCATTGGAGCGCACCCTCGGCGAGGTGCTCGCGTCGGCGTGGACTCGCGGGGTCTACGACGCGGTCCCGGACGAGGCCATCCTGTGGTGGATCCCCTTCGAAGAGGGCCGGTGCTCCGACTGCGACGACAACGCGCTCGAGCCGACCGTGAAGGGAAAGCAGTTCCCGACCGGCCAGGCGCTCCCACCCGCGCATCCGGGTTGCAAGTGTCTCCTCGCACCGGCCGGCTTCGTCCAAGGTAAGTAGTCGGGCACGATCAGCGTCCGCGCCCTCCAGGGGCGCGAGCCGTGACGTACTATCCGCGGGATGCGTGTAACGCCGGTCGAGGGCCAACGACGTCCGTTCGGCCTGCGGGCCTGGCTGATCGTCGCCGCGGCCATCGTCGTCGTCTTGCTCTTGAGTTTGCGCGGGCTGGCGCGCTTCTACACCGACTACCTCTGGTTCAAGGATGTCGGGTTCGCACACACCTGGCGCGCGTTGCTGTCGGCGAAGGCCGTGCCCGCGCTGATCTTCTCGGCGGTGTTCTTCGTCGTGATCCTGGTGAACCTCGTCGTCGCCGACCGCGTCGCGCCGCGCTTTCGCGGTACGGGCCCCGAAGACGAGATCATCGAGCGCTACCGCGGCTACGTCGCTCCTTACGCCGGGCGCGTGCGCATCCTCGTGGCGTTGTTCTTCTCGTTGATCATGGGCTCCGGCGTCTCGGCCCAGTGGCAGAACTGGATCCTCTTCTCGAACTCGACCTCGTTCGGGAAGAAAGACCCCCAGTTCCACAAGGACATCTCTTTCTACGTCTTCCGGTTGCCGTTCCTGCAGTTCGCGGCCGGATGGATCTTCGCCGCGCTACTCGTCGTGTTGATCGTCTCGGCCGTCTTCCACTACCTGAACGGCGGAATCCGACTGCAGAGCCCGTTCCAGCGGGTGACCCCGCAGGTCAAGGTGCATCTTTCGGTGCTCCTCGGGCTGATGGCGCTCACGAAGACGTACCAGTACTACCTGGCGCAGTTCGCCCTCACGAAGTCGCGTTCCGGATTCGTCGACGGCGCCACGTACACCGACGTGCACGCGCACCTGCCGGCGCTCCGGCTGCTCATCGTCATCTCGATCGCCGCCGCGGGCCTGTTCATCGTCAACATCTGGCGGCGGGGTTGGGTGTTCCCGATCATCGCGGTCGGCCTGTGGGGCTTCATCTCGATCGTGGTCGGCACCATCTATCCCGCGGTGATCCAGAAGTTCCAGGTCCAGCCGAACGAGCTCACCAAGGAACAGCCGTACATCAAGCTCAACATCGCGGCGACGCGCGACGCGTTCGGGCTCGCGAACATCTCTACGCAACAATTCACGTACGACGGCACGTTGAACAAGGCCGCCACGACTGCGGCCAAGTTGCCCACGCTCGACAATGTCCGTTTGTACGACCCGCTGCAGGCGCAGGACGCGTTCAAGATCACGCAGGAAGTGACGCCGTTCTATTCCTTCACCGACGTCGACGTCGATCGCTACAAGATCGGATACGAAAGAGCGAAGCCGATTCTCGCCTCGGTGCGCGAGCTCGATCTGGCGCATCTCCCCGACAACTCGTGGACGAGCCAGCACCTCGTGTACACGCATGGTTACGGCGCGGTTGCCGCCGCGGCCAACGAGGTGAACACCGACCAGCCCAGCTACGTGCTCACGGGCATCCCGCCGACCGGCGAGCTCAAGACCAACCTCGACACGAGGCACACCGGCGTCTACTTCGGTGAGGGCCTCAACGGTTACTCGATCGTCGACACGAAGGTCGCCGAACAGGAGGCGACGAGCACCGGCAACACGAAGGCCACGACCTACCAGGGCCTCGCCGGCGTGAAGGTCTCGAGCTTCTTGCGCAAGAGCGCGCTCGCACTGCGCTTCGGCGACTGGAACCTGCTCGTATCCGGACAGGTGACGAACAATTCCCGCGTCATCTACGTCCGCGATGTCAAGCAACGGGTGCAGACGATTGCGCCGTTCCTGAAGTTCGACTCCGACCCGTACCCGGTGATCGTCGGCGGAAGCATCAAGTGGGTGCTCGACGCGTACACGACCTCGAACGACTACCCGTATTCGCAGTCGATCCATCCGCAGGAGCCGCTCACCAGCGGTCTCAACACCGACTTCAACTACGTGCGCAACTCGGTCAAGGCGACCGTCGACGCGTACGACGGCACCGTGCGTTTCTACGTGGTCGACCCCACCGACCCGATCATCAAGACGTACCGCAAGGCGTTCCCGGAGCTCTTCCAGGACGTGAACACGATGGACCCCGGCCTGCGCGCCCACCTGCGCTACCCGGAAGACATCTTCAGCGCGCAGACGGAGCAGTACGCGCTGTACCACATCACCGATCCCGTCCAGTACTTCAACAAGCAGGCGATCTGGGACATCTCGCCGAGTCCCGACACGTCGAGCGCCGCGCCGGTCGCGTCCGCGGTCGCGGGCGGGAACAACGGCGGTCGCAACAACACGCTGCTGCCGTCGGGGAGCCCGATCAACCCGCTCTACCTCACGATGGGACTCCCGAAGACCAAGGATCAAACCGCTCCGTCGCCCGCGGAGTTCGTGCTCGAGCGATCGTTCACGCCACGCCGCAAGGGCGGGATCCTGTCCGCGTTCGTCTTCGCGAGATCCGACGGCGCCAACTACGGGAAGCTCGTCGTCTACGAGGTGCCCGACACCAGCGCGCCGTCGCCGGGCCAGGCCGCAACGCTCATACAGTCCGACCAATTCATCAGCAGTGAGTTCACGCTGTTGGGCAACACGGGCTCGAAAGTGGTTCAGGGCGACGTGCAGCTCCTGCCGATCGGCAACGCGATCATGTACGTGCGCCCGGTTTGGGTTCTCGGCGAGGGCAACACCACGTTCCCGCGTTACGAGTTCGTCGCGGCCGCGGTGGGTCAACACGCCGTGCTCGGCTGCGACATGCAAGACGCCGTGACGGCACTCTTGAACAACACGCAGACTCGGCTGCAGACCTCGCCGAACCGCCGGTGCAGCGGCGCGGAGCCGCCTGTGACCACGCCGGGCGGTGGCGGCACGACGACGACGACCACCACGGCGCCCGGAACGCAGACCACGGTCACCGCGCCCCCGTCGAACGCGTCCGCGACCCAACTTCTCAAGGACGCCCAGACGGAGTTCGATCTCGCCAACACGGCGCTGGCCAACCAGGACCTCGCGGGCTACCAGTCGCACAATGCTCGGGCCGCGAAAGATGTCGCGGCCGCGGCGACGAAGTTGAACGTCTCGGCCACGACCACCACGACCACCACGGCCACTACGCCGAAGCCCTGAGCCCTCACGGGCGCTGATTCCGGGCTGACTTTCCTGCCGCGAGCGGTTGCGGAATCTCCGCTTCGGCGTACGGTGATTCCGTGGACTGGATGGACGGAGACCAGAGCAACGCCCGCATCGCGCAGGCGTCGGGCATGGTCAGCGTCCAGGTCGACTGCACGGTCGACGACGCCCTCGTCCTCATGCAGGCCCGAGCGGATTCCGACGATCGCAGCCTCGACGCAGTGGCCCGTTCGGTCGTCCACGGCGACATCCGCTTCGACGACAAGTTCTCCTCCAACTAGCCACCCTGGGCTTGGTCCGGCTCCCCGGGATTGTTACTATGGCCGTAGTGTTAATTGCCCGGTCGCCGGGCCGGGCGCCCGCCTGGTTCCTGCCGCCGATCGGGCTTCGAGGAGGCGTCTGCCGATGGCTGTTCAGGGCATCGATCTCGGCAAGTACAAGCTCGGTTGGCACGACACCGAGAGCTACGCGGTCACGCCCAAGAAGGGGCTGAACGAGCAGGTCGTCCGCGACATCTCGTACCACAAGTCCGAGCCGGAGTGGATGACGAAGTTCCGCCTCAACGCCCTGAAGCGGTTCGAGCGCAAGCCCATGCTCGAGTGGTTCTCGAAGAACATGCCCACCATCGACTTCGACGACATCTACTACTACTTGAAGCCCACGCACGAGGGCGCGGTCTCCGACTGGGACATGCTCCCGGAGGAGATGAAGGCCACGTACGAGAAGCTCGGGATTCCCGAAGCCGAGCGCAAGTTCCTCGCGGGCGTCACGAGTCAGTACGACTCCGAGGTCGTGTACCACAAGAACCGTGAAGACCTGGAGCGCAAGGGCATCCTCTTCACGAGCATGGACCAGGCCCTCATCGACTACCCGGAGATCGTGCAGAAGTACTTCGGCACGGTCATCCCGCCCGGCGACAACAAGTTCGCCGCGCTCAACTCGGCCGTCTGGTCGGGCGGCTCGTTCATCTACGTTCCGCCGGGCGTGCACGTCGACATGCCACTGCAGGCGTACTTCCGTATCAACGCGGAGAGCGCGGGCCAGTTCGAGCGCACGCTGATCATCGCCGACGAAGGCGCGTCGGTGCACTACGTCGAGGGTTGCTCGGCGCCGGTCTACACGAACGATTCGCTGCACTCGGCCGTGGTCGAGCTCATCGCCAAGCCCGGTGCGCGTATCCGTTACACCACGATCCAGAACTGGTCGCCGAACGTCTACAACCTCGTCACCAAACGGGCGCGTGCGGAAACCGAGGCAACCGTCGAATGGATCGACGGCAACCTCGGCTCCAAGCTCACGATGAAGTACCCCGCGGTAGTGATGACCGGTCCGAAGGCGCACGGCGAAGTGCTGTCGGTGGCGTACGCGGGTGCGGGTCAACACCAGGACGCCGGCGCCAAGATGACCCACGCCGCGCCCGAGACCACCTCGATCATCGACTCGAAGTCGATCAGCAAGGACGGCGGGCGCACGACCTACCGCGGTCTCGTGCGGGTCGAAGAGGGTGCGCACAACGTCAAGAGCCACGTGCGGTGTGACGCGCTGATCCTCGACGAGGAGTCGCGCAGCGACACTTACCCGTACATGGAGATCGAAGAGAAGGACGCGCGCATCGGCCACGAGGCCACGGTCTCGAAGGTCGGCGACGACCAGCTCTTCTACCTCCAGAGCCGCGGACTCAGCGAGCAGCAGGCCACCGCGATGATCGTGAACGGTTTCATCGAGCCGATCACGAAGACGCTCCCCATGGAGTACGCGGTCGAGTTGTCGCGCTTGATCGAGCTGAACATGGAAGGCGCGGTCGGCTAGCGCATGACCGAAGCGTTCACGGCCGATGCCGCGCGGGCGTTGGGCGGACCGGAGTGGTTGGTTCGGCGGCGGGAAGCTGCCGTCGAACGGCTTTCCGAGGTCGTCTGGCCGACGCCGTCCGAGGAGATCTGGCGTTACTCGCGCATCGATCAGCTCGACCTGTCACGGTATCGCCCGTTCGCAGTCGAAGAGCTCGGCGCGGCCGGCGACGAGCGCGCCCCGGGCGGTGGCCCGTGGGCCGCGGAAGCGGGCAAGCACTCGGGCATGATCGTCGTGCGCGACGGCCGGGTCGTGCACCACGAGCTCGACCCCGCGCTCGAGGCGAAAGGCGTTCGAGCCTGCGGTATCGCGACCTGTGAGGACGACCTCGTCCGCTCCCTGATCGGAACCGCATCGGGCGCATCGGAAGACTCGTTCACCGTCTTGCACGACGCCTTTTTGGCGGGCGGAGCGTTCGTGCACGTTCCGGCCGGGGTCGTGGTCGACGATCCGATCCTCGTACTGCACTGGTGCGAAGGCGACGGCCGCGCCTCGTTCCCGCACACGCTGGTCGTGCTGGAGGAAGGCGCGCAGGCCACCGTGCTCGACCGGTTCGGCTCGCCGCAGACCGACCACCTCGTCGACGCGGTCACCGAACTGCTCGTCGACGACAACGCACACCTTCGTTACCTCACCGTGCAGGAGCACGGTTCGAGCACGTGGCATCTCGGTTTCCAGCGCGCGCACGTCGGCCGCGACGCGACCTTGCGTACCTCCGCGGTGGCGCTCGGCGGCGGCTACGCGCGCCTGCGTAGCGAAGCGCTTCTCTCGGGGCAGGGTGCGGAGAGCGACCAGCTCGCGGTGTACTTCGGCGACGGCGAGCAGATGCTCGACTTCCGGACCTTGCAGGACCACGACGCTCCGAACACGCGCAGCGACCTCCTGTTCAAGGGCGCGGTGGAGGACACGGCTCGTTCGGTCTACTCCGGCCTCGTGCGCCTGCGCCCCGCCGCGAAGAAGGCCAACGCGTCGCAGACCAATCGCAACCTGGTGCTCACCGAAGGGGCCAGCGCGGAATCGATCCCGAATCTCGAGATCGAGGCGAACGACGTGCGCTGCTCGCATGCGTCGACCGTCGGGCCGATCGACGAGGAACAGCTCTACTACCTCGAGTCGCGCGGTATCCCGCCCGAGGAAGCCGAGCGACTCATCGTGCTCGGGTTCTTCGACGATGTGTTCGAGCGCCTGCCGGTGGGCGCGCTCACGAGCGGCCTGCGCCGTTCCGTCGTCGACAAGCTCGAGCACGCCCGGGCGAGGCGATGATGGGGACGCTCGTGCGCCTCTGCGCTCGTGACGACCTCGCGCCGGGTGCCGCCCGCCGATTCGACGTCGCCGAGCACCGCATCGCGCTGGTGCGTATCGGCGACGACTTCTACGCCATCGGCGACCGGTGCTCGCACGCCGACTACCCGCTCTCCGAGGGAGACGTGTGGGAGGACGAACGCGAGATCGAGTGCCCGAAGCACGGCTCGACCTTCTCGCTGGTCACGGGTGAGCCGCAGACGTTGCCGGCGACGCAGCCGGTGCCGACGTACGAGATCCAGCTCGACGGCGACGACGTCTCGGTGGTGTTGCCGTGACCGACGAGCACGTACTGCGCATCACCGACCTGCACGCCACCGTCGGCCGGCACGAGATCCTGCGCGGTGTCGACCTCGAGGTTCGCACCGGCGAAGTCCACGCGCTCATGGGCCCGAACGGATCCGGCAAGTCGACGCTTTCCCACGTGCTCATGGGAAGCGGCGAGTACGAGGTGACGCGGGGTTCGGTCACCGTCGACGGCGAGGAGATCCTCGGCCTGCCTACGTGGCAGCGCGCCCAGAGCGGGCTCTTCCTCGCGATGCAATACCCCGTCGAGGTGCCGGGTGTACACCTCGAAGCCATGGTCGGCGCCGCCCTCGAAGCCCGCGGCGCGGTGCCGGGCGATCTTCACGAGCGCATCGTCGCGGAGGCGCGCACGCTCGGTGTCCCCGACGCGTTGCTCAACCGGGGTGTGAACACCGAGTTCTCGGGCGGCGAGAAGAAGCGCGCCGAGACCTTGCAGCTCGCGGTGCTCGAGCCCAAGTTCGCGGTGCTCGACGAGATCGACTCCGGCCTCGACGTCGACGCGCTGCGCGACGTCGCCCGCCGCGTGTACGCGCTCGCGAAGGACGCCGAGGTCGGGGTGCTCGCAATCACGCACTACGCCCGCCTGCTCGCCGAGTTGCGGCCCGATCGGGTGCACGTGTTCCTCGCGGGCCGCATCGTGAAGAGCGGCGGACCGGAGCTCGCCGACGATCTGGAGCGCACCGGCTACGAGGGCATCGCGGCCGAGCTCGGCATCGACGACCTCACGGTCGGACGCCCGGCCGACGCGCCGGACCCGTTCGGCGACCCGACGATCGGGTCGAGCCCGTTCGCCGATCCGCTCGCGTAGGCGCTCCACGCGCACGCGCGCGTAAGTATTTGTGTGGTCTTCCCGTAGGTCGCCGGGCGCGCGAACAGATGCGCACGGATTGGGCCCGGTCTGATCCCCGGCGAATTCCAGGCGAACACGCTTTTGCCGAACCCGGTCGCACGGCATACCGTGCGCGGCACACGGGTCGGAGGGGGCGAAGTGCAACGGATGCGGATCCTCGCAGCGGTCATCGCGGCATCGTTGTCGGTCGGGGTGTCGTATGCCGCGGCCGGACCGGTCGGCGCAGTAGGGGAGCACCGCACCCCGACTCCGCTCGGCCGCCTGAGCGTCCTCGCCCGCGGGAGCAGAGATCGGGTCGCCGCGCTCGGGATGCTTCTTCCGGCGGCGCCCGAGGTCGCCCTCGGTGCTCCGATTCCTTCGATGACGGTGCACGACGTGAAGGGTGACGCGCTTTTCCCCCAAGGCGATCTCACCGGTGTGGGCATGTTGCAGAACGCGTCGGGAACCGCGTTCGGCGCGACCGTGAACGCGGTGACGAACCCGGCGACCGACGCGAACTGGCTCGCCGGCAACGTCGCGCTCGACTGGTTCCTCGACGCGAACCGCGATGGCGTCCCCGACTACGTGGTGGTCCTCGCCGACACCACGAGCCAGAAGGTGGTCGCCTTCGTCACCGACCTGAACTTCAGTCAACTCTTCTGCACCGCGACGCCGAAGTACATCCCGCTGGTGGGTTACCGCGTCACCGCGCCGCCCGGCTGCATCCCGCACCTCACCACTGCCCGCTTCCTCGCGGGGATGATCTACGACGACGTCTTCGATCCGAACGCGCCCGTCGACTTCGCGCCCGACAACGGGCTCAGCGCGACCACCGTCGTGCAAGAGGCCGCGCCGAGGGTTGGATACTGGATGCTCGGGTCGGACGGACGTGTGTATCCGTTCGGTGGTGCGGTGGGTTTCCCGGGAAGCGTGGCGGGTGCGGTGGCGATGGCGCCGCGGCACGACGGTAAGGGCTATTGGGTTGTCGATTTTCTCGGGCATGTCTTCACCTACGGAACCGCGAAGTTCTTCGGGGGTGCGCCCGCGCTCGGGAGCGGCGAGTTCGTGAGCACGATCTCCGCGACTCCGAGTGGCGGTGGGTACTGGTTGTTCACGAACAAGGGGCGCGCGTTCGCGTTCGGGAACGCGAGCTCGTTCGGCGACATGTCGGGCGCGGCGTTGAACGGTCCGATCGTCGCGTCGGTCGCGACGCCGACGGGTCACGGTTATTACATGGTCGGGTCCGACGGTGGGATCTTTTGCTTCGGCGATGCGCGGTTCCACGGTTCGACCGGGGGTCTGCATTTGAACAAGCCCGTCGTGGGTATTTCTCCGACCGCCGACGGCAAGGGCTATTGGCTGGTCGGTTCCGACGGTGGAGTGTTCGCGTTCAACGCGCCGTTCCGGGGATCGATGGGCGGCACGCCGCTGAATCAATCGGTCGACGGGCTGGTCGCGTTCGGGAACGGGTATTTGATGGCGGCCGCCGACGGCGGCGTCTTCGATTTCTCGAACAAGCCGTTCTTGGGCAGCTTGGCGAACAATCCGCCGAGCGCGCCGATCATCGGCCTCGCCGCGTTCACCACCTAGCCGCGTTCACGCCTAGCCGCCGGGCCGAACCGCTCGTCGGCGACTACGGCTTGGTCGTAGTGGTGTGCGGCTTCGTCGTGCCCGTGGTGGCGACGGTGGTAGTGGTGTGCTTCTTGGCGGTCGTCGGCGTGGTGGTCACGACCGGCGCGGGCGGCGCCGACGAAGCCGTGGTGGCCGGCGCCGGTGTGGTCGGCGCGGGACCGATGTAGCCGCTGCCCGCCTGCTTCGGTGTACCGACGACGAACACCGACTCGCCCTGGTGGACCAGCGAGTAGAAGTAGTCGGCGATGTGCATCGGGATGCGCGCGCATCCGTGCGACGCCGGGTACGTGGGCACGGAGGCCAAGCCGTGCACCGCGTCGCTCCCGTTGAAGTAGTACGGGTTCCACATCGTTCCGAGCTTGCCCTTCTGCCACCCGCGGATCAGGTCGTAGAAGTGGAAGTGCCCGGTCGGGGTGATCGCGTACTGGCAACCGTCGACGCCGCCGCAGAAGTGTTCGCCACTGCCGGTCGAAGTGGTTGTCAGCAGCTGCGGCTGCCAGTTCTTGAACAGCGTGAGGACCTGCTTGTCGAGATCGATCTCGACCCGGTCGGCCTCGCTGTCGGGCTGGGCCGGCATGTAGTGGAAATGCGTGAGCGCGAGGTCGACACCCGAATCGATCGTGCCGGTGCGGGGCAGTCCGAAGTACTTCTGCACCGTCTCCACCGCGTACCGCGTGTCCTGGTCGAAGTAGTCGTCGACATGACCCGGATCGAAGTGCAGTTCCTTCATACGGGCTTCGTAGACGAAGACCGAAGGTCCGCGGCTGCCTTGGCCGATGCCGCGCCCCGGGTCGGGGAGCAACTGGTCCTTCGGCTGTTTGATCGCGGGGATCGTCGTTGTGGTGGTGCGGGGGACCGTGGTGGTGGTCGTCGCCCGCGTGGTGGTCGACGTGAGTGTGGAGCTGGTCGGGCTCGCAGCCGCGGCACCCGAGTTCCGTGTGTTCTCGACGACGGCGTACGCGCCGGCACCGCCGGCGGCGGCGACCACGATCAGGACCGTGGTCACGAGCGCGTGGCGCCGCAAACTTCCACGCCGCTGAGCGAGTCGCGTGGGGCGATCGATCTCGTCAGTTGTGCTCGACTCGTCAGGTTCCACCGGCGTCGGATGGTAATGGACGATTCAGCAAATTCGGCGCCGGCCCGGCGCGATCAAATCGCGACATTCGGGAATTACGACATTCGCGGCCGGGCGGACCGGGTCAGTGCGCGGGCTCGGTCTCGGACTCGATGAGCGCGGCGAGCGCAGCGTCGGAGACAACAGCACTGCGGAGGTCGAGGAGAAAGTCGACGACTTCCGACGAGCCGATGAGATCCCGGGACGCAAAGCGCTCGAGTGCCTCGTCGATGATCGTGACGATCCCTGCCTGGTCCACGTCGGATCCTCCTGCTCTGGACGGTCAGCGTAGCCGCCCGTCTCCGCTTCCAGTTACCAGTGCAACGCCCACAGTGCGGGACCGGTTCCCGAATGACCACGAAAGGTGCGAACCATGTGACCCACGTCACTCGCGGGACGCCGGTGACAGGACCGAGTGACCTGCGAAGCCGCCGCCATGAGGCCGGAGACCATCAGGCCTGAGTCTGGGAGGTTTCGTCGAGGGCCTGCTGCAGGGTGTTCCAGGCCAAGGTGGCGCACTTGATACGCACAGGAAATTTCACGACGCCCTGCAACGCCTCGAGGTCGCCCAGCCGGACGCCGGCGAGCTCCGCGGCCAGGTCGCTGCCGTCGCCGCCGTCGCCTTCGAGCTTCGACTCGTGAATCGACATCAACGCCTTGAACGCGCGGATGAGTTGACGGACCTCGGCGAGCGGCTTGCCTTTCACGGCCGCGCTCATCATCGAGGTGGAGGCCTGACTGATCGAACAGCCCTGGCCCGCGATCTTGACGTCGCTCACCGTGCCGCTCGCGGGATCGACCTCGAGGTACAACACGACCTCGTCGCCGCACAGCGGATTGAAGCCCTCGACCTTGTGCGCCGGCGGTACCGGCAGCTCACCGCGGTTCCGCGGCGAGCGGTAGTGGTCGAGGATGATCTCTCGGTACAGGTCTTCGAGGCCGGCCATCTGCAGCGATCCTAAACCGCGAAGAACTTCTGGGCTTTAGCCAACGCCTCGACGAGCGCGTCGACGTCGGCTTCGTCGTTGTACACGTAGAACGAAGCCCGCGTGGTGGCCGGGACGCCCAGCTGACGCATCAGCGGCTTCGCGCAGTGGTGACCGGCCCGCACACACACCGCGTCCTCGTCGAGGACTTGGCTGATGTCGTGCGCGTGGATGCCGTCGAACAAGAACGACACCGCACCGCCCCGCTGGTCGACGTCGGTCGGGCCGTAGATCGTGAGGCTGTCGTCGAAGCGGTCTCGGAGCGCCTCGAGGGCGTAGCGAGTGATCAACCGCTCGTGGGCCCGCACCGCGTCCATGCCGAGCGTTGAGATGTAGTCGATCGCCGCGCCGAACCCGACCGCCTCCACGATCGCCGGAGTCCCCGCCTCGAACTTCCACGGCAGGTCGTTGGTCGTGAAGCCGTCGAGCCGGACGTCGCGGATCATCTCGCCGCCGCCGAGGAAGGGGGGCATGGCGTCGAGCAACTCGAAGCGCGCCCAGAGGGCGCCGATGCCGCTGGGTCCGAGGATCTTGTGCGCCGAGAACGCGACGAAGTCCGCGTCCCAGGCCTGGACGTCGGTGGCGACGTGCGGCACGTACTGGCACGCGTCGACCAGCACGAGCGCGCCGTGGGCGTGCGCGGCGTCGGCCAGCGGGCGGATCTCGTTGATCGTTCCCAGCACGTTCGACATGGCGCTGATCGCGAGCAGACGCGCTCCGTCGAGCAACGCGTCGAGGTTGGAAAGGTCGAGGCGGAAGTCGGGGGTCAACGGGATCCAGCGCAGTTCGATCCCGCGTTCGGCGGCGAGGATCTGCCACGGCACGACGTTGGCGTGGTGTTCCATGTGCGACAGCACGATCGCGTCGCCCGGCTTCAGGTTCGCGCGCGCCCAGGAGTATGCGACGAGGTTGATCGACTCCGTCGCGTTGCGCGTGAAGACGAGCTCCTCGGTGCGGGGCGCGTTGAGGAAACGCGCGACCTTCCGGCGAGCGGCTTCGAAGGCGGCGGTGGCCTCTTCCGCGATGGTGTAGACGCCTCGGTGGATGTTCGCGTAGTGGTTGCGGTACGCGTCGTCCATTGCGTCGAGCACTGCGAGCGGCTTCTGCGCCGACGACGCGGAGTCGAGGTATACGAGGCGCTTCCCGTTGAGGTGGCGCTCGAGGATGGGGAAGTCGCGCTTGATCGTCGCGACGTCGAGGGCGCTCACGAGCTGCTGGTTTCGTGCTGGCTGCGGAAGCCGTCGAAGCCCTTCGCCTCGACCTGGAGCGAGATCTCGGGGCCGCCGGTGGCGACGATGCGACCGTCGACGAGGACGTGTACGACGTCGGGGACGAGATGTTCGAGGAGACGCTGATAGTGCGTGATCGCGAGGATGCCCATGTGCGGGCGCGCGTTGCGGACCTCGGCGATGCCGGCGGCCACCTGGCGGAGCGCGTCGATGTCGAGTCCGGAGTCGGTCTCGTCGAGCACCGCGACGTCGGGTTCCATCATCGCCATCTGCAGGACCTCGTTGCGCTTCTTCTCACCACCGGAGAAACCCTCGTTGAGATAGCGCTCTTGGAACCGGGTGTCCATGCCCAGACGTTTGGTCCACTCGATGAGGCTGAGGCGCACCTCGAGCACCGAGAAGTCGTCGATGCCCTTGCGCTTGGCGATCGCCTGGCGCAAGAAGTTGAGCACCGAGACGCCGGGTATCTCCTCGGGATGCTGGAAACCGAGGAACAGCCCGCGCTGGGCGCGCTCGTCGGTGGGCAGGGCGGTGATGTCCTCGCCGTCGAGGAGGATCCGGCCCTGCGTGACGACGTAGGCCGGGTTCGCGAGAAGGGTGTTGGCGAGGGTCGACTTGCCCGAGCCGTTGGGGCCCATCAGGGCGTGCAACGAGCCGGGGGCGACCGCCAGGCTGACGCCGCGGAGGATCTCGTGATCGTCGACCGAGACGTGCAGATCGTCGATCTCGAGCGCGGGGGCGGGGGCCGGAGTTGGAATGGGGTCGGGGGCCACCCCGTCAGTGTAATAACACTACGGCCGTAGTGGAAATCCCACGGCGGAAATTTTCAAGTCCGCGCGAGGCCCTCGTAGACCGCCTCGTAGCCACGGACCATGGCCTCGGCCGAGAAGAGATCCTCGACCCGTTTGCGGCACGCGGCCGAGGAGAGCGTGCGGACCCGGCCGATGGCTTCGACGAGGTCGTCGTCGCCGTCGCGGCGAAAACCGGTGACCCCGTCGTCGACGATCTCCGGCGCCGCGCCCCAGTTGGTCGTGACGACCGGAGTGCCGCACGCCATCGCCTCGACCATCACCAGGCCGAAGGGTTCCGGCCAGCGGATCGGGAAGATCATGGCTCGGGAACGGCCGAGCATCGCCACCTTGTCCTGGTGTGACACGTTCTCGTAGAGCTCGATGTCGCTCGAGAGCAGCGGCGCGATCTCGTGCTCGAAGTACTCGCGTTCCGGAGGCTCGCTGCGCTTCAAGATCATCTGCAGGGGCAGACCGGCGCGGCGCGCGATCGAGATGGCTTCCTTCGGGCCCTTGTCGGGATTCGAACGCCCGATGTAGACGAGGACGTCGTCCTTTTCTTCTCGGTACTCGTACGAGTCGAGGTCGATCCCGTTGTGCACGGTGCCGAGGTAGGGAACGTCGGGGTTGTCGGTCTGCTGGGCGTCGCACACGGTGACGAGTTGCACGTGTTGGCCGACCAGCCCGTAGAACAAGCGGGTCTGCGGAGTCCACGGACCGTGCAGGGTGTGCACGACCGGCGGACGGTCGTTCAGCATCGCACCGCAGACGGGTCCGACGATGCCCGCGTGATCGTGGACGACGTCGAATCCCTCGACCTGCATGTACGACGACAGTGCGTGGAACGCGTCGTACCAGGGGTTGCCGAGCTCACGCGGGTCGGGAGGCTCCGCCATCGGCGAGATGAGCTTGGCCTTGGTGCGCGAGCCGCCGCTGGCAAACAAGGTGACGTCGTGTCCTGCCTCGACGAGGCCCTCGGCGAGCAGTGAGACCACCAACTCGATGCCGCCGTAGCCCGTCGGAGGTACGGGAAACCACACGGGAGCGACGATCGCGATGCGCATCGGCGGCCAATGTAATGCCGTAGTGGCGCGAGACCCGGCGTTGGTGGGGCGAATCCGGTAGTAGTTTCTGTGCGATGCCGGAGCCCTGGACGACCAGCGCCAGCGCGAGCATCGGCGCCGACGGCATCGTGACGCTCGTCGAAGGCTCCGCGTTCTGCATCTCGAGTCGCTCCGGTGAGATCGATCCGGCGCGACCGCAGGGTCTGTTCTTTCGAGACACGCGCTTCATCTCCGAACTGCGTTGCACCTTGAACGGCCTGAGTCCCGAGCCGCTCGCGGCGACCGCGCCCGACCCGTTCAGCGGGATCTTCGTGCTGCGCGGCCATCCGTCGAAGGGCCACGCCGATTCGCATCTGGTGTTGTTCCGTCGCCGGTATGTGGGGCGGGGGATGCGCGAAGACCTCGAGATAGAGAACTACGGGGAGGAAGCCGCGTTCTGCTCGATCGAGCTCCTGGTCGACGCCGACTTCGCCGACCTCTTCGAGGTCAAAGAGGGCCGGGTGCACAAGCAGGGCCAACTCGACGTCGCCAACGTCGGATCACGGCTCACGTTCCACTACAAGCGTCATTCGTTCGAGCGCAGCACGCACGTGGACTTCAGCGGTTCGCCGAGAATCCTCGGCAACCACGTCGTGTACGAGACGGTGGTGCCTCCCCGCGGAAAGTGGACCGCGTGTATCGAGGTGACGCCGGTGATCGGCGACATGGAGGTCACGCCGCGCTACCAGTGCGGTCAGCCGGTGGAACGTTCCACTCCGGTGGCGCGCCTCGAGGAGTGGCGCGCGCGCATGCCGGTGGTGACGAGCGACGACGACCAGTTCCGTGCGTTGCTGGAGCGGTCGACGACCGACCTCGCGGGGTTGCGCATCTTCGACCCCGAGTATCCCGACCGCGCGGTCGTGGCGGCCGGCGCGCCGTGGTTCATGACGCTCTTCGGGCGCGACTCGCTCCTCACGTCGTGGATGACGATGCTCGTCGACCCCGACCTCGCTCTCGGCACGCTGCAGACGCTGGCGCGCTTCCAGGGACAAGAGGTCGATCCGCGCACCGAGGAGGAGCCCGGTCGCATCCTGCACGAGATGCGCTTCGGCGAGACTGCTTCGCTCGCGCTCGGTGGCGGGCGCGTCTACTACGGCACGGTCGACGCCACGCCGCTCTTCGTCATGCTCATCGGCGAGCTTTCGCGTTGGGGTTCCCGCCGCGAGGAGGTCGACGCGCTCCTCCCCGCCGCCGACGCCGCGCTGCAATGGATCACCGACTACGGCGACCGCGACGGCGACGGTTACGTCGAGTACCAGCGCACCACCGACCACGGTTTGCAGAACCAGGGTTGGAAGGACTCCTGGGACTCGATGCGGTTCACCGACGGCTCGCTCGCGGCCACACCGATCGCGCTGTGCGAGGTACAGGGTTACGTGTATGCCGCGCTCATCGCCCGCGGTCACTGCGCGACCGAGGCCGGCGACCACGAGCTCGCGGCGACGCTCACCGTGCGCGCCGCGGAGCTCAAGCGCAGGTTCAACGAGGATTTCTGGGTCGACACTCCCGACGGCGGCTACATCGCGATCGGTCTCGACCGAGACAAGAAGCGCATCGACGGCATCGGCTCGAACATGGGCCATTGTCTCTGGACCGGCATCGTCGACGAGGAGAAGGCGCCGCACGTGGCGCGCGTGTTGCTGTCGGAGGGAATGTTCAGCGGCTGGGGCGTGCGCACGTTGTCGGCCGACAATGCGGGCTTCAACCCGATCTCGTATCACTGCGGAAGTGTCTGGCCGCACGACAACGCGCTCACGGCCGCGGGTCTGATGCGGTACGGCTTCGCCGACGAAGCGCACCGCGTGATGCGCGGCATGGTCGACGCGTCGCGCTGGTTCGGCGACCTGTTGCCGGAGCTCTTCGGCGGCATGCCGCGCCAGGGCCTGAGCTTCCCGGTGAGCTACCCCACGTCGTGCTCGCCCCAGGCGTGGGCCGCGGCCTCGCCGCTTCTCTTCTTGCGCACGCTGTTGCGGTTCGAGCCCGACATCCGAGCGAACAAGTTGCACCTCGCGCCGGCGGTCCCGGACTGGATCGGAACCCTCCGGCTCGAGCGCATCCCGATCATGGGCGGCCACCTGGGCGTCGAGGTGACGGGCGAGGTCGTCAAGGTGCTCGAGGTACCCGAGGACCTGACGATCGTCTCGGAACCCCGCCGCGCCACCATCGGCCACTAGCCCGAGCTACCGGGTCGGGTCGGCCCTCCGCGCGAGCGACACGGCGAAATCGTCGTCGGGGTCGGTCCACCATTCGACCAACTGCATGCCGGCCGCGGCCAGCTCGCGTTCGACGCGGTCACGAGTGAACTTCGCGCTCACTTCCGTCCGCATCTCCTCGCCGGCCGTGAACTCCACGTCGAGATCGAGCGCGCGCACGCGGACCCGCTGCGCACGCGTCGACCGCAGTCGCATCTCGATCCATTCGTTCTCCGCGTCGAACGCCGCGACGTGCTCGAACGCGGCGAGGTCGAAGTCGGCATCGAGCTCGCGGTTCATGACGCGCAGGACGTTCTTGTTGAACTCGGCCGTGACACCCTGCGCGTCGTCGTACGCGGCGACGAGTCGGTCGACGTCTTTGACGAGATCGGTGCCGAGCAGGAAGAAGTCGTCGGGTTCCAGCATGGCCGCGACGTCGTGCAGGAAGACCGACCGCGCATCGGGAAGGAGGTTGCCGATCGTCCCGCCGAGGAACGCGACGAGACGCCGGCCGCCGGGCGGGATGTTGTGGAGGTCGCGCGTGAAGTCGCCGACGACGGGTTGCACGTCGATCCCCGTGTAATCGTGCTCGATCGCCGCCGCGGCGTCGTGCAGCGTGCGCTTGCTCACGTCGAACGGAACGAAACGCCGGAGCGTGCCGGCGTCGCGCATGCCGTCGAGCAGGATGCGGGTCTTCTCCGAGGTGCCCGAGCCGAGTTCGACGAGCGTGTCGGCGTTCGTGCGCCGAGCGATCTCCGGCGCGCGCGCCTGGAGGATCGCCCGCTCCCGGCGGGTGGGGTAGTACTCGCCGAGCCGGGTGATCTCGTCGAACAGTTCCGAGCCCCGGTCGTCGTAGAACCACTTCGGCGGGATGTCCTTCGGAGTGGAGGTCAGGCCGCGCCGCGCGTCCTCTTCGATGGTGCTCACGAGCCGGCCTGGGTCACGTCGAGGGCAAGGCGCACGCCACCGAACATCCAGCGGCTCGACGGAGGGAAGAAGTTCCGGTAGGTGACACGCGTGTGGCCGAGTGGCGTCTGGCGCGCGCCGCCGCGCAACGTCATCTGGCCGCTCATGAACTTGCCGTTGTACTCACCGACCGCGCCCGCCGGAGGACGAAAGCGCGGGTACGGGAGGTAGGCACTCGACGTCCACTGCCACGCGACGTCGTCGATCTCGCTCAACGTGTCGGGGGGCGAGCACGCGACGGCATGCTCCCACTCGAATTCGGTGGGCAAGCGCGCGTCGCGCCAACGTGCGTACGCGTCGGCCTCGTAGTGGCTCACGTGCACGACGGGTTCGTTGGCGTCGAGCGGTCGGCGGCCGCCGAGGGTGAAGACGCTCCAGCCGTCGGCGCCGTCGTCGCGCCAGTAGAGCGGCGCCTCCCAACCGTTTTGCTGCACGGCATACCAACCGTCGGAGAGCCACAGCTCCGGTCGCCGGTATCCGTCGTCGGCGATGAACTCGAGGTACTCGTGCGCGCACACGAGCCGGTT
Source organism: Acidimicrobiia bacterium (assembly GCA_035996165.1). Classification (GTDB taxonomy): domain Bacteria; phylum Actinomycetota; class Acidimicrobiia; order IMCC26256; family PALSA-610; genus PALSA-610. The sequence continues at coordinate 28,696 of DASYJT010000037.1, forward strand.
CGCGATGCCGACCGGTTCGAGATGCACGACATGGCGCGGGCGTTCGTTGTCGAAGGAGAACCCCGGTCCGTCGTCGCCGATCTCGGTGTTGCCGCCGTGCACGGGTGCGAAATGCAGCGGCGTGGCGGCAACCGGCGTGTGCGTGGATTCGGCGTACGCGGGATCGGTCGGGTTGCTGTGCAACACGTGCTTGATGTCCATGAGCAACAGCTCCTGATGCTGCTGCTCGTGATGAAGGCCGAGGACGATCAGCTCGGCGGCGTCGGCGTTGCTCTTGTCGATCAGCTCGTGCATAGCGTCGTCGACGTGCGCGCGGTAGCGGGCGATCTCACCGACCGAGGGTCGGGAGAGCAAACCACGCTGCGGACGCGGATGACGAGGGCCGACCGCCTCGTAGTACGAGTTGAAGAGATAGGCGTACGCGGGATCGAACTGTGCGTAGCGCTCGACACACGGTGAGAGCAGGAACGTCTCGAAGAACCATGTGGTGTGGGCTCGATGCCACTTGGTGGGGCTGGCATCGGGCATCGACTGGACGACTTGGTCCTCGTCGGAGAGGGGCGCGGCGAGAGCCTCGGTGAGGTCTCGGACCCGGCGGTAACGATCGTGCAGTGCGACGCGTTCGGACGCGTCGAGGGCGGGGCCGGTCGTGAGGGCGGTCACCCGTCGACCCGACCGAAACAGGCTGCGACCCACGCGCAGTTACGGACCGGAGCGAACCATTCGACGACACCGTTCATCCGTGCTCCCCTCACGTTGGCGGACGACTGGGATACGGAACCCCACCGCCCGCGAGTTCATGCCGCGTTGCACCCAGATTTCCGGAATGGGGATTTCGGAACGGGTGCCCGCGTGGTCACCGTACCCACGGGGTGTGCCGCTGTCATCGCACCCGAGAGGGGTACGTGGAGGGTTACCAGCCCCGCTCGACCCATTCGTCGAGGTGCGGTCGCTCGCTGCCGATCGTGGTGTCGAGCCCGTGACCGGGGAGAACGAGAGTCTCCACCGGTAGGGGGAAGAGTCGCCGGTCGACCGACTGGATGATCGTCGGGAAGTCGCCGCCCTCGAAGGTGGTGTTGCCGACCCCGCCCGGGAACAGCGTGTCGCCGCTGAACAGCACCGGATGACCCTCGAGCAAGAAGCAGGTGGAGCCGCGGGTATGGCCCGGGGTGTGGATCGTGCGGAGGCGAAGGTCGCCGACGGTGATGACCTCGTCGTCGGGGATCGTGAAGTCGTAGCCGGGGAGCATCTCCGCGTCGGCGGTCGCGATCCCCACGTCGATCCCGGCATCGCGCATCTGGGTCACGGCCTGGATGTGGTCGAAATGCCCGTGGGTGGTGAGGACCCGGCGGACCCCGGTGGCCCGGGCGACCTCGAGCAACAGCTCGTGCTCGTTGGCGGCGTCTACGAGCACCGCCTCGCCCGTCCCCTTGTCGCGCAAGATGAACACATTGTTCTCGTACGGCCCGACCACCAGCTTGTCGATCCGCACGTCGGAGGTCTCGTAGTGCGCCGGCCGGGTCAGCGTGCGAGTCATGACCAGGAGGTTAATCCTGGTACCGGCGTCGTCACCTGGAAACCCGACCGGTCGGTCAAGTAGCGTCGGCCCGCCATGGATTTCGTCGACACGCCCGCGGAAGCGGCCTTCCGAGCGGAGGTGCGCGCCTGGCTGGGAGAGAACCTGAAGGGCGAGTTCGCCGCGCTCGGACCGGGGAACGGACCCAGCGACGAGAGCGGCTGGGACGTGCGCGTCGAGTGGGAGAAGCTGCTCGGCGCCGACCGCTGGGTCGGGCTGACCTGGCCCAAGGAGTACGGCGGACGCGACGCCAACATCGCCGAGCAGATCATCTTCAACGAGGAATACACGCGGGCCAACGCGCCGACCCGCCTCTCCTTCTTCGGTGAGGGCCTCTTCGCCCCGACGCTGATCCAGTACGGCACCGAGGAGCAGAAGCAGCGCTTCCTCCCGAAGATCCAGAACGTCGAGGAGATGTGGTGCCAGGGCTTCTCCGAGCCCAACGCCGGCAGCGACCTCGCAAACATCCAGACTCGCGCCACGCTCGACGGTGACGAGTGGGTCATCACCGGTCAGAAGGTGTGGACCACGCTCGCGCACCGCGCCGACTGGTGCTTCGTCGTGTGCCGCACCGATCCCGAGTCGACTTCGCACCACGGCCTCACGTACCTGCTCTGCCCGATGGATCAACCGGGCATCGAAGTACGGCCGCTGCGCCAGATGACCGGCAGCGCGGAGTTCAACGAGGTGTTCTTCGACGGCGCGCGCACCGCGAAGTCGAACGCGCTCGGCCCGGTCGGCGAGGGTTGGAAGGTCGCGATGGCCACCCTCGGGCACGAGCGGGGAACGGCGTTCATGTCGTCGCAGCTCGCGTTCGAGGGCGAGTACGCGGACCTGCTCGCGACGGCCCAGAAGAACGGCGCCACCCAGGAGCCCGCGCTGCGCGACGAGCTGGCGCGCAGCTACGCCGGGCTACAGGTCATGAAGTACAACGGCATGCGGATGCTCACCAATCTCGTGAAGACGGGCGCGGTCGGTCCGGAAGCGAGCATCGGCAAGCTCTACTGGACAACCTGGCACAAGAGTTTCGGCGAGACGGCAATGCGCGTCATGGGCGCCGACGCGCTTACGGTGCAGCGCTCGCAGGATGGCGAGTACGAGATCGACGACCTGCACTACGTCTTCATGGCAAGCCGCGCGGAGACCATCTACGCCGGCGCGAGCGAGATCCAACGCAACATCATCGGTGAACGAGTTCTCGGGTTGCCGAGAGAACCCCGTTAAGGGCCCGAGCGGTCCTCTGATCGGGAGACACAGGAGCAGAACATGAACTTCGCTTTTTCCGAGGAACAAGAAGAACTGCGGCGCACGGTGCGGCAGTTCCTCGAGGCCAAATCGCCTGAGACGGAGGTTCGTCGTCTCATGGAGACGGCCGAGGGTTACGACACCTCGGTGTGGAAGCAGATGGGCCAAGAGCTCGGGCTGCAGGGGCTTGCGATCCCCGAGGAGTTCGGCGGTCAGGGCTTCACGTTCATCGAGCTCGGCATCGTGCTCGAGGAGATGGGCCGCGTGCTCCTCTGCTCGCCGTACTTCTCCTCGGCGGTGCTGGCCGCGAACGCCATCTTGAACGCGGGTACCGACGCGCAGAAGTCGGCGCTGCTCCCGCCCATCGCGACCGGCGACACGATCGCCGCGCTCGCCTTCACCGAGCCGTCCGGCAAATGGGATGCGGCCGGTATCACGATGGAAGCGACCGCCGACGGTGATCACTTCCTCCTCTCGGGCGAGAAGATGTTCGTCATCGACGGCAATGTCGCCGACCTGATCGTCGTCGTGGCCCGCACCGCGGGCACGAGCGGCACCGACGGCATCTCGTTCTTCACCGTCAGCGGCAACGCCAAGGGACTCACCCGCACCGCGTTGTCGACGATGGACATGACGCGCAAGCAGTCGAAGCTCGAGTTCGACAAGGTCGTGGCCGAGCCGCTCGGTGCGCCGGGATCGGGTTGGCCCGCGTTCTCGAAGACGCTCGACCAGGCTGCCGTCGCGCTGTCCAACGAGATGATGGGCGGCGCGCAGAAGGTGCTCGAGATGTCGGTCGAGTACGCGAAGGTGCGCGTGCAGTTCGGTCGCCCGATCGGTTCGTTCCAGGCGATCAAGCACAAGTGCGCCGACATGTTGCTCGAGGTCGAGTCCGGCAAGTCGGCCGCGTACTACGCGTCGTGGGCCGCGGCGGAGGACAACGACGAGTTGCCGGTCGTGGCGGCCCTCTCGAAGGCGTACTGCTCGGAGGCGTACTTCCACGCGACCGCCGAGAACATCCAGATCCACGGCGGCATCGGTTTCACCTGGGAGCACCCCGCGCACCTCTACTTCAAGCGGGCGAAGAGCTCCGAGATCTACCTCGGTGATCCCACGTACCACCGCGAGCTGCTTGCCCAGCGCATCGGCATCTGAGTCAGCCCGCGACTTCACCGTCGCCGCGTACAACGCACACTGGGGAATCGGCCGGTTCGGCCGAGCGCAAGGTGTCCGTTTCGACGTCGCGCGAGTCGTGCGGAGCTTCGATGCCGACATCGTGGTCGTGCCGGAGTCGTGGCGCGACGCGGACGGGGTGGGCGTACTCGACTCGCTGCGCGACGACGGGTACCACGTCGAGTCGTTGGAACTCATGCGCCTCGAGCTGCGCCGCCGCCGCCGCACGAGTGACCGGCACGGGGTGCCGTACGCGGGTGCGTGGGAGATCGCGATCTGCACTCGGTTCCCGGTGCTCGATCGCCGGCTGATCACCATGGGGACGGTGCGCAACGACGCGCCGGGAGAGCGGAGCGCGCTCGGGCTTACCCTCGCGATCGACGACACGCCCGTCGACATGGTCGGGTTGCACGTGTCGTCGAAGGTCTGGAAGCTCGCACCGCTGCAACACCTGCTCACGCTGCGCCGCGGTCTGGCCGTGAGCGGCCCGCAGATCGTCGCCGGCGACTTCAACTTCTGGGGGCCGGGCGTCGCCGCGGCGATGCGCGGCTGGCAACGTCCGGTTCGGGGCCGCACGTATCCAGCGCGTCGCCCGCACAGTCAGATCGATCACGTACTCGTGCGCGGCGGCATCGAGGCGCTCGGTGGCGAAGTTCTGGCGGAGACGCCCTCGGATCACCGTCCGATCCGAACCCGGCTGCGACTGATGGGCGGGGTAACGTAACCGCCATGTCCGCGCCGCCGGTTCGAGTGCCGCGCGCCCCCGGCGAAGCGACCATCGTGCGTCCCCGCATGAGCGCACGCGAGCGGCTCGCCCGGATCGTCCAGCGCCGTGAGCTTCTCGTCGGGATGGTCCGCAACGAGCTGAAGATCAAGTACAAGAACAGTGTCCTCGGTTTCGCGTGGTCGTTGCTCAACCCGCTTTTGTATCTCGTCGTCTTCTATATCGCGTTCACGGTCATCCTCGGCTCGGGCATCCCGGCCTTCCCGATCTGGCTGCTGTCGGGTCTGCTCGTCTGGAACCTGTTCTCGACCGGCCTCGGCGCGGCGACCGGATCGGTCGTGGCGAACTCGGGCCTGGTGAAGAAGGTCTCCTTTCCGCGCGAGATCCTCCCGCTCGCCGCGGTGGGAAGCATGCTCGTGCACTTCTTCTTGCAGAGCATGGTGTTGTTCGTGGTGCTTGCCATCGTGCGTTGGCACGTTGCGTGGGCGTACATCCCGCTGATCCCGCTCGCGCTCGTGGTGTTGCTTCTCCTCACGAGCGCGTTGGGGATCCTGCTCTCCGCGATCAACGTGTACCTACGCGACACGTCGCACTTCCTCGAGCTCGCGCTGCTCGCGTGGTTCTGGGTGACGCCGATCGTCTACCAATTCCAGCTGGTTGGTCAGCGGCACGGCTGGTCGAAGTGGCCGTGGTTCGCGAACCCCGTCACGCCGATCGTGCTGATCTTCCAGCGCGCCATCTACGCCCGGATGACCAACCCGCATCCGAAGGGTGGCGGTCCGCCGATCCAGTTGCTGCCGCACTGGCCGTATTGGGGATTCGTCGCGTACCTCGGGTATTCGCTCGCGTTCGCGCTCATCACGCTGACGATCGCGGTGCGGGTGTTCGGTCGCTCGGAGGCGAACTTCGCGGAGGAGCTCTGAGATGGCGGCGGCGATCGAGGTTCGCAGCATCTCGAAGCAGTTCAAGCTGTACCACGAGCACTACACCTCGCTGAAAGAGCGCGTCATCAACTACGGCCGGATCCCGTACGAGCCGTTCATGGCGCTGGAAGACGTCGATTTCGACGTCGAGGCCGGCTCGACGGTCGGGATTCTCGGGCACAACGGCTGCGGCAAGTCCACGCTGCTCAAGTGCGTCGCCGGCATCCTGCAGCCGACGCGGGGCGAGATCGTCACCCGGGGCCGGGTCGCAGCACTGCTCGAGCTGGGCGCCGGCTTCAACCACGAGCTCACCGGCCGCGAGAACGTCTTCATGAACGCGTCGATCCTCGGATTGTCGAAGAAGGACACGGAGCTGATCTTCGACGAGATCGTCGCCTTCTCCGAGCTCGAACGCTTCATCGACATGCAGGTGCGGCACTACTCGTCGGGCATGTACGTGCGTCTGGGCTTCGCGGTCGCGGTGAACGTCGAGCCCGACATCCTGCTCGTCGACGAGGTGCTGTCGGTCGGTGACGAAGCGTTCCAGCGCAAGTGCATCGAGCGAGTGAAGAAGTTCCAAGAAGAAGGCCGCACGATCCTGTTCGTCACGCACGCCGCGGATCTCGTGCGGCGCATCTGCGACCGCGCGATCGTGCTCGACCACGGGAAGATGGTGATCGACGCCGCGCCGGGCGAGGCCGTGCGCGTGTTCCGGGAGTCGTTGCACGGCGGCGAGTTGAACGAGACCGCGGACGCAGCCGTGGTGGAGGAGCCGGTCGACGACGCGGCCTCGTCGACCGAGCGCGAAGTGACGTATCGCGTCCGCATCACCGACGCCGAGATCGATCACCCCGGCCGCTTCCTCGACCGCGAATGGCTGCTGCCCGACGAGGCGATGTCGGTGCGGATCAAGTACCACGCGACCGAGCGCACCTCCGACATCTTGTTCGGCATCGCGATCCACGACGAGAACGGCAACCATCTCTTCGGTACGAACACGTCGATCCTCGGAGTCGATGTTCCGCCCGCCGTGGGCGACGGTGAGATGGCCTTCGAGTTTCCTCGGGTTCCGCTGCTCGACGGCACGTACTTCGTGACCATCGCGGTCCAGACCGTCGACGAGGGAACCGTGTACGACTGGTGGGAGCAGCACTTGAAGTTCTCGGTGATGAACCCGGCGCGCACGCAGGGGCTCGTCTCGTTTCCGATCGACGTGAAGTTCGGAGAGACGGGGGCGTGAGCGTCCAGGACGCGCTCGTCGCGCCGGTCCGGCGCGCGTTGCACGACGGCGCGGCGCGCTGGCCCTGGTTCCGCCGCATCGTGGCGATCGGTGCGCGGGAGCTCGAGCGGGCTTTGCACGACGACCTCTACCGCGACGGTTACTTCGGGGAGTCGGGTCGCCCGGGCGCCACTCTCGAGATCGGGACGCCCGAGTACAACCGGGCCTCGACGCACGCCGACGAGGGTGCGTACCTCGTATGGCGGTTCCTGCCGGTGCAGCGGACCCTCGACCTCGGGTGCGCGTTCGGGTTCTGCGTGGAAGCGCAGCGTGAGCTCGGACTCGACGCGCGCGGTGTCGACGTGAGTCAGTACGCTCTCGATCACGCGGCGCTCGGCGCGCGCGGGCACGTGCGTTACGGCAATCTCCTGCATCGCCTGCCGTTCGGGCGGGGCGCGTTCGAGGGTGTCTCGCTGTTCGAGACGCTCGAGCACCTCCCGCCCGAGGTCGTGCCGCGGGCGTTGCGCGAGGTGCGGCGTATGGCGACGAAGTACGTCATCGCGACCATCCCGTCGTTCGGGCCGAACCCCAATGGGCCCGGCGGGTGGTTCGATGTGAAGGTGCGCCCGGAGCGGCTCGACTACTACCGCTCGCTCGGCGACGGCTACGACGGCCCGGTCGCGTACGACGATCTCTACCGCGACGACGACGGCGCGCCGGTGCAAGGTCATCTCACGATCGCGTCGTTCGCGTGGTGGACGCGCCAGTTCGAGGCCGCGGGATTCGAACGCGACGCCTCGATCGAGCGGCGCATCCACCCGCACCTCGCCCGGCTCGGGCTCACGAAGTACTGGAACCTCTATGTGTTCCGCGTGCCGGGTACGCCCGCGGCCGCCGGCGACCACCGATCCGCTTCGGAGATCGCCGACGTCGAGAAGCGCTTCGGGTTCAACGAGCGTGTCGCCGACCCCGAGGACCTGGCCCGCGTCGAAGCGGTGCTCGGCCCGGCGGCCACCACGTCGTGAACCGCTTCGGCCGGTTCCTGCCGCGGCGGGCGCAGGATGCCGTTCACATGTGGCGAGTGCAGGCGCGCGACCGGTTGCTGTTCGGCGGCGACTGGGACATTCGCAATGCACTACCCGATCGTTTCGTACGCGCCGCGTACCAGATCATCTTGCGCCGTGATCCCGATCCGGGTGGGTTGCAGAACTATCTCCGCGTGCTCGAGGAGCGGAAGCTCACGCCCGACGGCGTGCTCGACGAGATGCTCACGTCGATGGAGTTGCGGGGCGAAGTGCCTTTCCGCAACATCTTGCGGTCGCTCCACCAGTCGCGCTGCGACTTCGTGCGCATGCTTCCTCGCGCGTCGCGCATTCTCGATCTCGGCGGGACGGATCAAGCCGAGGATGCCGGGGCGCTCGTGTCGATGGGATACCCGTACCAGTTCGAGTCGCTCACGATCGTCGATCTGCCGAACGACGAACGGCATGAGCTCTACGGCTACATGGGCTCGTCGGAGACCGTTGGATCCCGCTGCGGACCGGTGCAGTACCGGTATCACTCGATGGCCGACCTCTCGCCGTACCCCGATGGCGCGTTCGATCTCGTGTTCAGCGGACAGACGATCGAGCACATCACCGAGGACGAGGCCGTGAAGATGCTCGCCGAGGTGCGGCGCGTCCTCGCGCCCGGCGGTTGGTTCTGCCTCGACACACCGAACCGGCGGGTCACCGCGTTACAGCTCGGTCCCGACACGTTGTCGAACCCTGACCACAAGCTCGAGTACACGCACGAGCACCTGTCGGCATTGCTGCGCGACGCGGGCTTCGAGATTGTCGGCGAGTACGGCCTCAGCCTCGCGAACGAGTCGTTGGCCGATGCCCGATTCGATACCGACGAGGTCGCGGCGAAGCACGGCGTGTTCGCGGAGATCGCCGACTGTTACTTCCTCGCGTACTTCTGCCGCAGCCCCCTCTAGGCGGAACGGCGAGCACCGCGGGTACCGACTGCCTGCACGAAGGACGCGTAGCGGTCGATCACGTCGCTCCAGCGGTAGTGGCCGTCGACGAAGCTCCG
>DASYJT010000038.1:0-17622 GCA_035996165.1 Acidimicrobiia bacterium
CCTCGGCCCGTACCACCCGCATGAGACACTCAAAACGCGCCGTTGCGAAGAATCTTTGGAAGATTCTTCGCAACGGAGAATTCTGCGGGTGGGTGTGAGCGCGTAGGTTTGGTCGATGGAACACGTGCGGGTGGAGTCGGAGGCGGGTGTCGCGGTGGTGACGCTCGTCGACGTGGAACGTCGGAACGCGATGACCGCCCAGATGGTCGACGAGATCGTCGCCACGTTCGACCAGCTCGAAGCCGACTCCGAGACAGCAGCGGTCGTCGTGACCGGTGAGGCCCCCGCCTTCTGCTCGGGCGCCGACGTGTCGAGTCTCGGCGCGCTCGCCCGCGCCCAGTCGGACGCCGAACGGCGTTCGGTCACGTCGATCTACGAGGGATTTCTCCGCGTGCTCCGCTCGCCCCTGCCGACGATCGCCGCGGTCAACGGTCCGGCGGTCGGCGCGGGCATGAACCTGGCCCTCGCTTGCGATGTCCGGCTCGCCGCCGCCTCCGCCCGGTTCGACACCCGCTTCGTCAAGATCGGGCTCCATCCGGGCGGCGGCCACGTCTGGATGCTCGAACGCGCGGTCGGTCCGCAGGCGGCCGCCGCCATGATCCTGTTCGGAGTCCCGGTCGACGGCGCGCGCGCCGCCGAGATCGGCCTCGCGTGGTCGTGTCACGCCGACGACGAGCTCCTCGGCGCGGCGAGCACGCTCGCCGCGCGCGCGACCCGCGCCCCCGTCGGACTCCTCGACGTCGTCAAGGCCACCCTCCGCCAGGCTCCCTGGCAGCCGGACTTCGAAGCCGCGATCGCAACCGAGGTGGAACGCCAGGCGTGGTCGCTCGGCAAGGGCTGGTTCAAGACCTAGCGAGGTCTCCGGTCATGACGCCTAGCGATTGACGAACTTGGCCACGAGCTCGTGCCCCCGCTCGCGCCACTCCTCGACCGTCATCGCGAAGCGGATGTGGTCCTCGTAGACGCCCTGGATCTGCAGGAAACGCACCGCGGTTCCCTCGTCGCGCAGCCCGAGCTTGTCGGCCACCCGCCGGCTCGCCATGTTCCGGGGGACGATCGCCGCTTCGAGCCGATGCAGCTGCAACGAGTCGAACGCGTACTGCATGATCAAAACGACACCTTCGGGGACGTACCCACATCCCGACAGCGCCTCGTCGATCCAGTAGCCGACGTATCCCATCTGGAACGGGCCCCGCTGCACGCTCCCGAGGCTCACCTCGCCCGCGAACCGGCCGTCGAGCAGGAACAACCCGAAGCCGTACGCGGCGTCGAAGTGCCGCTGCCGATCCCACGCGCCGCACCGCGAGCGAAACGCTTCGCGATCCATCGCCGGATCGATGCTGCCGACGTCGGGCCGCGGCTCCCATCGCTCCAACCAATCGCGGCACCGCACGCGCACCTCTCGCCACGCGTCCCAGTCGTCGCCGCGCAAAGGCCGGAGCATCACCCGAGAACCGAACAGCTCCGTCACGCCGAGCGCTCCCCCACCGTTGTCGACATGGCCGCCGCGATCGCATCGAGCGCCGCCGGATCTTCCAGACCCGACACGTCGCCGGGCGGCTTACCGCTGACGACCGAACGGATCATGCGCCGCAACACTTTCGCACTGCGCGTCTTCGGCAGGGCGGTCGTGAACCGCACCGCCGCGGGCTTGAACGACGGTCCGAGCGCGTCGACCACGCACGCGACCACCTCGTCGCGCAGGACATCGTCGGGCGTCACACCGGGGCCGACCACGACGAACACCCACAACGACTCGCCCTTGAGGTCGTCGGGAACCCCAATCGCCGCCGCTTCGAGCACCGAGCGATGGGACACGACGACGGTCTCGACCTCCGCCGGTCCGAGGCGCTTGCCCGCCACCTTGATCGTGTCGTCCGAGCGGCCGTGCAGGAACCATTGGCCGTCGTCGCTCACGCTGGCGAAGTCGCCGTGCCACCACACGCCCGGATACCGCGACCAGTACGTGTCGAGGTAGCGCTGCGGATCGCCGTAAAGACCCCGGGTCATCCCCGGCCACGGCTTGGTGCACACGAGCTCGCCGACCTCACCCCGCACCGATGCACCGTTCTCGTCGAACACGTCGATCGCCATACCCAACGCCGGCCCGCCGAGCGAGCACGGCGACAGCGGTTGCACGACGTGCGGCGACAGGAAACACGCGCCGACCTCCGTGCCGCCCGAGATATTGACCACCGGACACCGCCCGGCACCGACGACGTCGAAGTACCAGCGCCAGGGCGCCTCGTTCCACGGCTCACCGGTCGAGGCCAGCACGCGCAACGACGAGAGGTCGTGCGCACGGGCCGGCGCGTCGCCGTGCGCCATCAGCGCGCGGATCAACGTGGGCGACACCCCGAGGATGTTGACGCGGTGGCGCTCGACGAACGCCCAGAGCCGGTCCGGCCCGGGATAGTCGGGCGCGCCGTCGTACATCAGCAACGTGCCGCCCGCCGCGAGCGTTCCGACGATCTCCCACGGCCCCATGATCCAACCAATGTCGGTGAGCCAGAACAGCCGCTCACCGGGACGGAGATCGGTCTGGAACGCGACCTCCTCGGCAACCTTCACGGTGAACCCGGCATGCACGTGCACCGCGCCCTTCGGCCGCCCAGTGGTGCCGCTGGTGTACGCCACGAACAACGGATGCTCGCTGTCGACCGAACGGGCCGCGAATGGCGCGTCGGGCAGATCGTCGAGACGTAGGTCGCGCCCCTCCTGCATCGGCGTGTCGGCCCGCTCGCGGCCGACCACCAAAACCGTGTGCACGCTCCCGACCTGCGCGACCGCGGCGTCAGCCGTCTCCTTCATCTTCACGAGCTTGCCGCGCCGGCGAAACCCCTCCGCGGTCACCACCGCGACCGCCTGCGCGTCGTCGAGCCGGATCGCGACCGCGTCGGCGCCGTAGCCGGAGAAGATCGGCAGGAAGATCGCGCCGAGCTTCGCGATCGCGAACAAGGCGGCAACCGTCTCGGGAACCATCGGCATGAAGAGACCGACCGCGTCGCCCACGCCGACACCCCGCGCCGCGAGTCCCGACGCGATGCGATCGGTAAGCGTGCGCAGTTCCGCGCCGCTCACCGCGCGCGTCGACCCGTCCTCACCCTCCCAGATCACCGCGGGCGCGTCGGCGTCGAGCCGCTCGAGGCACATCGTCGCCGCGTTGCAGCGACCATCGACGAACCAGGTCGCCCACTCGATGCCCGCCGATGTGTCGAGCACGTCGGTGTAGGGAGTGTCGAACGGCAGCCCGAGGAACCCGACCACTGCGTCCCAGAACCATTCCGGCTCGTCGATCGAGCGCCGTACGAGCGTCGGGAAATCCGTGATGCCGTGTGCGGCCATGAACCGCGCCACGTTGCTGTCGCGCAGCAATGCCTCATCGGGGCGCCAGACGACGGGGGGTGCGACCATCGGTCGCCGAATCTAACCCGTGCGACGCCCCCGGTCGGCGGGCGGATAGCGTGCCGCTCATGACCGCTCGAGCCGACGACGACCAACTGGTATGGCTCGACCTCGAGATGACCGGTCTCGACGTGGAGCAGCACACGATCGTCGAGATCGCATGCATCGTCACCGACTCCAACCTCACCCTGCTCGACGAGGGCATCGACATCGTCGTCCATCAAGACGACGACACGATGGCGCGCATGGACGACTTCGTCCGCAAGATGCACACCAAGTCGGGACTCCTCCCGGCGATCAGCGCCTCTGCCGTGTCGCTCGCCGACGCGCAGACACGCACGCTGGCGTACTTGAAGCATCACGTGCCGATGGCGGGGACCGCCCCGCTGTGCGGCAACAGCATCGGCACCGACCGCCGCTTCCTCGACCGCTACATGCACGACCTCGACACGTACCTGCACTACCGCAGCGTCGACGTGTCGTCGCTGAAGGAGCTCTGCCGGCGCTGGTATCCCGAGATCTACACGAAGCGGCCGGGCAAGTCGGAACAGCATCGGGCGCTCGACGACATCAAGGAATCGATCGAAGAGCTGCGGTTCTACCGGGCGGAATTGTTCATTCCCGGCCCCGAGGCGTCGGTCCCCGACGCGTCCTCGGCGTCCGCGTAATCGACGCCGCGATATCCGGCGCCGCGGGTTCGGCCACCACGACGCCCTCGTGCCCGAGCTCCTTGGCCCGGTAGAGCGCGATATCGGCGGCCCGGAGCAACGACTCCGGGTCGAGGGCAGCGTCGGGGAACACGGCGACACCGATGGCGGCGCTGAGTCCCCAGTCGGCGGGCAGTAGCGCGTTGCACCGGAGCGCGATGTGGGTTCGCAGGTCCTCGGCGATCCGGCGCGCGTGGAGTACGTCGGGCACCGGCGCGACCACGACGAACTCGTCGCCGCCGAGCCGCACCAACTCGTCATACCCGCGCGTGCGTTCGCGCAGCGCCTCGGCACACGCGACGATCACACCGTCTCCCGTCTCGTGGCCGAGCTCGTCGTTCACGGCCTTGAACCGGTCGAGGTCGAGCAGCAGGAGCGCGACGCGTTCGTCGTAGCGCTGCGCGCGGGCGAGGTGCTGATCGAGGGCGCGCTGCAGGCGACGCCGGTTGCCGAGGCCGGTGAGCGGTTCCGTCTCCGCTTGTTCGCGCAGCGCTTGCGTCGTCGCGATCCGATCGAGCGACGACGCGAGGTGTTCCATGACACTTTGCACGGCGACTTCGTCGGGCGGTGACTCGTCGACCGACCGGATGCGAGTTGTCAGTCTTCCGACCGCGCCGAGGTCGAGCGTGATGCTGTCGAGCGAATGGGGGTGGCCGTCGTAGTCCCAATAGCCGGACCGCAGCTTGAGCGGCGGTCCCACGGCGATGTGGTCGATGACGAGCTCGGCCGCGATCACCGAAGGGAACGACGCCAACGCCAGCGCGAGCTCCTCCAAACCCTCGACGATGTTCTCGTCGGGCAGCTGTGAGGCCACCCGCGCCGCCGTGGCGGTCGCCGCTTCGCGGCGCAGGTGCTCCGAGTGCACGACGCCCGCGAACCCTCGCGCGATCTGCGCCGCGACCTGCTGCAAGAAGTCGTCCGGCGAGCCGAGATCCGTCTTGAGCTCACCGGCGACGAAGACCCCGTAGGTCACGCCGTCACCGACGAGCGGGTAGCGCCGATCACCGGCGCCGACCTCACCGGCGTGCACCTCGATCGGTTCTCCGCCCGGAACGGAAACGGTCGCCGCCGCGCCGCGCACCGGATACATCTGCGCCACGACGTCGATCGCATGCTGCAGGTAGCTCGCGGGATCGACGCGCGTCGTCTCGATCTTCGCGAGTTCGAGGAGACACGCGGCCTCCAGCAGCTCGACGAGCAGCGCGCGGTCGGTCCCGCCCTCCTGCAGCCGGGCCAGGCTCCGGGCCTGGATCGAGTCGAGTCGCGAGAGAGTCTCGTCGCGGGGAGTCACGCTTCGACGCCCAGCAGGTCGGCGATGCGTTCGAGCTGACCGTCGACTTCGCGGGTGACCTCGTCGAAGTCGTCGGGTCGGAGCCGGATGGCGATCAAGAGCCGATCGACGTCGGGTGTGGTCGGGTAGCCGGGCATCGGCGCGTGCTCGAGCGCGACCGCCTCCGCAACCCGCAGGACGCGACCCAGCGCGTGCTTCGGTTCTTCCACGCCGTGCTGGTGGAGTGCGATCGCCTCGACGAACGGGGCCGGGAAACCCCAGGCGTCGAGCGCGGACGCGCCTTCGTCGGCGTGCGTGACGCCGAACGCGGCGAGCTCGGCCGCCACCTGATCGGAGACTGTCGGCGACAGGGTGGCCTCGGCGAATGCCTCGGGATCGCGGCGATGCAGCAACACCGCGCCCAGGTCGTGCAACAGGCCGGCCGAGAACGCGTCCGCGGTCGACAGGCCCACCTTGCGGGCGATCACGGAAGCCGCCGACGCGGTCGTGATCGCGTGCCGCCAGAAACCGTCGGGCCCCACCTCGACGCGGCCGTCGAGCAGGCTGCACGCGGCGCTGACCGCCAGCGCGCGCACGGTGTCGAAGCCGAGCATCACCGTTGCGTGCCGCGTGCTCGACACCCGGCGCGGCGATCCGTACAACGGACTGTTCGCCAGGCGCATCACACGCGCCGCGAGCGCGGGGTCGGTCTCGACGACCCGCGCGACGTCGGCCGCGCCCGCCCTCGGATTCGAGACGATGCGCAATACCTGCTCGGCCGCCGCCGGTTGGGCAGAGAACGTCAGCAGCTCTTGCGTGTAGCGACTCACCGAGGTCTTTGTCGGCGGGCGCCGGCCGCCACCCAAGGGCGACCTACAGCAGAGTGCCCAAAGCCCCGAGCAGCGTGGTCACCGAACGCTCCCGGGCCGAATGCCCCATAAGCCCGATGCGCCACCCCTTGCCCGCGAGCTCCCCGAGACCGCCGCCCACCTCGATGCCGAAGCGCACCCGGAGCTCGCCGCGGACCTTGGCGTCGTCGACTCCGTCGGGCAACCACACCGACGTGAGCTGCGGCAACGGGCGCTCGGTGGCGAAGGCGCGGAATCCCATCTCGGGCAGCGCATCCTGCAGCAGGCCGCCGACGTGACGATGACGGGCGTGCGCGGCGTCGAGCCCTTCCTCCAGCACCACGCCGAGGCCCGCGTGCAACGCGTACAACATCGAGATCGGCGCGGTGTGGTGATACCGGCGTGCGGTGCCCACGTAATCGGCGAGCAGGCTGAGGTCGAGATACCACGACTGCGCGGGCTGCGCGCGGCCGCGGACCCGATCCACCGCCCGGGTCGAGAAGCTGACGGGCGAGAGCCCGGGCGGCACGCCGAGACACTTCTGGGTCCCCGAGTAGACCGCGTCGATCCCCCAGCCGTCGACGTCGACGGGAATCCCCCCGAGCGACGTGACCGTGTCGACCAACAGCAAGGTGTCCGTCTGTTGCAATGCGGCGAGCGGCGCGATCTCGTTCTCGACGCCGGTCGACGTCTCCGCGTGCACGACCGCGAGCAGACGCGCACCCGGGCGCTCGCGCTGCGCGTCGAGCAACTGTTGCGGATCGATCGCGCGTCCCCACGGCGCGTCGACGCGCACGACCTCGGCGCCGCACCGGCGCGCGACCTCGCACATGCGCTCGCCGAACACGCCGTTCACACCGATGATCGCCGTGTCGCCCGGCTCGAGGAGGTTGACGAAGCACGCTTCCATTCCGGCCGAGCCCGTGCCACTGATCGGCAGAGTCAACGCGTTGTCGGTGCGAAACAGCAGCCGCAACCGATCCGCGATTTCGTCGAGGACGACGAGGAAGTCGGGGTCGAGGTGCCCGAGTACCGGACGCTGGAACGCTTCCATGACCTCGGGGTACGGATTCGAGGGACCGGGCCCGAGCAACAACCGATCAGCGTGAACCATTTCCCGAGACTAGTTACGGGATCAGGCCGCCTGGAATTCGGCGAGGCACGGAAGGCGGTGCCAGCCCTTGCCGAGTACGTGCAGCGCGTCGTCGACGCCGGGGTGGTCGCCGACCACCATGCCGCGCGCGAGTTGGGCGGCGGCGCGGGCGACGTACGTGACGTCGTCGTCGGGTAGCTCGATCTGCGCGTGCCGCGCGATCGCCTGCACCTTCGTCGCGGCCGCGAGCGAAGCGGTTGCCGCGTCGTGCAGTCGGTGCGTGCGCCGGAGCGTCTGCTCGATGATGAGCATGGCTCGGGTATTCGCGATCTCGTCGGCCGTCGAGACACACGCGGCGTGGATGTCGACCGCGATCGAGCGGACGTCGTCGAAGCTGAGCTTCGTCAATGCCTCGCCGAAGAGCTGAACGTCCACACCTTTATCTCGGCAAATGGTGCGCCAAGTAAAGCGCGGCTCTTCGGGCGTTTCGCCGGGCGATTTCTGAGTGATCGGTCAGCTATTGCCAGTGTCGCTATTGGCAGTGTCGCTCTTGGCGGTGTCGCGCGCGAGGCCGTCGAGGATGTCGGCCTCGGAGACGAGGAGCGAGTCGAAACCCCAGTGGCGCATGACGCTGACGACGACGATCGCGCCGCCGACGATGACGTCGACCCGCCCCGGTTCTAAGCCCGGATTGTGGCGACGCTGCTCGACCGGCTCCGTCGCGAGCGTCCGGAAGACCTCTTCGGCTGCGCCTCGCGTCAGCACGAAGTGATCGATGAGGTCACTCCTTGCGGCATCCACACCGAGCTCGACCGCTGCGAGCGTCCAGACCGTGCCCGCCGTGCCGACGAGCGTGGGCGCGTCCCACGACCGCGGCATCGTCCGGGCCACGTCTGCGAGTTGGTCGCGCACGACCGACACCGCCTGACTCAACTCCTCCGCGGTGGGCGGATCGGAATGGAGGAACTGCTCGGTCAACCGGACGCAACCGATGTCGATCGAACACAGGCCTTCGGGCTCGTCGGTGCCGACGATGAGCTCGGTCGACCCACCACCGACGTCCAGGACGAGAAACGGGCTCGGCTCCGAGAGATTCGCGGTCGCGCCGATGAACTCGAGCCGCGCTTCGGCTTCACCGGCGAGCAGCTCCGGCCGCGTCCCCAGGACGCGTTCGACCGGATCGAACAGCTCGTCGCGGTTGCTTGCGTCGCGCGCCGCGCTCGTGGCCGTGGCGCGCACGCGTTCCGCGCCGAGCTCGTCGATGACGCCGCGGTATTCGCGCAATGCCGCGAGCGTGCGTTCGATCGCGTCGGGATGCAGGGTTCGTTCACGGTCGACGCCTTGGCCCAGTCGGGTGATCTGGGTGCGGCGCTCGATGGTGACGAGCTTGGCGTCGCGGCCGCGGCCGTCGACGTCGGCAACCAACAGTCGCGTCGAGTTGGTGCCCATGTCGACGGCCGCGACGCGCGTCATTGCAGGTTCTCCTCCACCCAACGACCCACCGGATCGTCGCCCCCCGCGAGGTGGTACGCAAGGTGGGCGTGCAGGCACTTGACGCCGCGGCCCGTGCCTCCGACCCCACCGCTCGGGCGGGGTCCCACGTGGTCGGGCGAGAGCGCGGCGTCGCGCTCTCGTGCGTAACGCTCGTGCGCGGAGCCCAGCTCGGACGGCACGACCGCCGCCTCGGCCGCTCGCACCCCACCCGCCGACTCGAGGCGCGCCACTCGCAACGAGAGCCCGGGATCGACGAGCCAGTAGCGCGTCGGCATCGGCGTTCCGTCGTCGAGCAACGGCGCGTTGCGGATCACCACCGGATCGCCCTGCGCGTTGCGCACGACGACCTCGAACCCGGCGCGCGGCTCGCGACCGAGCAACTGCGTGAGCACCTCTACGTCGTGGATGCGCTGGGGTCCGCCGAGGGGCGCATCGGTGGTCGACACGCCCGGAGTTTACGGAAGCGTCGTGCTGCTCGTTCCGGGCGGCGTCGACCCGCTCGGGACGACGTCGTACACCTGCTCACCGGGGAACACCCGATGGAACTGCTCGCGGGCCATGCGCTCGATCTCGGCGGGGGTCTGCAGACGGGTCGCCTGCGCCTGCAGCTTGTCGTTCTGCTGCTTGAGCAGGTCGACGTCGTGCTGGGCGGCCGAGACCTGCCGGCGTTGCGCCAGGTACGAACGCGTCGGGAACACGAACACGAAGAGGATCGCGACCAGCGCGAGCGCGGCGAGCGCGAGCCGGGCGCGGGCGCCGCGTGTCATCCGCGCGCCTTGCCTTTGAGCGCCCGGTGGCCGAGGTACTCGGCCGCGTCGCCGAGGTGCTCCTCGATCCGGAGCAACTGGTTGTACTTGGCGACCCGGTCGCTGCGCGCGGGCGCGCCGGCCTTGATCTGACCGCAGTTCGTGGCGACCGCGAGATCGGCGATGGTGGCGTCCTCGGTCTCGCCGCTGCGGTGCGACATCACGCTCGTGTAGGCGGCCCGCGCCGCGAGCTGCATCGTGTCGAGCGTCGCCGTGAGCGAGCCGATCTGGTTGACCTTGATGAGAATCGAGTTCGCGACGCCCGTGTCGATGCCACGCCCGAGCCGGTCCGAGTTGGTGACGAAGACGTCGTCGCCCACCAGCTGAACCTCTCCACCCAGGCGCCGGGTCAGCTCGGCCCAACCGTCCCAGTCGTCCTCCGACATGCCGTCCTCGATCGAGACGATCGGGTAGCGCGAGCAGAGGTCGGCGAGGTAGTCGGCAAACTCCGCGCTCGTGAAGGTGCGCTTCTCGCCCGTGAACGAGTAGGTGCCGGAGTCGAAGACCTCCGACGCCGCGACGTCGAGGCCGAGCGCGATCTCCGAACCGGGCTCGTAGCCGGCCTTCTCGATCGCCGCGAGCAGGAGCTTCAGCGCCTCTTCGTTCGACGGAAGGTCGGGTGCGAAACCACCCTCGTCGCCGAGGCCGGTCGACAGGCCGCGGTCGCGCAGGAGCCCGCGCAGCGCGTGATACGTCTCGGTGCCCCAGCGCAATGCCTCGGAAAAGCTCACCGCGCCGACGGGAAGGAGCATGAACTCCTGGATGTCGACGTTGCTGTCGGCGTGGGCGCCGCCGTTCAGGACGTTCATCTGCGGCACCGGCAACACGTGGGCGTTGGCCCCACCGACGTAGCGGTACAACGGCAAGCCGCACTCCTCGGCGACGGCCTTGGCCGCCGCGAGCGAGACACCGAGGATCGCGTTCGCGCCGAGCCGGCTGCAGTTGTCGGTGCCGTCGAGCGCGAACAGCGAGGCGTCGAGCGCACGCTGGTCGGCCGCGTCGAGCCCGACGACCGTGTCGCGGATCTCGCCGGTCACGTGGCCGACGGCGCTCGCGACTCCCTTGCCGCCGAAACGGTCACCGCCGTCGCGCAGCTCCACGGCCTCGTGCGCGCCGGTGCTCGCGCCGCTCGGGACGGCCGCTCGGCCCCGGGCGCCCGAGACCAGTTCCACCTCGACCTCGACGGTCGGGTTGCCGCGGGAATCGAGGATCTCCCGGCCGGCGACGTCGTCAATGATGCTCACGAAAACTCCTGGGGCCAATGTTGCGAATGTATACGCTCTCGCGCTCGCAGTGGCAGCGAACGCACGTTCGGTGCCACTGGGCGTGACCCGGAAACCTCAGCCGGTCGTCGGCGGCGGCTGGAGCGGCACAGTGCCCGCAACCGAACGGAACACGTCGAGCAGCTCGATCGGTATCGGGAAGATGATCGTCGAGTTCCGCTCGACCGAGATCTCGGCCATCGTCTGCAGCGTTCGCAACTGCATCGCGCCCGGGCTCATGGCCATCATCGCGGCCGCCTGCCCGAGCTTCTCCGACGCCTGCATCTCGCCCTCGGCCGCGATGATCTTGGCCCGGCGCTCGCGCTCGGCTTCGGCCTGGCGCGCCATCGCCCGTTGCATCTGTTCCGGGAGTCCGACGTCGCGGATCTCCACCAACTCGACTTCCACACCCCACGACTCGGTCTGTTGATCGAGCGCGACCTTCAACTCCTGGTTGATCCGGTCGCGCTCGCCCAGCAGCTGGTCGAGCTCGTGGCGACCGATGATCGAGCGCAACGAGGTTTGCGCGACGAGCTGCGCCGCGTTGAACCAGTTCTGGATCTTGATGACCGACGCCACCGGATCCTTCACCCGGAAGTACGCGACCGCGTCGACTGCAACCGTGACGTTGTCCTTCGTGATGACTTGTTGCGACGCGACCGGAACCGCCTGGGTCTGCAGGTTGACGCGGATGATCCGGCTGATGAAGGGCGGGACGACGAAGATGCCGGGCCCGCGCGCACCGCGGCACCGGCCGAACACGAACAACACCCCGCGCTCGTACTCCTGCACGACGCGTACGCCGGAGGCGATCAGCCACAACAGGACCACGAGGAGAAAGACGGCAAGGACCGCGACAACTGCCACGCACCCATTCTCGTCGCTCGGCCTTCAGTTCCCGGGGACCTGCTCGGCCGGCGCGGCGCGATCCCAGAGCGCCCGGACGATTTGCGGGCCGGCCGCGGCGAGGTCGACGTGGTCGGCGAGCGCGAGATCTTCCATGCGGGTGAACCGCGCTTTGAACCGACCGGCCCACGCCGCGAGGGCCGACTCGCCGTCGATCCCGAGGCGGGAACCCGCCACCACGAGCGCGGCGAGGGCATCGCCGAGCGCCGCCTCGTCACCGACGGCGGGATCCTCGCTCACATCCGGGTCGAGCCCAACCGACGCCGCTTTGCGCAGCAGCTTCTGCACGTAGATCAGCGCCGGCAGC
The DNA here is from genome assembly GCA_035996165.1 of Acidimicrobiia bacterium. Taxonomy (GTDB): domain Bacteria; phylum Actinomycetota; class Acidimicrobiia; order IMCC26256; family PALSA-610; genus PALSA-610. The sequence continues at coordinate 12,099 of DASYJT010000038.1, forward strand.
CCGGGCGTGATCCCCTCGACCAGCGAGGCGTGATCCTTCTCGCCCTTCTTGATCTGCTCCCAGTTGGTCACGACCTGGTCGGGAGTGTCGGCGACGACCTGGCCGAACACGTGCGGATGACGGCGCACGAGCTTGGCGTGGACACCGCGCGCGACGTCGGCGATCGTGAACGCGCCCGCTTCCGACGCGAGCACGGAGTGGATCATCACCTGGAACAGCAGGTCGCCGAGCTCGTCTTCGAGCGCGTCGTACGCGCCGGCGCGGATCTCGCCGCCGGGAGCTTCGGGCGGCAGCTCGTCGATCGCGGCCGCGACCTCGTAGGCCTCCTCGAGCACGTGGCGGCGCAGCGAGTGATGGGTCTGCGCCGCGTCCCACGGGCAGCCACCCGGCCCGCGCAGCCGCTCGGTCAGCGCCAGCAGGCGCGCGAGCTCGCCCGCGACCGACACATCGCCGGTGTCGACGAATACCGAGGTGAGATGGTCGGGCTCGACCGCCTGGTCGAGCTCGGCGAGCGCGACCGGAACGAGCCGCTCGTCGGGGAGTCCGAGACCCTGCAACACGATGACCTCGTGCTCGGGCGCCAGCACCTCGAGCAGCGCGAGCTTCACGTCGGAAAGCACGAAGCGGGTGTCGCACTGCGCCAGGAGCATCGGCCCGGCGAAGTCGGCGGAGTCGATCGCGAACGTGCGGGCGTCGACAACGCGCGCACCCGTCATCGGGTCGATGCCGAGTCGGTTCCACGCGAGGTCGGCGAACGAGAGACCCGGCACGATGTCGATGTCGATGCCCGCGCCCCGCAACAACACGACCGTTCGCTCCGCGACCGACGGACTCCCCGGCACCGCGTACGCGACCTCGCCGTGCTCCTGCGCAGCCGCGACGACCCGCGCCGCGATCGCGGCGTACACCGTGTCGAGATCGTCGCCCGTGTCGTACAACAGATCGAGCGGCTCGAGCGCGATGCCCTCGCGCGCGAGATCGTCGACGGCCGGATGGCGCGCGGTGCGCACGTACCGCACGGCGATGCGTTCCAGCGCGGCGCGCGCCGCGGGCAACAGCAGATCGACGCCGGCCGGACCGAGGCCGACCACGACCACGCGGGGCCGGCTCACCCGCCCGCGGGAACGGTTGTAGTGGTGGTGGACGAGCTCACCGTGGCCGGCTTCTCGCGCTGGTTACGGACCGCGGGTGCGGTGGGCGGCGTCACCTGGAAGTGCAACGCGCCCGACTGCGAATCGACCCCGAGCGCACCGGTGCCGAACTCCGGGCTGATCTTGACGTGCATGGCCTCGAGCTGGAGGTCGTGCACGACCAGCGGGCTCTGCTGCAAGGCCTGCGAGATGCTGGCGCGGAAGTCGGCGTAGACGGGTCGGGTGACGAGGATCACGTGGTAGCCGAACTTCGACTTCACCGGTTGGGTCGGCTTGGCGAACTGGGCGGCGTACGACGCGCGCTCGAACTCCTTGACGTACACGTTCCTGCGCAGGCACCCGAGACTTCCGCCCGTCTTCCCGGACGGGTCGATCGACTTCGTGCGCGCGACCGAGGCGAACGACGCACCGCCGCGCAACTGGCCCTCGACCGTGGCCGCGGCCGCGGCCGTCTTCACGAGGATCTGCGACACGATTTTCCCGGACGGGCAGATCTGACCCGAGAACTGGTCGTACAGGGCCTGTTCCTTGGCCGGCGTGGTTTGCGAGTAGTACGACGCCACGGCTGCGATCCGGAGCTGACGATCCACCAACGCGTTCTGCAGCGACTTCGGCAACGACGCGTACACCGCGCCCGGCTTCTTGAAGGTCACGTTGCCCTGCGCGTCCTGGGTGAGCTCGCTCGACAATGCGAAGAACCGACCGGCGGCCTCCTCGGCGGCGGAACGATCGGTTGCGGCGTTCGAGATCTTGAGCCGCAGCGCGCGGAACTCGGCATCCCATGCGCTCTGCTCGACGTTGATCCTGAGCCAGATCGCCGAGAGGTTGCTGCCCGTCGTTCCCTTCTGGTCGCCGCTGACCGCGATCTTGTTGGCCTTCAAGAACGTCTGGAACTGTGCGCTCGCGACGAGTTGGCCGAGCTCGTTCTTGAAGCCGGTACGACTGATGTGCAGGACGTGGTCGCCGCTGACGTCGTGGTACGTGATCGTGGCCGCGTCCGAGGAGTTGTTCGAACAGCCGGCGAGACCGAGCGCGACGACTCCGATGACGAGCGGGAGCGCGACGCGACGAAACGGGCGAGCAATCATCCGGCGGATGGTAGTTGGGCCGTATGCGCGGACACGGTCTGCGGGTCGGCGGGTGCGGGGCTGATCGTGTCGAGCAACCTGAGCAATGCCTGAGCGATCGAGATGTCGCCGGTGGCAGTGACCGGCACGACGACGGCATCGGGAAGAATCTGCGCCTGGCCGACCATCCGTGAGAGTCGCACCTCCTGTGACTTCAGCAAGTGCCAGCCGTCGAGGCGGGCGCGACCTTTCTGCACGGATACGGCCCGAATGCCGAGCCGCAGGGATGCGGCCCGTAGCTGGGCCACGTCGAGCAGCGCGGCTGCGGGCGGCGGCGGCGGGCCGTAACGGTCTTCCCATTCGGCGCGCACGTCGTCGACGTCGGTCGGGGTCGTGACCGCCGCGAGCCGCCGATACGCCTCCATGCGGACGTCGTCGCGCGCGATGTAGCCGGCCGGGAGGTGCGCGGTGACGGGAAGGTCGATCTGCACCTCGGCGGGGAGCTCGCGGATCTCGCCGGTCAACTCGCCGACCGCCTCGGTCACCATCTCGACGTAGAGATCGAATCCGACCGCCGCGATATGGCCCGATTGCTCGGCGCCGAGCAGGTTGCCGGCGCCGCGAATCTCGAGGTCGCGCATCGCGATCTTGAATCCCGATCCGAGGTCGGTGAACTCACCGATGGTCTTCAACCGTTCGTAGGCCTGCTCGCTCAGCGACCGATCGGGTGGATACAACAGGTAGGCGTACGCCCGCTGCCCGCGCCGACCGACGCGTCCGCGCAGCTGGTACAGCTGCGACAGGCCGAGCATGTCGGCGCGGTCGACGACGAGCGTGTTCACGGTCGGCATGTCGAGCCCGCTCTCGACGATGGTGGTGCAAACCAACACGTCGTACTCGTGGTCCCAGAACTCCTGCACGACACGTTCGAGGCGGTTCTCGTCGAGCTGTCCGTGAGCGATCGCGACGCGTGCCTCCGGAACGAGGCGCCGTACGTCGTCGGCGATGTGGGCGATGTCGTGTACGCGGTTGTGGACGTACAACACCTGACCCTCGCGCAACATCTCGCGGCGGATGGCCTCCGAGACCGCGCGTTCGTCGTGTTCTCCGACATACGTGAGGATCGGCTGGCGATCCTCGGGGGGCGTGTTGACGAGCGAAAGATCGCGAATGCCGGTGAGCGACATCTCGAGCGTGCGCGGAATCGGGGTTGCCGTGAGCGTCAGCACGTCGACGTTCGTCCGCCACTCCTTGATCCGTTCCTTGTGCTGCACGCCGAAGCGCTGTTCCTCGTCGACGACGAGCAGGCAGACGTCCTTGAACGTGATGTCGCTCCCGAGCAAGCGGTGCGTGCCGATCACGATGTCGACGGTGCCGTCGCGCAGGCCTTTCACCACGTCGGTCTGTTCCTTGGCCGTCAAGAACCGCGACAACACCTCGACGCGCACGGGATAGTTGGCGAACCGCTCGCGGAAGGTCTGACCGTGCTGGCTCGCGAGCAAAGTGGTGGGCACCAGGATCGCGACCTGCTTGCCGTCGAACACCGCCTTGGCCGCCGCGCGCAACGCGACCTCGGTCTTGCCGTAGCCGACGTCGCCGCAGATGAGCCGGTCCATCGGCACCGCGCGTTCCATGTCGGCCTTGGTCTCGACGATCGCCTTGGCCTGGTCGGGCGTTTCCTCGTACGGGAACGACTCTTCGATCTGGTGTTGGAACGGCGTGTCCGGTCCGAACACGTGGCCTTCGGTCGCGAGCCGGCGCCGGTAGAGCACCACGAGCTCGCCCGCGATGTCGCGCACGGCCTTGCGCACACGCGCCCGCGCCTTGTCCCAGTCGGCACCACCCATCTTCGAGAGCTTCGGCTCCTCGCCGCCGGTGTATTTGCGAATGAGTCCGATGTCCTCGGAGTCGACGTAGACCCGGTCGCCACCTTTGAATTCGACGACGAGCCGGTCGCGCGTGACGCCGAACATCTCCTTCGTCTCCATGCCGTGGTAACGCCCGACACCGTGCACCCGGTGCACGACGAAGTCGCCGACCGTCAGGCCTTCGTAGTGGTCGACGCCCTTGCGCGCGCCGCGCGCCCGGCGGTGCACGCGCCGGCGCCCGGTGAGGTCGGCCTCGGCGACGATCGCGAGTTGCTGGGCAGGTAGCACCGCGCCGCGATCGATCGGCGCGACGACGATGTGGATGCCGGGCGCGCGCAGCATCGCGCCGCGGTCGGGAATCTCGCTGATCCGATCGACGGCGACGCCTTCGTCGGAGAGGATCTGCTCGATGCGATCCGCGCTGCCGGTTCCCTCGGCCGCGATGAAGACCTTGAAACCGTCGCGTTTGAGTCCGTTGAGTCGTTGCGCCAGCGCGTCGGCGTCGCCGACGACGGGATCGAACGCGCCGGCCGCGAGCACCGGCGTGTCGGGCGAATCGGGAACTGCGAGCACCGGCACCGGCTGCGCCTTCGTGTGCGCGAGGAGCCGCTCGAAGGGGAGCGACAGGCGGGGCGTGTCGGCCTCGTCGACCGGCTTCCCCCACGTGATCGCGAGTGCCTGCGCGAGCGCCGCCTCTTCGTCGAGCAGCTCTTGGGCGCGGTCGCGGAGCCGGCGGGGTTCGATGATCGCGACGAGCGCGGACGCGGGCAGAAGGTCGGGCAGCAGATGTTCTTCGGAGGTGAGCCACGGCAGCCACGACTCCATGCCGTCGAACGTGAGCCCGTCGGCGAGCTTCTCCCACTGCTCGCGGCCCCACGGCTCCGACGCGACGAGCGCCGCGGCGCGAGCGCGCTCGGCGTCGTCGGCGATGAGCTCGCGGCAGCCGTGCACCACGACCTCGGCGACCTCGGTGGTCGCGCGCTGGTCGGTGACGGAGAACGCGGTGAGCCGGTCGACCTCGTCGCCCCACAGGTCGATGCGCACCGGGGCGTCGGCAGTGGAGGGGAAGACGTCGATGATCGCACCGCGTCTGGCGACCTCGCCGCGGTGTTCGACAAGATCCTCGCGGCGGTAGCCGAATCCGATCAGCGTGTCGAGCAGGGCGTCGGGATCGATGACATCGTTGGGTCGTACCCGGATCGGGTCGACGTTGATGGCTTCCGCGCTGAGCCGCTGGAGCAGCGCCCGTACGCCGGCCACGATGATCCGCGGTGCCTGCTCGCCGCGCAGTCGCCACAGGACATCCATCCGCCGACCCATCGTCTCGACGCTGGGGCTGATCCGCTCGAACGGCAAGGTCTCCCACGCCGGGAACAACACCACCGAGTCGGGCGGCATGAACTGGCGCAGGTCGTCGTACAGCTGGCCGGCGTCAGTA
>DASYJT010000039.1:0-3261 GCA_035996165.1 Acidimicrobiia bacterium
TCACCGACCTCGCCCGCTTCGAGAAGCGCGCCGGCGTGCTGCAGGTCAGCGCGCTCGCGCCCGGCGTCGAGTTCGACGAAGTGCGCGCGCTCTGCGCATGGGCCTTGGAAACACCGGCCGGTGTGCTCCCCGTTCTGGAACCCCCCACCGCGGCCGAGGTGAGCGCGCTACGCCACTGGGATCCGCGCGGTTGGTTCCTCCGCGCCCGCTGACAACCTGACGACCTAACGGCCTGACGATCAGTCAGCGCGTGACGATGACGCACGCGGCGTTGGCGCCGCGTCCGACGGTATGCGCAAGGCCGACGCGCGCGTTGTCGACCTGACGCGGTCCGGCCTCGCCGCGCAGCTGGTGTACGAGCTCGACGACCTGGGCGACCGCGGAGGCACCGAGCGGCTCCCCCTTCGACAAGAGACCGCCGCTGGGGTTCACGACCACGGTCGGCTGCGCGAGCAGCTTGGCCTGATCGCCGGGTGCGCACAGGTCGAGCTCCTGGTACGCGAGCAGCTCTCGGGCGGCATCGGTGTCCTGGCACTCGACGACGTCGAGGTCGTCGGGCCCGATGCCGGCCTCCGCGTACGCGTCGCGTGCCGCGAGCGTCGAGGGCGGCGTGATGTCGCGGTCGTCGATGCCCGAGAGCGGGGTGGCTTCGCCGAGCACGCTGCCCGGGAGATGGGAGCGCAACCGAGCAGAGGCGAGCTGCACGCCGCCCTCGCCCCGCTGCAGAACGAGCGCGGCTGCACCTTCGTTGGGCGAGCACAGCATCCACAGGTGCAGCGGTTCGCAGACCACCCGCGACGCGAGGACCTCGTCGACGGTGACCTCTTTGCGGAACATCGCGTTCGGGTTGTGCACGCCGTTGCGGCGGTTCTTCACCACGACTTCCGCGAGGTGTTCCTTGGTGAGGCCGGCCTCGCGCAACAGGCGCTGCGCGCGCAGTGCGAAGTAGGCGGGCGTCGCCGCGAGTCCGGCCTCCTCGCGCCAGGGTTCGAAGAACGAGGAGCGGATGATGCCCTTCGGCATCTTCTCGATCCCGAACACGAGCGCGCAGTCGTACTGGCCGGCCCGGATCGCGCCCGCGGCGAGTTGCAGCGCGGCGCCTCCGCTCGCGCAGCCCGCCTCGACATCGACGATCGGTACGCCGGTGAGCGCAAGCGCGCCCAACACCTTGTGCCCGGACGCGACCCCGCCGTAGGCGGTTGCGCAGAACGCCGCCTGGAACTCTGGGTTGCCGGCTTCCGCGAGCGCGGCGCGCACTGCGTGGACGCCCATGTCGGTCGGCGTCGTGCCTTCGAACCGCCCGAACGGATGGAGGCCCGTGCCCGTTATGCGAATGCCCACGTCAGTACTCCGTGCGGAACTTCGCCATCGGGAAGCTCGTCGGCGACGAGGGTCATCGGTTGCCCGAACTCGAGCCGGGTCGGGTCGGCCTCCCGCAACCGCGTGATGATGCGTAGCTGCTCGCGCACGAGCTCGACGACGCCGAAGCCGTACGGCACCGGACCCGTGTAACCGGGCGGCGCGGCAGTGACCGCGGTCCAGGCCCACAGCGTCGCGTCGCGAGAGAGCAACACGCGTTGTACGTCGGTGGCCCCCGAATACGGGCACGTGTCGAGCAGCGGGAAGTGGTACTTGGCGCTGGTGGGCGAGTAGCCGCCGATCAACGCGATCGAGCCGTCGGTTGTGGTCTCGAACATTCCGTCGGCGATCGCGCGCGGAGTCACACGATTCCCTTCTCGCGCAGCGCGGCGACATCGGCGGCCGACATCGCGAGCAACGTCGACAGCACCTCGTCGGTGTGCTCGCCCAGACGCGGTGCGCCGGCCGGTGGGGTCGGCGTCTCACCGACTCGCCGCGGATAGGGAGCTTGCTGGCGCACCGGTCCGATGACGGGGTCGTCGACCGTGACGAGGTCGTGGCGCGCGTCGAAGTGCGGGTCGGCGAAGATGTCGGCCGCGGTGTACGCGGTCGCGACCGGTACGTCGTGGGCGACGCAGCGATCTTCGACGGCGCGCGCGTCGAGCATCCGCGTCCAGTCGGCCACGATGCCGTTGATGGTGTCGCCGTGCGCGGCCCGGTCGGGCAACTTTTCGAAGCGCGGGTCGTCGAGCAGATCGAGGCGGTCCATCGCCTTGCACAGGCGCCCGAAGTTCGCGTCGGAGCCCGCGACGATGCACACGTACTTCCCGTCGCGCGTCGGGTAGTTGTCGAGCGGCGCCGAGTTGGCGAGCCGGTTGCCTTCGCGGCTGCGGATCGTGCCGAGGCGGTCGTACGCGGGCAGCGTCCATTCGAGGATGCGCAGTACAGAGCCGTACAGCGCGGCGTCGATCACCGCGCCGCCGCCGTCGCGCGCGTCGCGCGCGTACAACGCCGCGACCGCGGCCTGCGCGGCGAAGACGCCCGTGAGGTAATCGGAGATCGTGACGCCGACGCGCACGGGCGGCCGATCGGGATATCCGGTGAGATTCAGGAGACCGCCGTAACCGATACCGACCCGATCGAGCCCGGGCCGGGCGGAGTACGGACCGTCCTGGCCGAACATCGAGATGCGCACGGTGACGAGACGTTCGGCGAGTCGCTCGGGCCCGATGTCCCACTGCTCGAGCGTGCCCGGCCGGAAGTTCTCGACCACGACGTCGGCGGTGGCCGCGAGCCGACGGAACAGGTCCTGGCCTTCCGGCGTGCGCAGGTCGAGGGTCACGCTCTTGCGGCCGCGGCCCTCCACCGCCCAGAAGAGCGAATAGCCGTCGACGAACGGCCCGATCTCGCGCATGAAGTCGCCGCCGCGCGGCTGCTCGATCTTGATCACTTCGGCACCCTGCTCGCCGAGCAGTCCGGCGCAGAACGGTGCAGCGATGCGCGTGCCCAAGTCGAGGACGCGCAGGCCCTCGAGCGGACCGCTCACGAACGTCCCTGTTCCTTCTTCACCGCGTCCATCCCGCCGGCTTTGCGCGCCTCCACCTTGGCGAGCGCGGTGGGCGTGTTCGACACGAACTGGTGGAGCATGAAGTGGTAGCGCCACGACTCCCGCTGGCCCATGAGATCGACCATGTGGTTGATCGACGCCTTCACGGCCTCCGCGGTGAGCGGTGGGACGAGGGCGACCTGCTCGGCCATCTGGCGCGCGGCCTGCTCGAGCTCGGCGCGGGGGACGACGCGGTTCACGAGGCCGTAACGCTCGGCGTCGGCCGCGCCGAATTCCTGCGCGCAGAAGAGGAACTCCTTTGCCTTGCGCGGACCCAGCTCCCACGGCTCGACGAG
>DASYJT010000040.1:0-3035 GCA_035996165.1 Acidimicrobiia bacterium
GATGCCGAGGTGCTTGGCGCTCGGGAGCACCTGCGCCGCGAACGCCTCGTTGATCTCGACCAGGTCGATCTGGTCGATCGTCATGTTCGCCCGCTTGAGCGCCTGGCGACACGCCTCGATCGGCCCGAGTCCCATGATCTCCGGGTTTACCTGGCTCACGCCCGAGGAAACGATGCGGGCGAGCGGCTTGATGCCGAGCTCCTTGGCCTTGGTGTCGCTCATCACGACCACCGCGGCGGCACCGTCGTTCAGGGGACACGCGTTGCCGGCCGTGACCTTGCCGTCGGGACGGAAGACCGGCTTCAACGCCGCGAGCTTCTCGACCGTCGTGCCCGCGCGCGGCCCGTCGTCCTTCGACACGACCGTGCCGTCGGCGAGTTTCACCGGCGTGATCTCCCGATCGAAGTAGCCGTTCTCCTGGAACTTGACCGCGAGCTGCTGCGAACGCGCGCCGAACTCGTCCATGTCCTCGCGGCTGACGCCCTCGGCCTCCGCCACGTTCTCCGCGGTCTGGCCCATCGCGATGTAGACGTCGCCGAGGCCGCCGCCCGGGATCCACGACGGCTGCCCACCCTCGGAGCGGAGCTTGGTGCGCTCACGAGCAGCGTTGAACTTCTCGTTGGCGGGCCCACCGTCGGCCATGCCGTTCATGAAACGGCTGACGGTCTCGACGCCGCCGGAGATGAAGACGTCGCCCTCGCCCGCCTTGATCGCGTGCACGGCCATGCGGATGGTCTGCAACGACGACGAGCAGTAACGGTTCACCGTCACGCCGGGCGCTTCCACGCCGGCGAGGAGCGCGGCGACCCGGGCCACGTTCGTGCCCGCCTCACCCGCGGGCTGGCCGCAGCCCCAGATCACGTCTTCCACGAGCGAGGGATCGAGGCTCGGGACCTTGGCGAGTACGGCGTCGATGATCAGCGCCGACAGGTCGTCGGGCCGGCACTCGATGAGCGAGCCTTTGTTCGCACGGCCGATCGGCGTGCGGGCGGTGGCGACGATGACTGCTTCGGGCATGAATTCCTCCGGAATGCGAATGACGGCTGCGACACGGTAGTCCTGGCGACGCACGTGCTCCCAATGGCTCCTGACCCCGATGGCGATAGCGTGCGCGGGTGGCCGTCTCCGCGCACGTGGCCGAGCAACACAAGAGCCATCGGGCCGGCTGGCTGCGGGCGGCGGTGCTCGGTGCGAACGACGGCATCTTGTCGGTGGCCGGCCTCGTCATCGGCGTCGCGGCTGCCAACGCGTCGCGCTCGGCCCTCGTCACCGCCGGGCTCGCCGGGCTGGTCGCGGGCGCGATGTCGATGGCCGTCGGCGAGTACATATCGGTGAGTTCGCAACGCGACGCCGAGCAGGCCGACCTCAAGGTCGAGGCCGAGGCCATCGCCGAGAACCGGCGCGCCGAGATGCACGAGCTGGCGAAGATCTACGAAGAGCGCGGTGTCGAGCCGGGCCTCGCGCGCCTCGTCGCCGACCAGCTCATGGCGCACGACGCGATCGGCGCCCATGCTCGCGACGAGCTCGGCATCTCCGACCTGTCGATCGCCCGTCCGATGCAGGCCGCGCTCACGTCGGCGGCCGCGTTCGTGGTCGGGGCGCTCGTACCCGTGCTCGCGGTCACGCTCTCGGGCAAGAGCCTGCGCGTCGGCATGACGGCCGCGTTGAGCGTCGTCGCGTTGTTCGGGCTCGGGGCGCTCGGTGCGCAACTGGGCGGTGCGCCGCGCGGCCGGGCCGCGGTGCGCGCGGTCTCGCTGTCGGTGGTGTCGATGCTGCTCACCTACGGCATCGGTCGCCTCGTCGGCGCGAACGTCTAGCTGTACTGCCGCGCGCTACCCCTCGGCGCGCCAGCGCGCGTTCGCCGCTTCGAACAGCCGTCCGGTGCGCTCGAAGTCGCGCGGCCCCTCGGTGTAGGTCTCGAAGTCCCATTCGGAACGACCGGCGCCGAAGAAGTCGCCGCCGTACACGTGCAGCGCCACCGCGTACTCGCGCTTCGAGTTCTTCACGGAGTGGATCACGTCGTCGCCGAGCACGAGCACGTCGCCCGCGGGCAGTTCCTTGCCACCCGCGGGCTCGAGCCCGTCAACCGTGCGGCGGTAGAAGGCGTTGTCCTCCTGCCCGCCGTACATACCGATCACGGCCCACATGAGATGGTTGTGCGGATTCAACGCCATGCCCGGCGTCCACGCGACGCGCAGGATCGTCAGGTCGTCGGCGTTGTACAGCGGGGCGATCCCACCCGCCTCGACCGGTCCGAGCGCTCGGTCGAGCGCAGCCGCATCGGCGACCAGCTCGTGGATGACATCGCGCATCGCCAACTGCGGCGTGTGCTCGCCGAGCGCGGTCCGGCACCGGGAGATCACGTCGTCCGCGATGAGGTTCATGGCCGAAGGTTACGACCGGCTGCGCCCTGTCTCAATCGATGCGGCGGAGCTCGGCGCGGTAGCGCGCGCAGTTGCGCACATACTCCTGCGCGGGGAACGTGACCTGGTCGGGCTTCACCGCGCCCTCGCGGATCTGCGCCGGGACGCCGAGGGCCATCGCACCACTCGGGACCTCCATGCCGTTCGGCACCACCGCGCCCGCGCCGACGAGCGCGCCCGAGCGCACGATCGCTCGGTGCAAAACGATCGAGCCGGTACCGACGAGCGAACCGTCCTCCACGACACAGCCTTCGAGGTGCGCGAGGTGACCGATCGTGCAGTCGTCGCCGACGATCGTCTCGAGGTGGCGTGTGCAGTGCAGCACCGCACCGTCCTGCACCGACGTGCGGGCGCCGATGACGATCCCGCTCTGGTCGCCGCGCAACACGGCCTGCGGCCACACCGTGACGCCGGAGCCGATCACGACGTTGCCGATGATCGTGGCTTCGGGGTGCACGAAGGCGTCGGGATCAATGCGCGGGACGATGTCACCAAGGGCATACAGGGCCATGGACCTGGAAAGTAGCCTGCCCGGCGATGGAGACCCAGGTTGACGTCGCACAACACGTGCACCGCGTCGCAGAGCACGGCTACACGATCGTCGAAGACGCA
>DASYJT010000041.1:0-6461 GCA_035996165.1 Acidimicrobiia bacterium
CCGTCGCGTACGCGGGAACGGCGCCGGCGGCGAGCGCCAGGACCGATGCGATCATCAGCGCGGATCCGTACTTCTTCGATCGCATCACGAGCCCCCTCGCACCGGCCGCCGTGGGTCCGGGCCTGCTCATGCAGACGCGACCCGATGCCCGAAGGTTCCCGGGAGGGCTGGGGACTCCGGAAGGGCGTCGTCAGTTGCAGCGGCAGGCGACGGTCTGATCGAGCGCCTGCCAGCGGAACTGCACGAGCGGTGACGCCTCGCCGCAGCCGGTGCAACTGATCCGCCACGCGTTGCCGATACGGGCGATCTCGATCGGGGCCTGACCGGTCGACATCCGCTTCGGCTTGACCCGAGGCTTCACGATCTCCGGGAGGTTCGTCAGCTCCAGCTCGATGTACGGCTTCGCGGTTCGATCAGGTTGGGGGAGTCGATCGCCCAGCCGGCGGACGGCGACCGCGCGCCGCGCCTCCGATTGGTCGCGCCGCGCGAAGCTGACGAACGCGTACGCCGCCTCGACCCCGAGCGTCTCGGCGAGCGCGTCGACGGCGTCGTCGGTCGGCACGCGGCCCAGCTCCGTCCCGGTCGCCTCGAACGCCGCCTCGTACGGCTGCAGGCGCGCCGGTTCGGGAACGGTCTCCGGGCCGGGTTCGGCAAGGAATGCGTCGAGATCCGCGAATTGGGCTCGGTCGAAGACCCGGGTCGCCTCCGAGATGCGTTCGATCTCGTCGAGGAACCCGTCGCGCTCCATGCGGAACGCGGGATCCTCCAGCGTGTCCTTCGCAAACATGATCACGAACCGCGCCGCGACTCCCGGGCGCTTCCGCCGGAGTATGCGGCCCATGCGTTGAATCATCTGGCGGCGGGTCCGGCTCGCACTCATCACGATGCCGAGGTTGGCGTCGGGAACGTCGATGCCCTCGTCGAGCACACGCGGCGCGGCGACCGCGTCGAGCCTGCGCACGCGCAGGTCGTCGAGGATCTCCCGCCGCTGACCGCGCGCCGTCGAACCGGTGATCAGGTCGATCGAAACGAGCGGATCCAGCCGGTTGATCGCGTGGTTCGCGGCGCGCACGGTCTCGGTGAACAGGAGCGCACCGTCGGCATTCTTGATCGCGGGCGCCAGACTGCCGAGCAGTTCGTATTTGCCGATCGTCTGGGCAACGATCTGTCGTCGCTTCGAGAACGCATCGAGGTATTCCCGAGCGGCGCGGCCGTCGGCGCCGGCGTCGCGCTCGGCGAGGTGCGCGACCGCGGCGAGGAAGTCGCCGAACGGCTCGACCGGCATCCCGTGTACGAGCCGGAGATGGTGCCGCGCGTTCACGAGCTTTTGTTCTGTCTCGAGGTATTCGGCGCGCTCGTCGGCCGAGAGCTCGACGCCGACGAAGGCGACGCGCGGCCGTGCGCACACACCGTCGGCGATGGCCTGCTCGAATCCGTAGCGATGGCAGATGCCACCGAAATAGGGGAGCAGGAGCTCGTTGACCGCGTCGTCGGAACGTTCGAGGGTCGCGGTGAGCCCGAGGCGCTCGTCGTACTGCTTGAGCAGTGCTCGCCGGAGGATGCCGCCGCCGAGCCCGTGACATTCGTCGGCGATCAGCAATCCGCCGCGCTTACCGGGCGGTACGGGCTTGTACGCGGCGGCCGAGTGCCGGGTCGTGACGAGGATGTCGCACGAGTCGGCGGTGTCCTTCCCGCTGTCGCCCAGCCGCCCGATCCGGATCCCGGGCAGCGCCGTCTGCAGGCGGCCGTGCCACTGCTCCATCAGCACCCGGGAGGGAACGACGACGAGGACGAATCGGCCGCGCTGCAGGGCATCGGAGACCGCCGCGATCGCAACATCCGTCTTGCCCGAGCCGGTGACGGCCTCGATCACGCCTCGCCGTCCGCAGCGCAACCAGCTCACCAGCGCGTCGAGCTGCCACCGGTAGAGCTCGCGTTCGTCTGATCCGATGTCGCTCAGCTCCATTCCGCGCCACAGGGGTCAGACATGAATCTTCCACGGTACCCGTCGCGACGCAGTCGTCGGGCCGTCGCAACCCAGGGGTGCCGACTCGGCGTACTCCCATCGTCACGCCTAGATCACGCTTGCCTGACACCGTGAGTGGCAGGAGCAACGCCTTGCCACGCGGCTGACTACACGCCGCGATCTGTGTGAGGCGTCGGTCGCTTCGTGACGACCAGAATTAGGAGCATCATGCACGGACACTTCAAGCGGAGCACAGCGCTCATCGTGAGTCTCGCGATAGTGGCGTCCGCGCTGATCGGCTTCGCGCTCGGACGCCTTAACTCCACGACGACGTCGAAGTTCGAGAACCAGGCGAGCACCGGTCCTCCCGTCCTTTCCGGACTCGGCTTCTATCCCGGCTACGCGAGCGTGCCTCAACTCCAGGCGATGAACACTTGGCTCGGACGCAGTGCGAAGTACGTCGTCCAGTTCTCCGACGGCAATATCAACAACTTCGCCGGCAGCGTCTGGGGCCAGGTCGTGAACAACGGCGCGTTCCAGACGATCGCAGGCCAGGTCAGGTTCGTCGAATCGATCCCGCTGGCCTTCGGCGGCTTCGTCGATACGTCGACGGCCGCCGGTAAGGCAACGGTCCGCAACGCGCTGCAGGCGACGGTGAACGGCACGAACGACGCGCAGTTCCGGGTCGTCGCCAACTACTTGAAGAACGCCGGCTACCCCGACTCCGTCATTCGTCTGGGTTGGGAGTTCGACGGTGGGTGGATGCCGTGGTCTTCCACGGGCAACGAGGCGCTCTGGGCGACTGCGTTCCGCCACGTCGTCACGCTCTACCGCTCGGTCTCGCCGTCGTTCCGTTTCGATTGGAATGGCGACCCGAGCTTCCTGCAAACCGCGACCGCGGCGTATCCGGGTGATGGGTACGTCGACATCATTGGCCTGGATGTGTACGACAAGGGCATTCCGGTCGCGTGGAACGCGGCGACGAGATCGTGGTCGAGTCCGTCGGCAGCGTGGGCGTGGGAGCTCACGAACCTGCGCTGGCAGCGCGACTTCGCCATCGCCCACGGCAAGCAGGTGAGCTATCCGGAATGGGGGCTCAGCGGCGTCAACGCGCAGACCACCTCGAAGGTCGGCGGCGACAATCCGACGTTCGTGCGCGGCATGTACGACTGGATGGTCGGCCTGCCCGCAAGCGGCGGTGGCAGCCTTGCCTACCACTCGTACTTCAACGAGGACGCGAGTGACGGCAACCACCGCATCACGACCAACTACTTCCCGAACGCGCAGGCGCTGTACAGGACGCTCTTCGGTCCCAACGCGGTCGTGACACCTCCGTCGACGACGGCGACCACCGCGCCGGCGCCCACCACGGTGCCCGCCACCGTGACCACTGTTCCCACGACGGCGACCACCGCGACGACGGTAACGACCGTTCCCACGACGGCGACCACCGCGACGACAGTCACGACGGTTCCCACCACAACGGTTCCCACCACCGTCCCTACGACCGTTCCGCCCGGCGCGAGTCAGGTGGTCGGAGCCGGTTCGTCCGCCACCAACCTCGCGACGGAGACACGGTTTACCGGCGCGCAGAGCGCCCCGTACGTCTGTTGCTGGAACGCGCAGGGCCAGTACGTGACTTTCTCGTTCACTTCGGCCGGCGGACCGACGAATCTCGCGCTGCGCTACGGCGCGGGTAACGGTTTCGCGCAACGCAAGATCGAGGTCGACGGCGCGGTACTGGTCGGCAACCAGACCTTCGCGGCCACACCCAACTGGGACACCTGGTCGACAGTCTCGGTGAGCGCGAACCTCACGCAGGGCGTGCACACGCTCAAGGTGTGGTTCGATCAGGCCACGGGCTCACGACAGTTCCTCAACCTCGACAACCTCAGGGTCTCGCAGGGCGTCGTGATCGCGGCGAACTCTGCTGCGCGGAATGTCGCGACCGAGTCGAGGTGGGCAGGCGCCGCCAGCGCCCCGTACGTGTGCTGCTGGGGGACGCAGGGTCAGTACGTCACCTTCTCGTTCAGTTCCACGGGCGGCCCGACGAGCCTTGCCCTCCGCTACAGCGCCGGCAACGGCAACGCGCAGCGCAAGCTCGAGCTCGACGGCGCCGTGATGGTCGCCAACCAGAACTTCGCCGCGACGTCCGGCTGGAACAGCTGGTCGCTGGTCACCGTCGACGCGAACCTCACGGCGGGCGCGCACACGCTGAAGATCTGGTTCGATCAGAACGCGGGCTCGAACCAGTACATCAACCTCGACAGTCTCTGGGTGTCGACCGGATAACGCGGCCCGCCGCAGCTATGACGCCGGGCGGAGACTCGACCGTGAGGCCGAGGCGACGCGTTTCGCGCTCGCGATGTCGGCCAGCTGATTGTCGAGCCACTTGTTGATGTCGTTGTGGTGGACGATGTCGGCGCCCAACTGGAGCCTCCGGCGCCGCTCGGCGATCGGCATCACGAGCGCTTCGTGCAGGGCCCGCGCCTGTTGGTCGACATCGACGGGATCGACGTCGACGACGACTCCCGCGAGCTCGTCGAAGGCTCCCGCCCGCTCCGAGAGGACGGCGACTCCGTCGTTCTCGTTCAGAACCAGTGCTTCCTTGACAACCAGGTTCATACCGTCGGCGACGGAGTTGACCATCAGCACGTCGAACTGCTTGTACGCGGCGTAGGCGAGCTCGAGGTCGTCGACGAGGCGCAGATCGATCGGCGTCCACTCCGGAGTCGAGAACTCTCGGTTCACGTCGTCGACGACCGCGTGGATCTGCCGGAGGTACTCGCCGTACTCGGGAACATCGCCCCGCGTCGGCTGGAGCAGGGCGAGAAACGTCACCCGTCCATGACATTCGCGGTGCGCGCGCAACATGCGGCCGAACGCCTCGAACCCGCGCACGATGTTCTTCGAAGGATCGGCGCGGTCGACGCGCAGGACGAGTTGACCCGGCACGTCACGTGCGATTTCGCGCCGAAAAGACTCCACTGCGGGCGTCGATCCGGCGGCTTCGATCGCAGTCGCGTTGATGCTGATCGGATAGTGGCGCACCGTGATCTCTCGTCGTTCGAACACCACCGACGACCGCCGGAAGTCGACCGGCAGACCCAGGAGCTCCCGGCAACCGAGCAAGAAGTTCCGCGCGTCGCCTCGGGTCTGGAATCCGACGATGTCGCTTCCCAGCAGCCCACGGAACACCGCGCTGCGCATGGGCGCGGGGAGCACCGACCACGCGGCGGGCGCGGGCCAGGGAATGTGGGTGAAGTGGTGCAGCAGGACGTCGGGACGCGCGGGGCGAATCATCGCGGGCAGCAGGTAGAAGTGATAGTCGTGAATCATGACGATGCCGTCGCGCGGGACGACCATCGGATGCGTCAACGCTCGCGCGAAGACGCGATTCACCTCGACGTACCCCCGGTGCCACGCGCGCAGCACGCGGGTGTCGATGCTCGGTGCCTTGTCGGCGTAGAGCCCGTGCTGCACGAACCAGAGGAGCGGGTTCGCGATCACGTTGTAGAAGTCACTGTGCGCGTCGGCGTCGAGATCGAGCATCAACACATCGGCGGATGCCGCGCCCGTCGCGAACTCCGCCCAGCGCCCGGCGCGCGCCGCGTCCTGGTCGTCGGCGGAAGCGGGCGCGCAGATCCAACGCGCTTGCCCGACCTCTTGCACCAGCCCCTCGAGGGCCGTGACGAGACCGCCCCCATTTCGTTGGACGGTTTGCCCGGGACCGCGGCCCTCGAAGCGCACGGGTCCGCGATGGCTCACCAGGATCAGCGAGTCGTGTTCAGCCGGAGCGTCCGGCGATTCGACCTCCGAGGGACGGGACAAGAGACTCGTCACGGCATCCGACCCGAATGTCTCGACATGAGCATGGATTACCCACCACGGGTCGACCGCACGCCTGCGTGCATCAGGTCGGATGTCTCGTCCGGGATTCCGATACCTTCGGCCGGGTGAGGTTGTCACCCCGCTACGACGACACCGCGATTCTCTCGATCGACGGCCGGCCCGACGACCAAGCCGTCCCCGTGTCGCGCCAGCGCCTCCGGATGGAAGCGATGCTGTCCGAGCTCGGCGACGACGACTGGCGCGCGCCGAGCCGCTGCGCGGGGTGGCGCGTCCAAGACGTCGTCGCTCATCTCGTCGGGGTGAACGCGTTCTGGGAGGCCTCGGTGCGCGCCGGGCTCGCCGCCGCGCCCACGCGTGTGCTGGCCGCTTTCGATCCCGCGGCCCATCCACCGTTGTTGATCGAACCGATGCGCGCGCTTTCGGGCCCCGAGATACTCGACCAGTTCGTCGCGTCGAACGCGGGTTTCCTCGACGCGCTCGCACCGCTCGACGACGACGGTTGGGCCACCGTCGCCGAGTCGCCCGCCGGACACGTCTCCATACGTTTGCTTGCCCCGCGCACGCCCTCTGGGATGGGTGGATCCACGAGCACGACATTGCGCGGCCGCTCGGGCGTGTGCCGGCCGAGGAACCCGACGAGATC
>DASYJT010000042.1:0-2688 GCA_035996165.1 Acidimicrobiia bacterium
CGACGTGCGTCCCCGAAGAGTGCGGGCCCGAAAGCCCTTCCAGCTCCGGCAGCGCCTTGGGGCGGACCGAAGACTGGAAACCCGGCTGGTCGGTATGAACGGAACAGCCGTTGCGGGCATTGTAGGTCAAACCCCGACCCGCAGCGGACATGCCGTCGATCGGCATATCCCCGGGAACGTGGTTCTCCCATCCTTGTGTGAGTGTTCGGCTTCGAAGAAATGCGGGAAACCCCGCCGGGGGCGGGACCACACACTTACTGCAGAGTGAGATACTGCTGAATCTCCGGTGCCGGGCGGCAGGGAGAAAACCGTGCGTGAGCGAAGAACTTTGACCGAGCAGTCCGAGGAAGTCATACGTCTTGCGCTCGTCGACGATCAGACGATGTTTCGCGAGGGCCTGCGAGCGCTGCTCGACCAGGAACCCGACCTGGAGGTCGTCGCCCAGTCGACCGGCGTGAAAGGGCTGCAATCGCTCGACGTCGAGCCGCACGTCGTCGTCACCGATCTGACGTTCCCCGACACCTCGCGCGAAGACGTCGTCGCCGAGCTGCGGAGCCGATTCGAGGGCGCGGCGATCATCGCACTGACCGCGCTCGACGATCTCTCCACCGTGCAGCAGGTGCTCGCGGCCGGTGCGGACGGCTACGTACTGAAATCGGCCGCCAAATCGGATCTCCTTGCGGGCATCCGGACGGTGGCACGAGGTGGCCTCTACCTTCAGCCGTCGATCGGCATCGCGTTCGCGTCGCGTCCGCCGGAGGAGCTCGCGCAACCCGTCGTCGGCGGCCTCACTCCAAAGGAGACCGATGTCCTCCGGCTCCTCGCGCTCGGCCACACGAACGCCGAGATCGCGCAACTGCTCGGCGCGAGCCTCCGGACCATCGAGACGCATCGTGCGCACATTCACCAAAAGCTCGACCGTCACAGCCGTGCGCAACTCGTTCGTTTCGCATTGGATGCGGGTCTGCTTCGCCTCGACGACCAGGGCGCCCCGGCGCCCGATCGCCGCGTCGCCAATCGGGAGCCGAATCCCGTCCACGGCTAGCCGATCGGCGCCTACGTAGTTCGCACCGGTACGGGTCTCGTCCCGCCTGGATTCGGTGACGGAAGTCACACGACGCAAGCGCTGACCGTCGTGGGTGAAAGTGGTCTTCGTCACCTCGAGGGATTTCGCCTCACCCCGGGGCGAGCCGTTCCCGAGGCACCAGAATGAAGTTTTGGGGGACAGCCAGCGACGCCGTCAGCGCGACGCGCGATCAGGAACGCGGTGACGCGTGGACGCCTCGGCCGTTGTGGGCCCGGGTCGTGTGCGTATTCGCCGCTCTCGCTCCGGTCGCACTCGGCGCGTTCGCCGCGATCGAACTGAGTCGCCGGCTGCCCCGCACTTCGTCGCCGATCGCGACCGGCCTGCGGATCTTCTTCGTCGTCGTCGTGTCGACCGCGGTCGTCTTCGCCGTAGATCGGGCCGCGCGCCGCCTCCTCCCTCTCGCCGCCCTCTACCGCCTCTCGCTCGTCTTTCCCGACCACGCGCCGTCACGGTTCCGGACCGCACTCAAGGCCGGCAGCAGCCGGCGCGTGGAACGACTGGTCGAAGAGACACGCCGACACGGCTTGCCGCACGATCCGGGTGAAGCGGCCCGGCGGGTCGTCGAGCTCATCACCGCGATCGGCGATCACGATCGCCGCACCCGAGGACACTCGGAGCGCGTCCGGCTCTACGCCGACCTGATCGGCGAGGAGCTCCACCTGTCGAAGGACGAACGCCAGAAGCTGCAGTGGGCTGCATTGCTCCACGATCTCGGCAAGCTCGCCGTGCCCGCCGAGATCCTGAACAAGAAGGGAGCACCGGACGACGAAGAGTGGCGCGTTCTGCGCACTCACCCGGCGGCCGGTGAACAACTCATCGCGCCACTGCGGCCGTTCCTCGGTTCTTGGGCCGATGCGATCGGCTCACATCACGAATGGTGGAACGGCGCGGGATACCCGCGCCAGCTGCGCGGCGACGAGATCAGCCGGTCGGCGGCCATCGTCGCCGTCGCCGACGCGTACGAGGTCATGACCGCGGTGCGGTCGTACAAGAAGGCGATGCCCGCGAGCGCGGCGCGCGGCGAGCTCGCGCACGGCGCGGGAAAGCAATTCTCGCCGGAAGTGGTGCGCGCGTTCCTGTGCGTCTCCCTCGGCAAGCTCCGTTGGGTCGCGGGCCCCGCCGCGTCGCTCGCCCAGATTCCCTATATCGGCGGTGCGGTTCGGGTTCCGGCCGCGGTGAGCACGTCGATCCAAGGCGCGACCAGCGTCGCATCGGCCGCCGCGCCGAGCTTCGCGACTCTCATGGTCGCGACCACCGCAGTCGCGTCGTCCATGGCCGCGTCTCCCCCGCCCCCCAAAGCGCAGGCCGCGACGACCTACGCGTTCGCCGAGGCACGGTCGGGCACCGGCGGCAAGTCGTCGCCGACCTCCACGACGATTCCGCCGCGCGCCGCCGGCGTGGCGACGACCAGGAGCACGAGCGCCGCCAAGAACAAGCACAGTCGCGCCACGACATCGACAAGCGTCGCCAAGCCCGCCGCCCCCAACCACACCGAGAACCCGCCGAGCAACACCGACACGGGTGGCGGAGGACATCCCCCCGACACCGCTCCGCCGACGACGGACACGACCGTGCCCCCGGTTCCCCCCGAACCGGTCACC
>DASYJT010000043.1:0-3491 GCA_035996165.1 Acidimicrobiia bacterium
TGCGCGGTTCCCGAGGGCGGCGCGCTGGGTGCCGCGTTCATCGCCCGCGCAGCTGCGGGACTGGAAGCATCTGCGTTCAGCGGCGGCGAACGGTGGGCGCGCACATCGCACGTCGTCGACCCCGACCCCGCGTGGGCTACCGCGGTTGCCGACCGCTACGGCCGCTTCTGCGAGGTCGCCGGTTGAGGGTGTAAGCATCCCGGCATGGCGCTCGACATCACGATCAACCGCGACGCGTGCATGGGTTCCGGCAACTGCTCGTTCTGGGCTCCGGGAGTGTTCGATCTCGACGACGACGGGATCGCGATCGTCGTCGACCCCGCCGCGCAGCCGGACGACAAGGTGATCCTCGCTGCGCAGGGTTGCCCCACCCAGGCGATCTCCGTCGTGCGCGACGGCGAGAAGGTCGTCTGACCGGTGGGAGCGACGCCGGTCGTCCTCGTCCACGGTGGCGGGCACGGCGCGTGGTGTTGGGAGCCGATGCTCGCGCACCTTTCGGGCCCCGCGATCGCGGTCGACCTGCCGCCCACGTCGATGCGCGGCGGACCCGGGCGCAACGACGTTCCGGCGGGCATCGATGCTCTCCACCTCGCCGACTTCGCCGACGCGGTGCTCGTCGCGGCCGACGGCGCGGGATTCGATCGCTTCGTGCTCGTCGGTCACTCGCTCGCGGGTCTGACGATCTGTGAGGTCGCGCGCCGCGCGCCCGAGCGCGTCGCCCGGCTCGTGTTCGTCTCCGCCCTCGTGCCGCCCGAAGGGGCGAGCGCGCTCGACGCGATGCCGCCCGAGATCATCGGACGCGTCTCCGGTGGACTCACCGAGGACACGATCGTCCACATGTTCTGCAACGACCTCGACGAGTCCCAGACCCGCTTCGTGCTCGACCATGTCGGCGGTGATGTCGTGCAGGTCATGGTCGAGCCGGTGACCCGCCTCGGGATCCCGCCCGAGCTGTCGATGACCTACGTGCGCCTGAAGCAGGATCAGGCGTTGCCCCCGGCGGCCCAGGACGCGTCGATCGCGGCGCTGGAGGCGATGCCGGGAGTCACGGTCGACATCGTCGATCTCGATACCGGCCACAACGTGATGATCGGCCATCCGGCCGAGCTCGCCGCCGTCATCGACGCCTCGAGGTAACGAAACAATCTCCGAGCGGGCCCAACCTGCGAAGGTGTTCCGGGGTGGTACGTGTCATGAGAGGCGGTGACTCGTGACCCGGAGTGAGGTCGACCCCGACTGCACGCAGCTTGCCGGCGAACCCGAGCCCGCGGAATCCCATGCTGCGCCGGCGCCCACACCGATGGGCACGCTCGCGCAGCTGTTCGAACGGCACGCCGACGAGCTCGTCCGCGGTCTCGTGGCGGCCGGGTACACGGATGCGAGCGACGCCGTGCAGGAAGCCTTCGTGCAGGCGGTCGTGCACTGGCGCCGAGTGGCGCGCTACGACGATCCGCTCGCGTGGGTGCGGCGGGTCGCGATCAACAAGGCGCGGAACCGATCTCGCGGGCGGCGGCGGCAGGCCGCGCTGACCGATCGACTCAGTCGGGCGCCGGTGGGTTTCCGCGCGGGTGAGACGCCCGACGACGACGTGGTCGACGCCGTCGCCCGGCTCACCGCGCAGCAACGTCTCGTGGTCTCGCTCTTCTACTACGGCGACCTGCCCGTCGTGGAGGTCGCCGCCGCGATGGGCATCAGTGAAGGCACCGTCAAGTCGCATCTACATGCCGCGCGCGCGGCCGTCGCGCAGACGCTTGGAGGCACACCGTGAAACCCGAGAACGATCCGATTCCGAACGACGACGCGATCGCCGACGCCATGCGCGCCGCGCTGACCCGCACGGCCGCGGCCGAGCCGCGGGGCTCGGTGGTATGGGCCAACGTGATGGTGCGCGCCCGGCGTCTGGTGATGATCCGGCGCGTGTTCGCCGCGAGCGCGTGCGCGGCTCTGGTGCTCGGCGCCTCGGCCGTTGCATTCGCCTCGACATCGGGCGGCCGCGGGCACGGCGTGTCGGTGAGCGACGACGGATCCACGACAACCGTCACGCTCGAGCCGACGACGACTTCGATTGGCGAATCGACCTCGACGACGGTTACCTCCGTCCCGAGCACCAACTTGACGGCTCCGGTGACGACGCCGGCCTCGACCACGACAACCACGGCGCTGCCGCCGCAACCGGCCGAGTTCGGCGACTTCTTCGGCTACATCAGCTACTGGGGCTACACCTGCACCAAGTGCCCGCCCGGCCAAAGCCGACAGTTCAATCTGGACATCACGAACATGGTTCCGTACCCGATCGATCTGTCGCCGTCGGCGCCGGTGCGAGTCGCCCTCGTGTGCTCGGCCCACCTGACCCCGGACGGTCTGCTCACCCAGCCGCTCCCGGCCGGTGGTCCGAGCACGGTCGTGGAATTCGCGCTGGACGCCCGGGGACTGCCGGCCGGGACGAAGGACATCTTGTATCCGGGCGAGCACGCCGCCAGCACCGCCGCGTACGTGTTCGTGACCAACGACCCCGGCCCCACGACGTGTGAAGGCGCGATCGTCACGAGCAGCGACGGCTCCTGGAACAACGAAACGCTCACCGTCGTCAAGCGGCTCGTCAACACGGAGTCCCGTTCGTTCGATGTCCTTCCTCCTTCGCCAACGCCGGCCCCGTCGACGACCACGACCACGATTCCGTAGCAATTTGGCCGCGAGCTGACGTGAGCGTCAGTGACGCGCGACTATCGACGGATGCCGATCGGGATCACGGAAGAGCACGAGCACCTGCGCACCGCGGTTCGCCGCTTCGTCGACGACCGCATCGCGCCCGCCGTCGTGCGAGAGGCGTTGGACGCAACGACCGAGGCGCGGCCCGGGTTCTGGGCGGCGCTCGCGGAGCCTGGCTGGATCGGGCTCCACGTCGCCGAGGCGCACGGCGGCAGTGGCGTGGGCCTCGTCGAGCAAGCGGTCGTGATCGAGGAGCTCGGCCGGGCGTGCGCGCCCGGGCCGTACGTTCCCACCGCGATCGTCGCCGCGCTCCTCCAGGCCGACGGCGGTGCCGCCGCCGACGCGCTGTTGCCCGGCCTCGCGTCCGGTGCGCGCACGGGGGCCGTCGCGCTCGACGGCGCGACCCTGGTTGCCGGTGGTGCCGGCGCCGACGTGATCGTGTGCGCGGTCGACGGCGCGTGGTACGCGCTCGACGCGGCAGCCGTACGCGCCACCGAAGTCAAGAGCGTCGACCTCACGCGCCGGTTGGCGCGCATCGACGCCGACGCGGCGAAGACCGCGGCGCAGGCCGCGCCCGAGCGCCAGCTCGCGAACCTGACCGACGAGCAGGTTCGCCTCCTCGCGGCCGCGCTGTTCGCGGCCGAAGCCGTCGGCATCGCGCAGTGGTGCGTAGACACCGCAGCCGAGTACGCCAAGGTGCGCGTGCAGTTCGGCCGTCCGATCGGACAGTTCCAGGGCGTGAAGCACCGGTGCGCGGAGATGCTGGCCCGGGTCGAGCTCGC
>DASYJT010000044.1:0-16331 GCA_035996165.1 Acidimicrobiia bacterium
CACGCGATCCTCATGTGGTTCCGCGTCCAGGACATGCGCGTGATCGAGGCCGGCCCGTTCGAGTACGTCGACAAGCTCCCGCTGAAGCGGGGATACGAAGCAGCGGGCGTGCGCGTAGTTCCCGGCGCGTCGGCCCGATTCGGCGCCTACCTCGCGCCGAGCGTCGTGCTGATGCCGTGCTACATCAACATCGGCGCCTACGTCGACAGCGGGACGATGGTCGACACCTGGGCGACGGTCGCGTCGTGCGCGCAGATCGGCAAGAACGTGCACCTGTCCGGTGGCGTCGGCATCGGGGGAGTGCTCGAACCCCCGGAAGCGGTCCCGGTCGTGGTCGAGGACGACTGTTTCATCGGATCGCGCTGCATGATCGTCGGCGGGGCCCGGGTCCGCAGAGGCGCCAAGCTGGGCGCCGGCCTCATCCTGACCGCGACGACCCCGGTCATCGAGGCCGAGACCGGTCAAGAGATCGGGCGCGGTGTGATCCCCGAGCGTGCGGTCGTGGTGCAGGGAACGCGGATGAAGGAGTTCGCGGGAGGCACCTTCGGGCTCCCGTGCGCGCTCGTGTTGCGCTACCTCGCCGAGGGCGAGCAGCACGACCGGCTGAAGCTCAACGCGATCCTGCGAGAGCACGGCATCGTTTCGTGACCCACGATCTCCTCGCGCTGACCGAAGAGCTGTGCGCGATCCCGTCGGTGAGCGGTACGGAGGCGGCGCTCGCCGACCTTGTGGAAGCGCGGCTGCGTAAGAGTGGCGACCGGTTGCGTATCGATCGCATAGGGGCGAACGTCGTGGCACGCACCGATCTCGGCCTCGACCGGCGGATCGTTCTCGGTGGGCATCTCGACACGGTTCCCGCGAACGGCAATCAGGCACCGCGCCGCGCCGGCGACGTGCTGCACGGCCTCGGTACCGCCGACATGAAGGGTGGTCTGGCGGTGCTGCTCGCGCTCGCCGACGACCTCGCGAATGCCGAGCCGCGTTTCGACGTGACGCTCGTCTTGTACGAGGGCGAAGAGGTGGCCGACGAGCACAACGGGCTGCGGCGCTTGTTCGCCGAGGCGCCGGATCTCGTGCAGGGCGACCTGGCGATCATGCTCGAGCCGACCGGCGGGTGGGTGGAGGCCGGTTGCCAGGGAACGATTCACGTGCGCGCCGTCTTCGACGGTGTGCGGGCGCATTCGGCGCGACCCTGGATGGGCACCAACGCGATTCACCGGGCCGCACCGTTGCTCGAACGGTGCGCCGGCTTCGACGCGGCGACCGTCGACGTCGACTCGCTGGCTTACCGGGAGTCGCTCCAGGTGGTGCGCATCGAGGGCGGCGTCGCGAACAACGTCGTGCCCGACCGATGTGCGGTAGTGGTCAACCGTCGCTACGCGCCGTCGCGTTCACTCGAGAATGCGGTTGCGGAGATGGTGGAGTTCTGTACCGAGGCGGGAGCCGACCACGTCGAGGTCGTGAACGCATCGATGGCCGCGCCGCCGAACCTCGCCCATCCGCTCATCGCGGAGATGATCGGCGTGTACGACCTCCCCGTCCGACCCAAGCTCGGGTGGACGGACGTCGCCCGGTTCGCCGCGCACGGCATCGCGGCGTGCAACTTCGGGCCCGGCGATCCGGAGCTCGCGCACACGCCCGACGAGCGGGTCGACCGGGCGACCCTCGACGCGTGTCTCGCGTTGCTCGGGGCGTTCGTCGGCATTCGCTGACGATTGGGAGCCGCGCCGGTTACATCCGGCGGAGCAGCGTGACGAGCTTGCCGTAGATCTGGACGTCGAGGGGATCGAAGACGAGATCTTCCATCGTCGGGTTCGACGGCCGCAGCACGACTTTGTTGCGTTTGCGCAAGAACGTCTTCACGGTCGCCTCCTCGCCCGGGATGCCGGCGATGACGATGTCACCGTTGTCGGCGTTCGGCTGCGAGCGGGCGACGACGTAGTCGCCGTCGAAGATGCCCGCGTCGATCATCGAGTCGCCGCGCACCCGCAGCATGAACAGGTCGCCGTCGCCGCAGAGGTCGGCGGGGACCGGGATCACCTCTTCGACGTTCTCGGCCGCGAGGACGCCGGTGCCCGCCGCAACATCGCCCAGCAGCGGGACGTTGCGTACCGGCCGACGGTCGATCGCGGTGCCGGTGCTCGGCTCGAGCGCGACCTCGATCGCCCGGGGCTTGCTCGGATCGCGGCGCAGGTAGCCCTTGTCCTGCAGGGCGGCCAGATGGGCGTGGACGGTCGACGGCGACGACAGGCCGACGGCCTCGCCGATCTCCCTCACGCTCGGCGGGTACCCCTGCTCGCGCGTCTGCGAGTCGATGAACTCGAGGACCTGGCGCTGACGGGCGGTGAGCCGGGCAGGCGGTGTGACCTGGGCGTTGGACATGGATCGGACGGTAACACGATCACGCGTTCGGGGCAAACACCCGTTCGCTTTTTCTCTTGACATCGAACAGGCGTTCGTCCACCGTAGTTGTCTCACCCCTCTGGTTCGATCGTCTCGTTCGCTTCCGTCACCTCCAGGAGCACTGATCATGGCCGCAGTCCTGCAAATCGAGCCCCGCTACCAGCTCGAGCCCCGCTTCGTCGCCCCGGGCGAACCCGTCCGGCGCCTCCGGCTGATCGAAGAATCCGCCGAATCGGAATCCGCCGAATCTGAATTCGATCGTCAGTACCGCCCCCGATCGGCGCGCAGCCATCAGCGTGCCGTCTATCGACGCCGGCGCGTCCTCGCCGCGCTGGTCGGCTTGGGCCTGGTACTGACGGTCGCACGTGCGGGCGCGGCGCTCGGCGGGTCGTCCCTCGCCACTCCCGAGCGTCTCCCGCACGTGACGAACATCGTCGTCGAACCCGGCGACACGCTGTGGTCGATCGCAAAGCGGGCGGTGCCGGGGCACGACGTCCGGCCTGTGGTCGACGCGATGGAGCATGCGCTCGGAACGAGCACGGTGTTCGCGGGCCAGACCGTGTCGGTTCCGACGCCCTGATCGCGGTTCGGACGGCGTGACGAGATCGCAGGTATTACCGTGTTTTCGTGCGCTGTCCGTACTGCCGAGCCAACGACGACAAGGTCGTCGACTCGCGCCTGGCCGAGGAGTCGGGGGCGATCCGTCGCCGCCGTGAATGCCTCGCGTGCGGGCGCCGGTTCACCACGTACGAACGGATCGAAGAGGCGCCGCTGCTCATCCTCAAACGGGCCGGGGCGCCGGAGCCGTTCGACGCGGCGAAGTTGCGGGCGGGAATCGAACGCTCGGCGAGCGGCCGGCTCGACGGCGAGGCCGTCGACCAGCTCGTCGCCGACGTCGAAGAGGAGCTGCGGGCGATGGGGGGTGAGGTTCCGAGCGATCGGGTCGGGATGGCCGTGCTCGAGCGGCTTCGGGCCCGAGACCACGTCGCCTACCTGCGGTTCGCGTCCGTCTACAAGGGATTCGAGGACCTCGCCGATTTCGAGCGCGAGGTGGTCGAGCTCCAAAAGACGACGGATCCCAAGCCGCGCTGAACCGCCGATTGGCTGGACCCTCCCGGGTGATCGGTCCACATGCCTGATCGATGACTGATCGACCTGACTGATCGATATGTCTGATCCATCCCGGAAACTGTTGACACGTGTGGAATTACAGTGGTGTAATGCACCCCCATCTCGCGGTCGGGATGGGAAGCAACCACAAGATGTAGTGGTTTGCTACGGGGACGGACCTGAGCCCGCAGGCGGGCTCGGAGGGAGATCGACGACATGGCGATGGCGCCGCAACAGCTCGGTATCGGGATCGACCGGCGCTTCACGCGCTCGGGAGTCGATCCGTACGACACGGTCGAGTGGGAGCGGCGCGACTCGCGTATCCAGAACTTCAAAGACGGCGGCGACGCCTTCTTCCAGGCCGACGTCGAGTTCCCCACGAGCTGGTCGCTGAACGCCACGAACATCGTCGCCCAGAAGTACTTCCGCGGCACGCTCGGCACGCCCGAGCGCGAATGGTCGCTGCGTCAGGTGATCGACCGCGTCGTCGACACGATTGCCGACTGGGGCACGAAGGACGGGTACTTCGTCGACGAGCGCGAGGCCGAGGCGTTCCGCGACGAGCTGAAGTACGTGCTCGTCCACCAGCGCGCGTCGTTCAACTCGCCGGTGTGGTTCAACATCGGTGTGAAGGGCGTCCCCCAGCAGGCGTCGGCGTGCTTCATCCTTGCGGTCGACGACCAGATGGACGCGATCCTCAACTGGTACCGGGAAGAGGGAACCATCTTCAAAGGTGGTTCGGGTGCGGGCATCAACCTCTCGCGCATCCGTTCTTCGCACGAGCACCTGAAGGGCGGCGGTACCGCGTCGGGTCCGGTCAGCTTCATGCGGGGCGCCGACGCGTCAGCCGGCACGATCAAGTCGGGCGGCAAGACGCGCCGCGCCGCCAAGATGGTCATCCTCGATGTCGACCACCCCGACATCGAAGACTTCGTGTGGTGCAAGGCGGTCGAGGAGCGCAAGGCGCGCGCGCTGCGCGACGCGGGCTTCGACATGGATCTCGACGGCAAGGACTCCCACTCGATCCAGTACCAGAACGCGAACAACTCGGTGCGGGTGACCGACGCGTTCATGCAGGCGGTCGTCGACGATCGCGACTGGGACCTGAAAGCGGTCACCACCGGCGAGACGGTGAAGACGCTTCGGGCGCGCGAGCTGATGCACCAGATCAGCCAGTCGGCGTGGGAGTGCGCCGACCCCGGCATGCAGTTCGACACGACGATCAACAACTGGCACACCGCGTCGAACACCGGTCGCATCAACGCGAGCAACCCGTGCTCGGAGTACATGCACCTCGACAATTCGGCGTGCAACCTGGCGAGCATCAACCTGCTGCACTACCTCGGCGACGACGGCAGTTTCGACGTCGACGGCTTCAAGCACACCGTCGAGGTGATGTTCACGGCGCAGGAGATCCTCGTCGGCAACGCCGATTACCCCACGGAGAAGATCGCGGAGAACAGCCGCACGTTCCGCCAACTCGGGCTCGGCTACGCGAACCTCGGCGCGCTGCTGATGGCCGAGGGCATGCCGTACGACTCCGACGGCGGTCGGGCGTGGGCCGCGGCGATCACGTCGCTCATGACGGGCCACGCGTACGCCACCAGCGCGAAGACCGCGGCCCGGATGGGACCGTTCGCGGGCTACGCCGCGAACGAGCAGCCGATGCTCAAGGTCTTGAGTCAGCACCGGGCGCAGGCGGCCAAGATCGACGAAGACCTCGTCCCGCCCGAATTGCTGTGCGCGGCCCAGGAAGCCTGGGACAACGCGGTCGAGCTGGGTGAGCGCTACGGCGTTCGCAACTCACAGGCAACGGTGCTGGCGCCGACCGGCACGATCGGCCTGATGATGGACTGCGACACCACGGGTATCGAGCCCGATCTCGCCCTGACGAAGGCCAAGAAGCTCGTCGGCGGCGGCACGATGTTCATCGTCAACCAGACGATCCCGCGTGCGCTGACCAAGCTCGGTTACAGCACCCAGGAGGTCGACGCGATCATCGCGTTCATCGACGAGCACAAGACGATCATCGGTTCGCCGGTGTTCAAGTCGGCGCACCTGCCCGTGTTCGCGTGCTCGATGGGCGACAACACGATCCACTACATGGGTCACGTGAAGATGATGGCGGCCGTGCAGCCCTTCATCTCGGGCGCGATCAGCAAGACCGTGAACATGCCCGAAGAGGCCACCATCGAAGACGTCGAGGAGCTGTACGCGGAGTCGTGGCGGCTCGGGCTGAAGGCGGTCGCGCTCTACCGCGACAACTGCAAGGTCGGTCAGCCGCTGTCGACGCAGAAGAAGGCCGGCGACGCGCTGACCCAAGAGGTCGAGCGGATCGTCGAGACGATCATCGTGCAGGAGCCGGTGCGCCAGAAGCTGCCGCGCACCCGCACGAGCAAGACGTTCTCGTTCCGGGTCGCCGACTGCCAGGGTTACGTGACCGTGGGCGAGTACGAGGACGGTCGTCCCGGCGAGGTCTTCCTCAAGGTCGCGAAGCAAGGTTCCACGCTCGCCGGCATCATGGACGCGTTCGCCATCGGCCTTTCCATGGGCCTGCAGTACGGCGTGCCGCTCGAGGCGTACATCGAGAAGTTCACGAACGTGCGCTTCGAGCCCGCGGGCATGACCGACGATCCCGACATCCGGTTCGCGACGAGCCTCGTCGACTACATCTTCCGCCGGCTCGCGGTCGAGTACATCGCCAAGGACAAGCGCGAGGCGATGGGCATCATGACGGTGGGGGAACGCCTCCAGCCGACGCTGCCCGGTGTCGAAGAGTCGACCACCCCGCGCGCGACCTCGATGGACCTCCCGATGGAAGACCGCGCACCGTCCGACGCGTTGCGGGTGCGCAACGAGCACCCGGCCACCGCGGCCGCACCCGTCGCCCCGACGCGGGAGATGGTGCTGTGCCATGTCTGCGGCGACATGATGCAGCGCGCCGGCAGCTGCTACGCGTGCCCGAGCTGCGGCAGCACGAGCGGCTGCTCGTAGCGCGAGTGCGTGCCCGCGGGTAGGGACGCGGGACGTTCGGTCGGTCAGCGGTACTGCATGATCGCGTTGGTGGCGCCGGCCACGTAGCCGCCGCCGAACTTGATGGCATGGACGACGAGCGGCGCGATCTGGTGGAGGGCCACGCGCTCGGGCCAGCCCGCGCCGAGCGGAAAGACGTTGGCGTATTCGGTGAAGGCCGCTTCGCCGAAGCCGCCGAAGAGGCGCATCATTGCGAGATCGAACTCGCGGTGCCCACCGTGCGCGGCGGGATCGATCAGCCAGCTCTGACCGTCGGCGCCGATCAGGCGGTTGCCGGCCCAGAGGTCACCGTGCAGGCGAGCCGGAGGTTCCTCCGGCCCGCCGAACTCTGCGAGTCGACCGGCGAGGCGTTCGAGCGCGGCGATGGTCGGAGCCGCCAGCGCGCGGGAGTCGCGCGCCAGCTGGGCGAGCGGCAACAGTCGGTTGGCGGCGTAGAACTCGACCCACGTCGCGCTCGGCTCGTTGGGAAGACCGCGGCTGCCGGTCGTGCGGCGATCTTCGCGACCGAAGCTCGGTGCGCCCGCCCGGTGCAAGGTCGCGAGGCCCACCCCGAACGCGCCTTCGGTCGTCGTCGTCGTTCGCGCGCTCCGACCTTCCTCGATCCATTCGAGGACCAGATGGTTCGGCGGGTCGTCGCCGACCGCCAGGACCTCGGGAACCCGGACCGCACCGGCCGCTCGGAGCCACGCGAGACCGCTCGCCTCGGTCGTGAAGAAACCGGGCGGTGCCGACGCGTGCGTCTTCGCGAAGACGCGGCGGCCGTCGGAGAGCGCAACCGCGTAGGCCACCGCCACGTCGCCACCGCGAACCGGCGTGGCGCTGACGATGCGGGCGCCGAGATCGCGCTCGATCACGTGTTGCAACGCGAGATCCACGGCCGTCCACGCTACCTATCGGGAGGTCTTTTTGCGGTGAGCGACGCAGATAGCTTGGCCCCATGACGCTTGAAGGTGAGTACGAGCCGAGTGTGTGGGACTGGGTGCGCGAGCAGGTCGAGACCTACGAGCGGACCGGCGGGCGCGAAGCCAACACACTGCGAGACACGGGTCTCCCGATCATCATCGTGACCACTCGCGGCAACAAGAGCGGCAAGCTCCGCAAGACCGCGTTGATGCGCGTCGAGCACGACGGCGAGTACGCGCTCGTCGCGTCCATGGGTGGCGCTCCCAAGCACCCGGTCTGGTACTACAACCTGAAATCAGATCCCGACGCGGTCGTCGTCCAGGACGGGCCGGAGCCCTTCGACGCCACGACCCGCGAGTTGAGCGGCGCCGAGCGGGATACGTGGTGGAAGCGGGCAGTAGCTGCGTATCCGGACTACGCCGACTATCAGACCAAGACGGAGCGCGTCATCCCCGTGTTCCTCGCGAGTCGTCGTACGAGCTGAAGCGGGTCAGCTCGCCCGGTGGCTCATCGCCGGGTCGAGGCCGAGGTATGTGAGCGTCTCCGAGAGCGGCATGGGCTTCGCAAACAAGAAGCCCTGACCGTGATGGCAGCCGACCGTGCGTACTGCCTCCAGCTTCGCCGGCGTGTCGATGCCCTCGGCCACGACCACGAGATCGTGAGCCGTGCCGAGGTTGACGATCGCCCGGAGCATGGCCTCGTCGCGGAGCTCGGTGCCGAGCGACTGCAGGAACGAGCGGTCGATCTTGATCGAGTCGATCGGGAGCAGCCGTAGGTAGGTGAGCGAGCTGTAACCGCTGCCGAAGTCGTCGAGGGAGATGTGCATCCCGAGGTCGCGAATCCGGCGCATGATCGCCGCGTTGCGGTCGTTGTGGTCGAGCATGACCGACTCGGTGATCTCGAGCGTGAGGAGTGCGGCGGGCAGGCCGCTCTCGGTGAGCGCGTGCTGGACCTCGTCGACGAGATCGCCCGCCTCGAACTGCCGCACCGACACGTTCACCGAGACCCCGACGCCGGGCGCGACACTCTGCCACCGCATGCAATCGCGGGTGGCGGTGTGCATCATCCACGCCCCGATCTCCATGATGATGCCGGCCTCCTCGGCGACCGGGATGAAATTGTCGGGCCGGATCAGTCCGACGCCCCGGCGGTCCCAGCGAATGAGCGCTTCGAGGTTCGAGACCTCACCCGTCTCGAGATCGACGATGGGTTGGTAATACGCGAGCAACTCGTCGCGGCCCCGTGCTTGGCGGAGCGCCGACTCGACGTCGAGACGCCGGGCCGCGTGCCGCTGCATCTTCGTGTCGAACACCTCGATGCGCGAGTTGCCGTCTTCCTTTGCGCGATACATCGCCGTGTCGGCGAATCGGAGCAGTTCGAGCGGCGACTCGATACCGGTGCTCACGGAGACGCCGATGGAAGCCCCGACGAAGACCTCGCTCCCCGAGATCACGAACGGGCCGCCGAGTGCGTCGACGATCCGGTGCGCCACGGTCTTGATCGCATCGAGATCCGACGCGCTCGGGCACAGCACGACGAATTCGTCGCTGCCCAGCCGCGCGACGACGTCCTGCACGCGGATCGCGTCGGCGATCCGATCGGCGACGAGCACGAGGAGCTGATCTCCGGCGTCATGACCCAGACCGTCGTTGACGAGCTTGAAGCGATCGAGGTCGACGAACACCATGCCCACGACATCATCCGTACGGCGCGCCTCTTCGATCGCCTCCTTGGCGCATTCGAGCAGCGTGCGCCGGTTCGGCAGACCGGTCAGCTCGTCGCACGACGCCGCGATGCGCAGCGCCTGCTCCATCGCCCGCTGGTCGCTGATGTCGCGGACGACCGCGGTGTAGTAGTGCGTGTCGCCGACCTGGGCATCGGTAATCGCGACGTGCGCGGCAAACCGCTCGCCGTCGGCCCGGCACACGATCGTGTCGATCTGTTGACCGTTGTACCCGCCCTCACCCGCGTGACGGATCTCGAGCGAGTCGGCGGGCAGGAAGCGGTTGGAGGCCTGGCCGATCGCGTCGATCGCGCGCGTGGCGAAGATGAGCTCGGCCGCGTGGTTGAAGGTCTGGATGATCCCGTTTGCGTCGACAGTGATGATCGCATCGGCGGCCGTTTCGACGACGCTGCGGTTGCGTTCCTCCGACATGCGCAGGGCGGCTTCCGAGGCGCGGCGGTCGGTGGTATCGCGCAAGCTGATGACCAGGCCGCGAATCGACGGATCGCCAAGTTGGTTGCTGCCGCTGGCTTCGAACCATCGGTACGTGCCGTCCGAGCGGCGGACTCGAACGTCGAGTGGCGGGGTCACGTTGTCCGGGTGGTCGAGCATGGCCGCGAGTCGGTCGCCGATGCCGGCGCGGTCGTCGGCATGGAACATGTCGAAGGCGGAGGTGCCGACGAGCTCACCCGGCTCGAGATCGAGCTCCCGGCGGGCCGCGCCGGAGACCCACATCATGCGACCCTCCGCGTCGCAGATCGCGATCACGTCGGAGACGGCGTCGGCCACCGCCACGAGGCGCGCTTCAGCCGTGACCAACGCGGAGACGTCGTGCGCATTGATGACGATTCCGCCGATCGAGCTCTCCTGCATTCGATTCTGCGCGGTGACATCGCATGTGTGCACGCTGAGGTCGCGCGCGACGAAGCGCAGCGCCACGGAGACCGCATCGGCGCCGGGCGGCAGCGCGAGTACCTCGTCGAACCACGCCGCCGCGGACTCCCGGTCGGCCGGCGCCACCAGTGAGAGCGGCGGTCGCATCTCTTCGCTCGGATACCCGAGAAAAGTCATGCCCCACGCCGGCGCGTAGACGATGGCGCCCGACGCGTCGAGCACGCACGCGAGATCGCTCGAACCGGTGACCAGGCTGGCGAAGCGCTTCCGTTCCGTCTCCAATGCGAGGTGCGCCTCTACCTCGCGAGTGATGTCGTTCGCCACAACGGCGATGACGTCCCGATCGACCGTCACGACGTTCACGTCGCTCCAGCCCTTCCGGCCGTCGGCCAGGTTGACGCGGCCCTTCATGTTGACGTGGCGGCCCGTCGACAGCGCCTCGGCGTACAGCGCGTTCAAACGAACGTTGTCGGCGAACTGGTTGAGCGTCGACATCCGCGCGCCGACGACTTCGTCGCAGATACCCGCGAAGGTCGCCCGCATGATCGAGTTCGCCTCGAGGACTTCGTAGTCGACGATTGCGCCGGCTTCACGAATCGCGCGCAGCACGACGAACGAACCGTGCATGCCGTCCATCGCCAGGCGGTGATGCGCCAGCGTCCGGGAGGTCATGGCGGCCATGGAGCCGGTCGCGCGCATCCCGTGTTTCCGGGCGTACATGGCCTTGTCGGCTTCCCGGAGGAGGTCCTCGGGCGAGCGGGAACCGTCGCGGTCGTCGACGACACCGACACTCGCCGACACGGCGTTCGGGGCGATGATCGGCCACGGCTCCGCGAGCACCGTCCAGATCCGTTCCACGAGGCGTCCCGCGTCCGCGTCGTCGCTCGACGACTTCACCAAGATGACGAACTCGTCACCGCCGAACCTCGCGATGAGATCCTCCTCGCGCACGACCCGCCGGAGTCGAGCCGCCACCTCGACCAGCACGTGATCGCCCATGTGGTGGCCGAACGAGTCGTTGATGTCCTTGAAGTTGTCGAGGTCGACGAAGGCGAGGATGGCCGGTTCGTTCGCCGCGCACGAGCGTTCGAGGGCGGCCGTGAACGCGCCGCGGTTGAGCAACTGGGTAAGGGAGTCGGTCGCCGCTTCGTGCTCGAGGCGCTGTTCGCGGTCGCGCAGTTCCTGTTCGTTGTGGTCGCGCTCGGCGAAGGTCGAGCTCACGACCCAGAGCACGCCACCCAGCAGACCGATGCCCGCCGCGGCGATGGCGTGGGATTGGCTGACGCCGAGCACGTGCGGCGCGAGGCCGGTCTGGATCGCGATCTCGCCCACGAGCGCCCCGGCACCCGACCACGCGAACACGGCCCGCCAGTCGATGCCGTGGTTCTGCGCGAGCATCTGAACGGACAGGATCGCGAACGCGATCGCGAGCACCGAGCCCCAGCCACTCGCGTACAGCACCGCAGTGGTCACTACCGCACCGATCGCGACGCGCACCTGCATTCGCACTCTCGACGTAGGTCGCCGCAGCAGCCACGCGCGGCCGATCAGGTCGACGCCCACGGACGAGACGATCACGAGCGCGTACGCCCAGAATGGTGGTCCCAGGATGAATCCGCGCTTGTGCAGGTACCAGATCGCGAAAATTGCCGGGGCGCCGATCAGGTTTCCGCCCGCCATGACCGCCACGACCGCGGAGCGAGACAGCTTGGTCCGGGCGCGCCGCGTCTCGTCCTGCCGAGTCATTGCCACGTAGCTGGATCGTCACGGGCGCGGGTGAACACGACTCGGACGTTCCGCCAGCGGGTCGAGTCGCACTCACTGTCCGATGGGATCTCGAGCTGACCTAGGCCTCGGGGTGGCGATCAGTTGCGTACGTCGGCGTGTGCGCCGTGAAACCGCCGTCGATCCGTAACACCTCACCGGTGACGAACGCGGCGTCGTCCGACGCGAGATAGGCGACGGCGGTCGCGATCTCCTCCGGATAGCCGAGCCGACCAACGAGGTGACTCGTGCTGTAGCGGCGGAGCCGATCGCCCATCGGCCCGCCTAGGGCTTCTTGCGCCTCGCGCGCGACAACCACACCCGGCGCGATCGCGTTGCAGCGGATCCCGCGCTCGCCGTAGGCGGTGGCGACGTAGCGGGTCAGTGCGACGACGCCCGCTTTCGACGTGCCGTACGCCGCAAGGGAGTGACTGCCGTAGAACGCGGCGGCCGAGGCGGTGTTGACGATCGAACCGCCGCCCCGCTCGAGCAGCGCCGGAATTGCGAACCGGCACCCGAGCATCGGACCGGTGAGGTTGACCGCCATCACCCGTTCCCAAGTGGCGAGGTCCATGGTCACGACGTCCTGGTCGACGCGGTTCTGGTCGAGCGCGGCCGCGTTGTTGTGGAGGATGTCGAGACCGCCGTAGGCCCGGACGGTATCGGCGACCATCGCGGAGACCGCGTCCGCGTCGGCGACGTCGGTGACCTGGACGCGCGCCCGTCCGCCCGCGGCTTCGATCTCGGTCACGACCGCGGCCGCCGCCCGTTCGGCGATGTCGGCAACGGTCACCGCGGCGCCTTCGGACGCGAGCAGGAGCGCGGTCGCCCGCCCGATACCCGATCCGCCCCCCGTGACGATCGCGACCTTGTCGGTGAACCTGTCCACGAAAGCGACGGTCCCGTCAGTCGATCAGCTGGTAGTTGTCGGGATCCGGCCGGAGCGTCCGCTGCCAGTACTCGAGCAGGGTGAAGGGCCAGTTCTGCGCCACGTGCCCGTGCTCGTTCTTGTACCAGCTGTTCACGCTCGACGAACCCCACGCCATCAGTGCGTTCTCGGCGTCGACGCGCTCGTTGAACGCGTCGTGCACGTCCTTGCGCACGTCGAGCGCGCGATGACCGCCCGCGAGGACGAGCCGGAGACACTCGAGGATGTAGCGCACGCCGCACTCGGAGAAGTAGATGATGCTGCCGTTGATGACGATGTTCGTATTCGGCCCGTAGAGGCAGAACAGGTTCGGGAAGCCGGGCACGTTCACACCGAGGTACGCGCGCGCGTCGCCCGCCCACTGCTCGTGGAGATCGACGCCGCCGGGACCGGTGACCGTCATCGGCGTGAGGAACTTCGACGCCTGGAAGCCCGTGCCGTAGATGATGACGTCGACGTCGTGCGCGATCCCGTCGGCGGTGACGATGCCCGTGGGCGTGATCTCGCGTATGTCGTCGGTCAGCAGCCGCACGTTGTCGCGCTTCAACGCGGATGCCCACACGCCGTTGTCGCGCAGTAGTCGCTTCGCGCCGGGCGGATAGGTCGGTACGACCTTTTCCAAGAGATCGGGTCGATCGGCGAACTGTTCGCCGAGGTACGCGGTGAGGAGTTGACGGAGGATGTCGTTGAAGAGACCGACCGCTTGGTCCTTCGGTTCCCAGTCGGGATCGACGCGCACGCCCGCGAGCACGCCGTCGCCCATCTTCCAGAAGATGAGGAACCGGTTCCATTCGCTGTACGACGGCACGTGGGCGTAGAGCCAGCGCAGTCCCGGCTCGACCGCCGCGTGGTAGTCGTCGGTCGGACCCAGCCACGGTGGTGTGCGCTGGAAGACGAAGAGCTCGCCGACTCGCGGTGCGATCTCCGGAATGAACTGCACGGCGCTCGCGCCCGTGCCGATCACCGCGACGCGCTTGTCGGTCAGGTCGAGATCGTGGTTCCACTGCGCGGAGTGGAAGCTGGGACCCGCGAAGGAATCGCGGCCCTCGATATTCGGGAACGACGGGCGATTGAGCTGGCCGACCGCGCTGATCACTGCGTTCGCCTCGATCGTCTCCTCCCGGCCGTCGGAACGCTCGATCACGACCGTCCATCGCCGGTTCGTGTCGGACCACGTGGCCGAACGCACGCTCGTGCCGAACTGCACCAGGTCTCGGATTCCGAACACATCCGCGCACCGGCGGAAGTAGTCGAGCAATACGTCCTGGGTCGAGAAGTGGAACGGCCAGTCGTGCCGTTGGGCAAAGGAGTAGCTGTAGTTGTGGTTCGGGTTGTCGACCCGACACCCCGGATACACGTTCTCGAGCCAGGTTCCGCCGACGTCTTCGTTCTTGTCGAAGATCACGAACGGCACGCCCGCCTGCCGGAGCCGGTGTGCCGCCAGGAGACCCGACATGCCCGCGCCGATGATCACGACCTCGAAGTCGGCATCGGGCGCGAGGTCGGCCTTGCGCCAGCCCGGCGCGCGGCGGTCGTCGCCGCGGACGGCCAGCTCTTCCTCCAAGAGAGGGAGGTACTCGGCCATGTCGGCGCCCGCATCGCCGACCGCGTACTCCATGATCTGCAGGAGCTCGGCCGGCGACGGCGGTGGTGCGGGTTGCAGCCCGCCGTCGCGGAACCGGACGAGCGTCTCGAGCGCCAACGCACGGGCCTCGGCGAGCTGATCTGGGTTCAGACCCCCCTGCGGCGTGGCCAGCATGATCGGGTCGGGGCGGAGGTTCGCCCGCAGGAGTGAGAGGTCGCCGGTGAGGTAGGCGAGCGCCGGGAGCAGCGGTGGCACCTCGGCGTCTTCCAGGAAGGCGCGGATCTCGGCATCGGACTCGACGATCGGTTCGATCGCGCCGACGAACGGGCTGGACGTGAAGGGGCGCTCGCTCACCCGCCCATCTTGGCACCGCCGGCGCGCTACGCACGTTGGCGCCCGACGGTGGTACAAGGTCTCATGGCAATTGCGACGACGAATCCGGCCACCGGCGAGATCGAGAAGACGTTCGAGGCATTGTCGGATGCCGAGGTCGACGAGCGCATCGCTCGGGCCTCGGCGACCGCACGCGAGTACCGCGAGACGACCTTCGAGGAACGGGCCCGGTGGATGAACGCCGCGGCCGACGCGCTCGAGGCCGGGTGCGAGGAGATCGCACGCGTGATGACGACCGAGATGGGCAAGACCATCG
Organism: Acidimicrobiia bacterium; assembly: GCA_035996165.1. Taxonomy (GTDB): domain Bacteria; phylum Actinomycetota; class Acidimicrobiia; order IMCC26256; family PALSA-610; genus PALSA-610. The sequence goes on from DASYJT010000044.1 coordinate 14,993, forward strand.
TCGCCGCGCGCGCCGAGGTGTTGAAGTGCGCCAAGGGCTGTCGCTTCTACGCGGAGCACGCGGAGACGATGCTCGCGGAAGAGCCCGCCGACGCGTCGGCGGTCGGTGCGAGCCGCGCGTACGTGCGCTACGAACCCCTCGGGCCCGTCCTCGCGGTGATGCCGTGGAACTTCCCGCTCTGGCAGGTCATGCGCTTCGCGGCGCCGGCGTTGATGGCCGGCAACGTGGGGCTGCTGAAGCACGCGTCGAACGTTCCGCAGACCGCGCTGTTGATCGAGGAGACCTTCCGCGCCGCCGGCTTCCCGGAAGGCGCGTTCCAGACGCTCTTGATCGGCGCGGGTTCCGTCGAGCGCATCCTGCGTGATCCGCGCGTCCGGGCCGCGACCCTCACGGGAAGCACGCCCGCCGGTCGCTCGATCGGCGGCATCGCGGGCCAGGAGATCAAGCCGGTCGTGCTCGAGCTCGGCGGCAGCGATCCGTTCGTCGTGATGCCCTCGGCCGACATCGAAAAGGCGGCGCAGACCGCCGTCACGGCGCGCGTGCAGAACAACGGGCAGAGTTGCATCGCGGCGAAGCGATTCATCGTGCACGACGACATCGCGGACGCGTTCGAAGAACTGTTCGTCACGCGCATGCAGGCCCTGCGGGTCGGCGATCCGATGGACGAGCAGACCGACATCGGGCCGTTGGCGAACGAACAAGGTGTGCTCGATGTCGAGACTTACGTCGCCGACGCGGTGGCGAAGGGTGCTCGGATCCTCTGCGGCGGTGCGCGTCTCGACCGGCCCGGGTATTTCTATCCGCCGACCGTCGTTGCCGACATCACGCCCGACATGCGGATGTTCCACGAGGAGATCTTCGGTCCGGTCGCACTGCTCTTCCGCGTGCACGATGCCGACGAGGCGATCGAGTTGGCGAACGCCACGGTGTTCGGGCTCGGATCGAACATCTGGTCGCGCGATGCCGACGAGCAGGATCGCTTCGTGCGTGCGCTCGACGCCGGTGCGGTGTTCGTCAACGGAATGACGACTTCGTATCCCGAACTACCCTTCGGCGGCGTGAAGGAGTCGGGCTTCGGCCGCGAGCTTTCCGCGCAGGGAATCCGGGCGTTTTGCAATGTAAAGACCGTCTGGATCGGCTGATTCGGGAATGAAACCTGCGCCCCGGGCGTAGATGCTGCAAATGGATTTCGAAGTCTCGGAGAGGCGCGTGTGCGAGCCCAACTGAAGGACCCCGACATCGCGTATCGGCGCCGCTGGCTGACGCTCACTGTGTTGTGCATCAGCCTGATGGTGATCGGGCTCGACAACACGATCTTGAACGTCGCGTTGCCCACGCT
>DASYJT010000045.1:0-9906 GCA_035996165.1 Acidimicrobiia bacterium
GCCATCGGGGTGAAGGCGACGAACAGCCTCGACGAGATCTGCGCGCTCGACGCCGATGCGGTCGTGTACTCACCCGTGATGGCGAGCACGCGCGACGTGATCCGGCTGTTGGAGTCGGGCAAGAACGTCGTGACACCCGTCGGCTGGATCTACCCGGCCGACACGCCGGGCGTGGCCGCGCTGCAAGCCGCGTGCCTCGCGGGCGGCGTCACACTGCACGGCACCGGCATCAATCCGGGTGGTATCACCGAGCGGTTCCCGCTCATGTTGTCGGCGCTGTGCCGCGACATTCGCCACGTGCGCGCCGAGGAGTTCTCCGACATTCGCAACTACCCGACCGCGATGGTCGTGCGCGAGGTGATGTTGTTCGGCAAGGAGCCCGAGGTCGCGGCGAAGAGTCCGATGATCGAGATCCTCGGTCACGGCTTCATGCAGTCGATCGACATGGTCTGCGCGGAGCTCGGTTGGGAGATCGACGCGGAGAAGACGTCGAAGCACGAATGGGCCGTCGCGACCACCGACATGGACACGCCGGTGGGAGTGATCGAGAAGGGAACGGTCGCCGCCCAGCGCTTCACGTGGGAAGGCACGGTCGACGGCAAGCCGGTGATGACGGTCCGCGTCAACTGGCTGATGGGCTCGGAGAATCTCGACCCGCCGTGGACGCTGGGCGAGCAGCGGTTCGAGGTGGAGTTCGATGCCGAGCCGCCGGTCAAGACCATCTTCCACGGCCTGCACCCGCCGGTCATCGGCGAGCACGCGGAGATCGGCCTCATCCCGCCCGCACAGCACTGCGTGAACGCGATCCCCTACGTGTGCGCGGCCGAGCCCGGCATCAAGACGTACCTCGACCTCCCGTTGCTCGCCGGTCGCGCGACGACGGGGTAGTCGAGAACTAGAGCCGGTCGAAGGGGATCGTGAACGCCGGCGCCTCCACGCCGCCGTCGATCTCGAAGACCTTCCCGGTGACGAACGACGACGCGGGCGCGACCAGGTAGACGACCGCGGCCGCGATGTCGGCCGGGAGTCCGACGCGCTGCATCGGGGTGTTCCCTTCGAGCTGGGCGCGCACGTTGTCGTCGGAGAGCACGTGCGCGAGCGCTTCGGTCTCGATACCGCCGACCTCGATCGCGTTGACGCGGATCTTCGGCGCGAGCTCGGGGGCCATCGCGCGCGTCATCATCGACAACGCGGCCTTCGCGGTTGCGTACGCGGTGAAGCACGGTTGCACCATGCTCGCCGAACGCGACGAGATGTTGACGATCGCGCCCGCGCCCGCGTCGACCATGTGCGGTACCACGAGCTTGCTCAGGAGGAACGCGCTCGTCACGTTGAAGCGCAGCGCCATCTCGAACGACCGCTCGCTCGTCGCCATGAACGGGCGGGGAAGCGAACCGCCGGCGTTGTTCACCAGGATGTCGACCCGTCCGAGCTCCGCGACCGTGCGAGCGACCAGGTTCTCGAGCTGTTCGGTGACGGTCACGTCGGTGGCGACGGCCAGCGACCGCCGGCCGAGCGCGCCGACCTGGTCCGCGACCACATCGATGTCGGCCTGCGTGCGCGCCGCGCACACGACGTCGGCACCGGCTTCGGCCAGCGCCCGCGCGCAGCCCGCGCCGATTCCCTTGCCCGCGCCGGTCACGATCGCGACGCGACCGTCGAGCCGAAACTCGTCGAGGATCATCGAGGATCGGGTGGCGCTAGTTCGCGAGGGCTTTTTCGATGGCGCTGACGACGTCGCCGTTCTCGGGCTCGACCATCGGTGAGAATCGCTCGAGGATCTCGCCGTCGCGCGACACGAGGAACTTCTCGAAGTTCCAGCGGATGTCGCCGGTGTGGCCCTCGCCGTCGGCCTTCGGGGTGAGCTGTTGGTACAGCGCGTGCCGGTTGTCGCCGTTGACGTCGATCTTCTCGGAGAGCGGGAACGTCACGTTGTAGCTCGTGCTGCAGAACGTCTTGATCTCGTCGGCCGTGCCCGGCTCCTGCGCGCCGAACTGGTTGCACGGGATGCCGACGACCGAGAAGCCCTGCGCGCCGTACTGCTCGTACAGCTTCTCGAGACCTTCGTACTGCGGGGTGAGCCCGCAAAACGATGCGACATTGACGAGCAGCGTGACCTTGCCCGCCTGATCGGCGAGCACACCGGCCTCACCGTCGATTGAGTTGATCGGAACGTCGTATACCGACATCTGCGGCCCCTTCCGGCTCTGCGTGCGAGCACCCTATGGCAGCCGGGTACGGACTGTCAGGCGAGCAGGTGCTCGAGCAGATCGACGCATCCGAGTGCCGCGCACGCCGCGGTGGCTCGCTTCGTGCCGCCGAGGCCGATGTGCAGTGGCTGCCACTTCGAGCCCATTCCGGCGGTCGATGCTGCGGATACCCACGAGTAGACCGCGAAGAGGCGGTACTGGTCCCAGGCCGTATCGAGGTCGAGTGTGATGCCGGATTCGCCGAGGATCTCGCAGTACCGCGCCAACAACGCGCGCTCGTCGGCGGCGCGGACCGCGGCCGGTATCGAGTTGCACAGCGTGTACGCGACATCACGCAGCCCGGGCGAGCGGCCGATCATCGCCCAGTCGAGGAACCCGGTGCCGTTGCCCCGGCCGAGACTTTCGTCAAGATGGCCGTCGACGTACAGGTTCCCTAGGTGCGGGTCGCCGTGCACGAGGGTGCGGGGCCCGGAGTTCCACAGGGCGACGATGTCGTCGTTGCGCGCGAGGTAGATGTCGGCGAGCCGGTGGAACTCCTCGGGCAGTTGGCTCCCGAGTGCGTCGACGGCCATCTTGACGAAAGTCGCGCCGCCTCCGGCCGCGCCGGTTCCCTTGGGCGCCAGCCACGCGAGGTCGCCGTCGTCCTCGAAACGGGGCGACTCCCAGAAGCGCGCGTGCAGTGCGGCCATCTGTTCGACGATGTCGCGCGCCCGGGCGGCGATGTCGTCGTCCTTCGGATGGGGAAAGCGGCAGCCCGCGGCAACCAGGTCTTCCAGAACCATGACGTACCCGTCGCCATCAGTCGCGGAGAACCAGACGGCGGGAATCCGGACGGGGATCTCCGGCGCGAGGTCGCGGTAGAAGCGCGCCTCCGAAACACCCATGCCGACCGAGGTCACGAAGTCGCGCTGGCGGGCGTCGAACGGCGCCAGTTTCACGAAGACGCTCGGTGGCAGTGCCGGGTCGCCGGTGAGGGCGACGCGTGCGCGGCCCGTCGTGCCCGAGCTCGTCTCGAGCACTTCCACCGCGCTGACCTCACGGCCGAGCGTGGCGGCGAACCAGTCGGCGGTCAGGTCGGCGACGTCGAGGGGCAACCCGGGCAGCACGGGCGGGAGGCTACGCGCTCCCATTAGCTTCTGCGCCGTGAGCGACACGACACGAACCAACCGGCAAGTTGTGCTCGCCCAGCGACCGGTGGGAATGGTGACCGAGTCGTGTTTCGAGACGACGGAGACGCCGGTCCCCGCGCTGGGCGAAGGCGAAGCGCTGCTCGAGGTCCGATACATCGGTATCGACCCGACCATCCGCGGTTGGATCAACGAGCGCGGCAACTACATGGCCGGCGTCGCGATCGGCGAGGTGATTCGTTCGAACGGTGTCGGTGTGGTGGTGGAGACGAACAACCCCGAGGAGTATCCGCTCGGACGCGCGTTCATGCACCTCACCGGTTGGCAGCAGTACTGCGTCGTCCAGTCGAACCCGTTTCCACCGATCACGATCGTGCCCGAAGACACCGACCTCATGGACGTGCTCGGCATTCTCGGCCACGTCGGCATCACCGCGTACGTCGGCGTGATGGAGGTCGCGAAACCGCAGCCGGGGGAGATCTTCTGTGTGTCGGCCGCGGCCAGCAGTGTCGGCTCCGTCGCCGGGCAGATCGCGAAGATGCAGGGCGCGCAGGTGATCGGCATCGCGGGATCGCCGGAGAAGTGCGCGTGGGTCGTCGACGATCTCGGCTTCGACGCATGCATCGACTACAAGCGCGAGGACGTTGCCGCGCGGCTCAAGGAGCTCGCACCGCAAGGCGTTGACGTGTTCTTCGACAACGTCGGCGGTGAGCTGCTCGACACCGTGTTGCGCCGGCTCGCGCTCAAAGCTCGCGTCGTGCTGTGCGGCGACATCTCCTCGTACAACTCCGACGGGCCCGCGCCCGCGCTGCACAATCTGCGCTACATCATGGGCAAGCGGGCCCGCATGGAGGGCTTCAACACCCTCGACTACTGGGACCACTACACGGAAGCCGCCGCGCAATTGGCGGGTTGGTTGGCCGAAGGCAAGATCAAAGCGCGCGTGCACGAGCTCGACGGCATCGACCGTGCCCCCGAGGCGCTGGTCCGGCTCTTCGCCGGCGATCACCTCGGCAAGCTCGTCGTCCGCGTCTGACTCGGCGCGGCTGAGATCAGGGCTCTTCGACCGGAGCGGCCGCGGGTGCCTGTCGCTTCGGGAGATGCACGCGGAAGATCGCGCCACGTCCGGGCTCGCTCTGCACGTCGGCGGTTCCCCCATGCGCGGCCGCGATCGCCGCGACGATCGCCAGCCCGAGGCCGGCCCCGCCGCTCGAACGTGTGCGCGAGGGGTCGGACCGCCAGAACCGTTCGAACGCGCGGTCGGCGTCTTCGCTCGGCATGCCGGGGCCCTCGTCGGCGACTTCGATCACGGCCTCGTCGTCGGTGGTCGAGACGCGCACATGGACCGGCGTGTCGGGCGGAGTGTGACGGTTCGCGTTCTGCAGGAGGTTTCCCAGCACTTGGCGCAGGCGCGCTTCGTCGCCGGGCACGAAGACGGCCCCGTTCGGAGCGAAGTCGATCGGACGGTTCGGAGCGACCGCGCGCGCGTCGTCGACCGCGTCGCGCGTGATGCGGGTGAGGTCGACGGGCTGGTGTTCGAGCGGGCGTCCCTGGTCGAGGCGCGCGAGCAACAGCATGTCGTCGACGAGCGAACCCATCCGGTTCGCTTCCTCCTCGATCCGCCGCATCGCCTTCGCGAGGTCTTCGGGCCGGTCGGCCGCGCCCCGCCGGAACAGCTCCGCGTAGCCACGAATCGACGTGAGCGGAGTCCGCAGCTCGTGCGACGCGTCACCGACGAATCGGCGCAGCCGGCTCTCCGACGCCGCGCGCGCCTCGAACGCGGTCTCGATCTGTTGCATCATCTCGTTGAGCGCGAGCCCGAGCCGTCCGACTTCGGTGTTCTCGTCGGCCACGTCGATCCGGCGGGACAGGTCGCCCGCCGCGATCGCGCCCGCGGTCTCCTGCATGTGCTCGAGCGGCCGTAGTCCGAGCTTCACGACCCACCACGCGATGACGGCCAGAGCAATGAGCACGCCGAGGACGACGACGATCTCGACCTTCAGGAGATGGTCGAGCGTGTGGTCGGACTCGGTGAGAGGAATTGCGACAATCAGGTAGCCGGGAACGTGGCGACTTCCTGCGGCATTGCTCACCGTGAACATCTGCGGGTCGGCGGCAACCCGAACCCGAAAATGGGGTGCGTTCACGGTGAAGCTCGTGCCCGGCTTGATCGACGTGGGCAGCTTCGGTGCCCCGTCGTTCGGGGTTTCCGGGTTCGTTCCGAGTACCTCGTTCGTACCCGCGGCGCGCACCTGGGCCCAGGTCCCCGGCGGGAGCAACGCACCCGAGATCGCGGCATCGCCCTGGTCGAAGTTGGACGGGAAGAACAACCTCGGCGACTTGGAGGCAGAGACGAGCTGCTTGTTGACGCGGCTGAGGAGATCGCCACGCGTCTCCCGATACGTCACTCCACCGGCGACCGCGAGCCCGATCGCGGAGAGCACGACCAGGCCCAGCAGGAGCCGGACGCGCAGCGTCATGGATGCTCAGCCTTCGGGCGGGGTCCGCAACGTGTAGCCAACACCCCGAATGGTATGGATCAACGGGGGTCCGAGCTTGTCGATCTTCTTGCGCAGGTAGCTGATGTACGTCTCGACGACGTTGGCATCGCCGTCGAAGTCGTACTCCCACACGTGATCGAGGATCTGCGACTTCGAGAGCGCGCGCCGGGCGTTGAGCATGAGATAGCGCAGCAGTTTGTACTCGGTGGGCGTCAGCTCGATGCGGGTGCGGCCCCGCCAGACCTCGTGGGTGTCGTCGTCGAGCTCGAGGTCGGCGAACGTGAGCCGGGCGGTTCCGTCGCCGTTGATCGCGCCGGTCCGGCGCAGCACCGCGCGCACGCGCGCGACCAGCTCTTCGAGGCTGAAGGGTTTGGTGACGTAGTCGTCGCCGCCGACCGTCAGGCCCTTCACCTTCTCTTCGGTGGAGTCGCGTGCGGTGAGGAACACCACAGGTACGTGATGGCCGTCGGCCCGCAGGCGCTGCACCACGGCGAAGCCGTCGCGGTCGGGAAGCATGATGTCGAGCACCATGAGATCAGGACGGAACGCCGCCGCCGCCTTCAAGGCGTCGGATCCGGTGCTCGCCACCTCGACGTCGAAACCTTCGTAGCGCAGAGCCGTCGCGACGAGGTCGGTGATGTTCGCCTCGTCGTCGACGACGAGGACTCGTGTATCAGCCACGTTCCCATGGTCGCGCCGGAAGTTGGGTGATTGCTGTGAACGACCTGAGGGTTTCTCCCAGCTTGATGCCAGGTTCGGGGCCGAACATGCCGCCATGCAAAGTCGCGTGGTGTCCGGAATTGCAGTCGTGGCGGCGCTTGCCGCCGGCGGCGTCGGTGGTGCCCTGATCGGAGTGCCGGGCCTGTCGGGCGCTCAGCCGTTCCCCAACGGCGCCACGAAGGTGGCGGCCGGCGCAACGAAGCCGGGACGCGCGCTCCGCGGCCCCGCATTCCTCGACACGGCGGCCAAGGCGCTCCACCTCACCACGCAACAGCTGCGCGACAAGCTGAGTGACGGCAAGACGACGATTGCCGACGTCGCTCAGCAGCAACACGTCGACGTCAACACCGTCATCGACGCGATCGCGACGGCCGACAAGGCGCGTATCGGCGCCATCGTCAACCAGCCGTGGCCCAAGTTCGGACCGGGGTCCGGCCCGGGCAAGGGACCGTTCGGCGGTGCGGCAATCGGCGGACTCGGGCGCGGCGGACTCGGGCGCGGCGGCTTCCACAAGTTCGGCGCCGTCACGCTGGACCCGGTCGCGAAGGCGCTCGGCATCACGCCCGAGCAGTTGAAGACCGACCTCGGCAACGGCCAGACCATCGCGCAGATCGCGAAGAGCAAGAAGATCGACCTCAACGCCGTGATCGACACGCTGGTCGGTGACGCGTCGAAGTTGATCGACCGGGCCGTCGCCAACAAGCACCTCACGCAAGCGCAGGCAGACAAGCTGAAGGCCGGGCTGCGGACCGAGATCACCGGCGCCGTGAACAACGGGATGCCGAAGTTCGGCCGGCCCCCGAAGCCGCAAGGCGGCGCGGCCGGCGCTCCGACCGCGTAGGCGCGTTGACCGGGTAGGCGCGTGGGTCAGCGGTGCTCGAGGTCGCGCCGCAGGACCTTGCCGGTGCCGTTGCGCGGGAGCTCGTCGACGAACTCGACCTCGCGCGGAACCTTGAAGCGCGCCAGGTTCGCCCGCACGTACTCACGTATGGACTCGGTGTCGACCGTGGCGCCGGGACGCGCGACGACGAAGGCCTTCAGGCGTGCTCCGAACTCGGGATCGGGCACGCCGACCACGGCGGCTTCGACGACGTCCGGGTGCCGCGCGATCACGTCCTCGACCACAGGGGGGAAGACGTTCTCACCGCCCGAGACCACCATCTCGTCGTCGCGGCCGTCGACGAACAGCCGCCCGGCGGCGTCGAAGTGGCCGGTATCGCCCGTGTGCATGAACCCGTCGATCATCGCCTTCGACCCTCCATCGGTGTAACCCGAGAAGGTCAGGGGCCCCCGCACGAAGATGCGGCCGTTCGTGCCCGGCGGAACCTCGTGGCCGTCGTCGTCGAGGAGCCGCACGAGCGTGCCGCGCGGTGGGCGACCCGCGGTCGCGGGCGCGTCGCGCAGGTCGGCGGGCGTTGCCACCGACACGGAACCGACCTCGGTGGATCCGTAGAGGTTGTACACGACGTCGCCGAACGCGTCCATGAAGCGCGGGGCGAGATCGCCGGGGAGGGCGGAGCCCGAAAGCGGGACGAATCGCAGCGACGTCGTGTCGTACCTCCGCCGCGTCTCCTCCGGCAGCTCCATGAGGCGCATGAGCATCACCGGGATCGCGACGAAGACCTGGGCTCGATGCCGTTCGATCAGCGCGAGCGAACGTTCGGGGTCGAAATGACGCTCGAACACCATCGTGTCGCCGAGCAGCAGGCTGGTACTCGCGTTGGCGAATCCCCACGCGTGGAAGCACGGCGCCGCGATCACCATCGTCTCTTGGGCGCGGTACGGGAGTCGTTCCAGGAGCGCAATGCCGGCTCCCACATGTGGTGCGTTCGCGACGAACGCGCCCTTCGGCGGTCCTGTCGTTCCCGAGGTCATGATGATGGTCCGGCCGTCGCGCGCGGGTCGCGCGAGCGGGGGTCCGTCGGCGTGCCGGGCCGCGAGCTCGTCGAGGGTGCGGGTCTCTTTTGTCGGTACCGACGGGTCGGTCCACGCGAGCAGCCGAGGTTGGTTCCCGGCCTCGGCGACGACGGCGCTGAACTCCTCGTCGTGCACGACGAGGATCGCCCGCTCTCGGTCGAGAACCGCTGCGATCTGCGGACCCGCGAGACCCGTGTTGACGTACAGCGCGTTCGCGCCGAGCTTGGTGAGCGCCCCGCTGATCTCGAAGAAGTAGCGATGGTTCCGGCACAGCACCGCAACCGTGTCGCCCGCATGCACGCCGGTCTCGATCAGGCCGCGTGCGACGGCCGAGGCGCGCCCGTCGAGCTCGGAGAAACTCAAGGCGCCCTGTTCGTCGACGAGAGCAGCCCGGTCGCCGTAGCGCGCCGCTCCGATGGCGAACACCGCGGCGAGGCCCGGGCCCCAGTGCCGAGCGGCGTTGGCGATGCGCCAGAGGCGGTCGGGTCGCTCGGGACGTAAGACCCCGGACCGCACGAGCGCCCTCGTGGCGCGGACCGCTTCCGAGAGTTGGTCGACCGGCCGCATCGGCCGATGCTACGGGCCCGTCGGGCCAAAGCGTCCTCCGGCTGTGACGCAACCGTGACGCGTTGGGGACAAGTTGGCTCCGTGCCCGAGGTTCGAGTCTTGCGTCGTCACACTGCGGCGGGCGCACTCGAAGCGTCCGTGCGGGTGCCGGTGTCGGTGCGGGTGCCGTCGGACGACGCGCCGCTGTTGGCCACCGCGCTCATGCGGAGCTTCGAGCTCGTCGCGGGAATCGCACTGTTCGCGTTGACCGCGACTGCGATCGTCGTCGTCCTCATCCCGAGCTCGGCGTCGGCGCGGGCCGGCTTCGCGGTCGAGCTCGTGTTCCTCGGCCTCGCGTTGGTGGTACTGGCGCTGTTGCTCAGCCGGCGCAGCGCCCGCGCCGTCATGCAGCCGCTCGAGGTTCTCGACGCGGCGCTGGCGTCGATCACGGCCGGCGACCTTACGGTGCGCGTGCAGCTCGACCGCGCGGCGGCCGAGATTCGGTTCGTCGGCGAATCGGTGAACACGATGGTGCGCGAGCTGAGTCGCTTGCAGGTCATCGAGCGCGAGACGGCGAAGGACTTGCGCCTACGGCGCGAGTTGTCGGAGGTGGTGCACGCGTCGCTCGACCTCGACCACGTTGTGCAACGGGCGGTCGAAGTGGTGGGCGACGCGCTCGATGTCGACCGCGTGCACATCCGACTCCGCGAGCACGACGACGGACGGCTGGCGGCGGAGTGGCGCCGCGCGGTGAATATCGCGCGGTTGGCGCCCGTGTCGCCGGGCGACGAGCTGTTCTCGCTCATCCACCTGATCGGCGTGACCGACGACCGGAACGCCGTCGTCATCGAAGACACGACCGACGCCGCGCGGTTCAGCACCGAG
>DASYJT010000046.1:0-8201 GCA_035996165.1 Acidimicrobiia bacterium
CGTCACCGGCGTCACGTATCGCAATCCGGCGATGCTCGCCAAGATGGTGACGACGCTCGACGTGATCTCGCACGGCCGGGCCATCCTCGGCATCGGCGCCGCGTGGTACGACGTCGAGCACGTCGGCTACGGCTTCGACTATCCCTCCGACCGCGAACGCCTCGACCGGCTCGAGGAAGCGGTGCAGATTTGCCGCGCGATGTTCCGCGACGAACGGCCGACGTTCACCGGCTCCTTCTACCGGACCGACGACGCGCGCAATGTCCCCAAGCCACTCCAGCCGGGCGGTCCCCCGATCATGATCGGCGGAGGCGGCGAGAAGCGCACGCTCCGGCTCGTCGCGCAGTACGCCGACATGTGCAACGTCAGCGGCGGACCGGAAACCGTTCGGCACAAGTTCGACGTGCTGCGGGCGCACTGCGCCGACGTGGGCCGCGACCCTGCGGAGATCACCAAGACCCGCATGGGAACACTCGTCCTCACCGCCGGTGCCGACGAGACGGCTCGGGTACGCGGTTTCCTGTCGGGGCTCGCCGGCGATCAGTTCGACGAGCAGTTCACGGTCGGCGAAGCAGATGAGGTCGTGGCCGCGGTCGAGGCCCTTCTCGCGGCCGGCGTCGAGTACCCGATCTTCAACATGCCGCTCTCCGATCCGGAAACCGTCGCCCAGGCCGGCGAGCTGCTGACGAAGACGTTCGCGTAACCTGCGCCACGGTGACCCTCGCCGAACGTCTCGGGTACGCAGCCGATGCGAAGCTGCTGATCGTCAACTGCGACGATCTCGGGTCGTCGCGCTCCGCGAACGTCGCCGTCTACGAAGCGCTGCGCGACGGCCTGGCCACGAGCGCGACCCTGATGGTGCCGTGCCCGTGGGCACGCGACGCGGCCGCGATGTACCGGGGCGAGGACGTCGGAGTCCATCTCACGCTCAACGCCGAGTGGGACACGTACCGCTGGGGGCCGATAACGCACTCCCCCAGCCTTCTCGACGGCGATGGCGGTTTCCCGCGCACCGTCGAGGACGTGTGGGACCACGCTGATCTCGACGAGGTGCGCAAGGAGTGCCGCGCCCAGCTCGATCGAGCGATCTACTGGGGCTTCGACGTCTCCCATCTCGACTCGCACATGGGAACGATGCAGCTCCGTCCGGAGTTCTTCGACATCTACCTCGAGCTCGCCGCCGACTTCCGGCTCCCGCTGCGCATGGCGAGCGCGAGCGCGGAACGGCTCGTCGGCTTCCCCTACCGGCGGCTCGCCGAAGAGGAAGGCATCGTGTTCACGGACCATTTCGTGTACACGAACGTCGGCTCCCGGCGCACGATCGAAAAGGCATTGTTCGGCTTGGCGCCGGGAGTGACCGAGGTGTATCTGCATCCCGGTATCGACACCGACGAGTTGCGGGCGTCACACCCCGACTGGCCGGCCCGGGTCGAGGACCACGCGTACCTCACGGGAGACCCGTCGTTTCGCGACCTCGTCGAACGGGCCGGCGCCATCTTGATCGGTTACCGGGAACTGCGCGAGCTGCAACGGGCGTGAGTACGAATCCCGACGCGCTGGCCGCGCTGTGCCAGGCGGCGATGCCCGAGGAACGCTTGACCGCCGGCGAGCTCGAATACCTGTGCTTCGGCGAGAACGACGAAGTGTTCGGCGACGAGCGCGGCGCGGCCGTCCTCCAGACCCAAACGTTCGGCAAGCATCTCGCGGCGTGGCTCACGCTCGTCGTCGTGTATCCCGACGACCAGGGCCGCGGCCGGGGCAAGGAGCTCGTCGCGGCGGTCGCGGAACGGGCGCGGGCACTCGGCGCACGTGATCTCCTGCTCGCGAGCGCGGTCCCCCGTTACCTCTGGCCCGGCGTCGACGTGTTCAACACGCGCGTCGGGATGCTCCTCGAGACCTGCGGCTTCGAGCGCGACTGGGTGGGGACCAACATGTCGATCGACACCGCGTTCCGCAAGGCCGCGCCGGCGCGCGTGATCGTCGAGCGCGAGACCGGTACCGGCGCGCACGACTTCGCCGCGCGCGCGTACGACTACTGGGTGCCCGAGCTCGACCGGGCCGTGGCGATGGGTACCGCGTTCGCCGCGCGCGACGCGACGGGCGCGACGATCGGGTTCGGCTGCCACTCCGTGAATCGGTTCGGCTGGATCGGGCCGATGGCGACGGAACCCGCGTTGCAACACGGCGGCGTCGGGTCGGCGATCGTCGGCGCGCTGTGCGCCGATCTCGAGGCGCGTGGATGCGCGACGGGCGAGATCTCCTGGGTGAGCAACCTCCGCTTCTACGGCAAGTGCGGCGCGCGGGTCTCGCGCGTGTTCGTCGGCGGTCGACTCGCGCTCGAGGCGCGCACACAGGCATGACCGACGCTCCGTCGCCGGATCCATTGGCCCAAAAATCACGCCTGGAGGTATTGGAGGGTCAATCGATGCGCAAATGCGAGCAGTTACGCGGGCAAGAGGTCGGCGATGCGCAAAGGCGCGGAGTCGCCGTGGGTGAGCGGGAGGAAGTGCAAGAGGGCGCCGAAGTCGCCGGCCATCTTCACCTGGCCGCGCATGAACCCGACCGAGAGGTCGAGCACGCCCTCGTGCAGCGCCTGCGCGTCGGCGGGAGTGGCGGTGAACGTGACGTCGGCCGGCACGGCGGGAACGCCCTCGCCGTTCGCGACGACGGCCGCCTCGTGCACCTCGACCCAACTCCGGGCCTGTTCCTTCTTGCCGGCGGCGACGACGAACTCGACGATCATCGGACCTACCGCTGCACGCGTTCGCGCACGCCCGCGAACAGGTCGTCCTCGAACTCGCCCTCGGGAACACCGTTGTCGACGAGGGATCGCGCGAGCGTGTACTCCTCCCACGGGAACACCTGGCGGATGACATCGTCAGGAAGCCGCATCCAGTGGCCTTCGGGGTCCACCTGGGTGCGATGCGCGAGGAGCGCGCCCCGCCGCTTCGCGAGGTAGTCGCCGACGTCGATCAGGGTCGTGAACTCGTCGGTGCGATTGGTGTCGAAGCCACGTTCGAACCACGTGGTGTACACGCTCTCTTCGCCGCGGTCGAGGTAGGCCTGGTGCAACGCCTTGACCCGGGCGATCGACCACGACACGTAGTAGAGCTTGAGCGGTTGCCACGGCTCGCCGACCTCGGGATACGCCTCGGGGTCGCCCGCGAGGTCGAACGCCGGCACCGAGATCTCGTGCACGCGGATGTGGTCGGGATGCGGGTAGAAATCGCGATCGTCGCGATACGTGATGATCACCTGCGGGCGTTCCTCACGGATGATCTTGACGAGCCGGCCGACCGCTTCGGCGAGGGGTGCGTTGGCGAAGTTGTCGGGCCGCGCGTTCTCTTCCGTGTCGGGCATTCCGCTGTCGCGGTAGCCGAGCAGATGGAGCGATGCGTAGCCGAGCACCCGCACGCTCTCGGCGAGCTCGGCCATCCGCAGCTCGTACATCGCCTCCGGCGATCCGGGGTGCTCGACCGCGGGGTTCAAGATGTCGCCCGCCTCGCCACCGGTGCAGCACACGAGAACGTTGTGCACTCCCTCCGCCGCGTATTTCGCAGTGGTGCCCGCGCCCTTCGAGGCTTCGTCGTCGGGGTGGGCGTGGACTTGCAGCAGGCTGAGTCGTTCCTCGGTCACCCGCTGCACGCTACCCGTTGCGTTCCAGCGCAAAGACCTCCACGGGACCGATGCTGCGCAGGTTCGGCCGCCCTCGGGGAACGCAGCGCACCTGGACGCCGGAGCCCGGGACGAGCACCTCCCGCAGCTGCGCCGGGACCAATATCTCTCCCGGTTCCGCGATCTCGGTGAGCCGGCTCGCGAGATTGACGACGGGCCCGAAGTAGTCGCCGTCGCGCGAGATGACGAGCCCGGCGGCGAGACCGATACGCAACGGCGGGAGACCATCCGACGCGGCCGCGTCCCGGAGCTCGAGCGCCGCGGCGACCGTCTCGTTGGAGAGGCCCACGAACATCACCTCGTCGCCGATCGTCTTGACCACCCGCGCGCCGTTGGCCGCGATGGTGTCGTACGCGACGGCCTCCCACCTCCCGACGAGCTCGGACAGCGCCGCGGGGTCGAGCGCCGCGCTCAGCTTCGTGTAGCCCGCGAGATCGGCGAACGCGACGGCCACGGGAACGTCGGGATCGGCGGCGAGCACGCTGCGGCGCCACAGGGCGGCCCGGAGCTGCAGCCGATGCACGTAGTCGATGAGCAGGCCCACGTCGGCGAGGCGCTCGTCGGTGAGGACGGCGAGCGCGATCTCGTCGTCGGCCATCCCCTGCGCGCGCATCTCTTCGAGCAGATCCGAGATGCCCTCGGCTTCCACGGCGGCCACCCGCGAGAGCGAGCCGCTGATCACTCGGATCTGCTGCAGCAACGTTCCTTGCTGCGCGTCGGCCGTCGGCGCCTGGGTGAGCGCCAGGCGCGCCGCGTCGACGTCGCGGTCGGTGAACACCACCGCGCCGGCCGGCACATCGGGGAAACCGACCGCGCGCCAGAGGCGGCGCGCGAGCTCTTCGTTGATGCCGGCCACCGCGGCGAGCGCGGCGAGGTCATACGTCCGTGGCCCCGGCAAGAGCATGCGCTCGAGCGCGAGAAGCGGGAGCCATTTCTGCGCCTCGGCCCGGTCGATCTCTTCCTCGGTCGCGCCGAGCTCGACCAGCCGACGACGAAGTTCCGCGCGCATCCGGCCATTCTTCACCCTTCGCTAGCCTGCCGCCGATGGCGAAGGCAGCTCCGGTCGTTGGCGCGCGCGGCCGGCGCCTACTTCTGTTGGCCGCCGCGGTCGTGGTCGGCCTGGGCGTATTGCTCGTGCTCGTATCCGCCGCCGAGCACCTCAAGTACTCCGGCTCGATCCTGCCGGGCGTGCGGATCGACGGCGCCCACGTCAGCGGGAAGGGCGACGACTTCGCCCGTGCGTCGATCGACGCCCTGAGCGCGCAACTCGAGACGACGGCGATCCGCGCGCACGCCGGCCACCAGACCTTCGTCGTCGAGCCGAACGTCATCGGCTTCACGGTCGACCGGGACGCGACGATCCGCGAGGCGCGCGAGGCGGGACGCAGCAGCAACCCGTTCCTCATGGTCGCCGACACCGTGCTCCGGCGGGTCCGGCCCGACGTCGTCCACCTCGTCGTGCACTACGACCAGACGCGATTCGAGGGATTGCTCGACGGTTGGGCCACCGCGGTCCGCTCGGGATTGGTCGAAGGCGACCTCCGGTTCCGCGGCACGACCGTGATTCCCGTCGCGCCGCGTGCGGGCCGGGGATTGCTGCGCGCCGAGGCCGAACGCACCGTGCAGGAGACACTCACGAGCGGAACCCGCAAGGACGTGCAGCTGCCGATCGGTGATGTGACACCGACCGTCGGTCGAGCCGCGGTCGATGCGGCCGCCGCGCGGGCCCGCACCGTGTTGACCGGCACGTACACGGTGATCGCGGGCACGACTCGAGTGACCCTCACCCCCGCTCAGGTCGCCCCGACGCTGGGAACGCGGACGGTCGGCCATGCGCTGGCCGTCACGGTCGATCCCGACAAGCTGCGGTTCGTGCTCGGGCCCGCGTTCACCGCGGTCGAGGTCGCGCCGGTCGATGCCACGTTCGACTACAGCAATCCGAACGCGCTCACCGTCGTGCCTTCCCGCGACGGTCACCAACTCGACACTGCGGCCGTCGCCGCCGCGATCCTGCGCGGCAGCCGCTCGATCACCGCGCCGATCCGCAACGAGCACCCGGCGCACGACACGAAGTGGGCTCGCGCCCTCGGTATCACGCATCAGGTGTCGTCGTTCACGACCTTCCACGCGCCCGGTCAGCCGCGCGTGCACAACATTCACCTCGCCGCCGACGTGTTGAACAACACCGTCGTGGAACCGGGCCAGACGTTCTCCCTGAACGACAAGCTCGGGCCCCGCACCGCCGCGAAGGGATACGTCAAGGCGCCCATCATCCTCGAGGACGGCTTCGGCGAGGACTACGGCGGCGGCATCAGCCAGCTCACGACCACGCTTTACAACGCGGTGTTCTTCGGTGGCTACGTCGACGTCAGTCACTCGCCGCACCACTACTACATCTCGCGCTACCCGCTGGGACGCGAGGCGACGATCGTGTATCCCTACGTCGACTTGAAGTTCAAGAACGACACCCGGCACGGCGTGCTGATCCACGCGTACTACAGCGATACGTCGATCACGGTGACGTTCTTCGGCAACACCGACGGGCGCGTCGCGACCGAGGCGAATCGCCAGACGACGCACACCGAGCCGATCACCGATCGCCTGGTGCCGTGCCCCGCGAAGAAACCGACCGACGACCCGAACAACCACTGCGCGAAGTTGACCGCGCTCGAGCGCGAGACCGCGGCGACGGGTGAGACGGGATACGACGTCGAGTTCGACCGCGTGCTCACCCAACCGGGGCGTCCGACCATCATCCAGCACTACCGCGCGCACTATCCGATGCTGCAGAACACCGTGTTGGTGGGAACGACACCCGCGACGACCACCACGACGAAGCCGAAAACCCCTGTGACGAAACCGAAGACGACCACGACGGCGGCGCATCCCTGAGTCCGATTCGGGCGACCTGCACCGATTGCAGACGCACTGCGCCCGCGAGGAGTTAGGGCGAAGCGTCCGATCTCCCTCAATTCATCACCCGAAACTGCCGAACTGACAAGGAACGGTGAACGGGCGGCGGTACGGGGAGATCCTCATGGAACGAGGTCGAAACGACGCGCGTCGCGCCATGGGCGCGGTCTGCGCCACAGTTGCCGTCCTCGCGGGTGTCGCACTGCCGACCGCAAACGCGGGCGCAGCCGTCAACACGGCACACGTAGCCAACGTTTCGGTTCAATCGAACGTCACGGCACTCGCCGCGCCGGTCACTGCGATCGCGGCCACGCCCAGCGGCAAGGGCTATTGGCGCGCCGCGGCCGACGGCGGCGTGCTGACCGCCGGTGACGCTCCCTTCTACGGCTCGGCCAATCAGCTTCCGCACGACACGATCGTGTCGATCGCGGCGACGCGCACCGGTCACGGTTACTGGCTCACCGACCGCCGCGGCGCGGTGTTCAACTTCGGTGACGCGGCGTTCCACGGGTCGATGTCGGGTCGCCCGCTCAACCTCCCCATCGTGGGTATGGCCGCGACGCCCGACGGCAAGGGTTACTGGCTCGTCGCGAGCGACGGCGGCATCTTCTCGTTCAACGCGCGGTTCCACGGCTCCACGGGCGGGATGCGCCTGAACCAACCGATCACGGGTATGGCCGCGACACCGAACGGCGCGGGCTACTGGCTCGTCGCGAGCGACGGCGGCGTCTTCTCGTTCGATGCGCCGTTCTTCGGCTCGACCGGAGGGATCAGACTCAACCAACCGATCACGGGCATGGCCGCCTCACCTTCGGGCGGCGGGTACACGATGGTCGCGGCCGACGGCGGTTTGTTCCGCTTCGGAGCGAGCAGCCCGTTCTACGGCTCGGCTGTCAACGCGTGCCCGGGTGCGCCCGCGGTCGCGGTTGCGATGTCGCGCGGCGCCCAGGGCTACTGGATCGCGTTCGCCGATGCCCGCACGTACGCGTTCTCGCCGTCGTCGAGCGCGCCGAAGTGCAACCCGTCGAGCGCGACGAAGACGGGGGCCATGGCTGCCGACCTGTTCGTCAGGCTCAACCAGGAGCGCATCGCCCGCCACCTCTCCCCCCTCAGCTGGGACCCGACGCTGGCGAACTACGCCACCGCGTGGAGCGCCAACATGAGCGCCAACGGCTTCCGGCACAGCAGCATCGGGGGCCTCCTCGGCCCTTACAACTACGTGGGCGAGAACATCGCGGCCGGCAGCCGCGGCACCTACGTGGGCTCGCTCCACAACGCGTGGATGCACTCCGACGGCCACCGAGAGAACATCCTGGCGCCCGGATTCTCCCGGGTCGGCGTCGGCGTCGTCTGCACCGCCGACGGATCGGTGTACCTGACCGAGGACTTCGGCCATCCCTCGAACGCGGGCGCGCCGCAATCGTCGCCGGGCATTCCCCCGGTCGACCCGGTGGTCCGCCCCGACCCCGGCTCGTTGCAGTGTTGAGAATGCGCTGAAAGGGTGCGGTCGGCGCGTAATGTCGTAAGTGATCTCAGTAGGTACACACGCGAGCCGAGGACATGGGTATGAGCACCTCGATGAGCAATACCTCGTTCGGCCAGACCCCATCGGA
>DASYJT010000047.1:0-2576 GCA_035996165.1 Acidimicrobiia bacterium
AGTCATGACCTCGGTGGCGCTCGACGTGACGATCATCACCGGCATGTCCGGTGCGGGCCGTTCCGAGGCCGCGCACGTCCTCGAGGACCTCGGCTACTTCGTGATCGACAACCTCCCGCCGATGCTCATCGGCAAGGTCGCGGAGCTGGCCCGGAGCACCGAGAAGCCCATCCGTTACGCGCTCGTCGTCGACGTCCGCAGCGGCGACTTTCTCCACGATCTCTCCCAGGCGATCGACGAGCTGCGCCGCGGCGGCGCCCAGACCCGCGTGCTCTTCCTCGACGCCTCCAACGAGGTGCTCGTCCGCCGCTACGAGGCGAGCCGCCGGCGCCACCCCCTCTCCGACACCGACCGCGTCAGCGACGGCATCGCGCGCGAACGCGTCCTCCTCGAACCGCTGAAGGGCGACGGCGACCTCATCGTCGACACATCGAGTCTCAACGTGCACCAGTTACGCGACCGGCTGCATGAGCTCTTCGCGGAGCACACCGTCGACGGCGCGTTGCAGGTCAACGTCGTGTCGTTCGGCTACAAGCACGGCCTGCCCATCGATGTCGATCTCGTGTTCGACTGCCGCTTCATCCCGAACCCGCACTGGGTCGAGGAGCTTCGCCCGCTCACGGGCCTCGAGTCCTCGGTGAAGGAGTACGTCCTCACGCGGCCCGGCACCGCGGAGTTCCTCGCGCAGCTCGACGGCCTGCTCGCGCTGACGCTGCCCGGCTACGAGCAAGAGGGCAAGGCGTACCTGTCGATCGGCGTCGGGTGCACGGGCGGTCGTCATCGCAGCGTCGTCGTCGCCGAGCAACTCGGCGAACGGGTTCGGTCGCACGGCTACCGGGTTGCCGTGCGCCATCGAGACGTCGACCGCGACGCCTGACGTGCGGCCGAGCATCGTTGCACTGGGCGGAGGGCACGGCCTGGCCGTCGCGCTGAACGCCATCCGGGAGTACGCGGGGGAGATCACCGCGATCGTCAGCGTCGCCGACGACGGCGGGAGCTCGGGCCGGCTCCGCCGCGACCTCGACGTGCCCGCGCCCGGCGACCTCCGCCGTTGCCTCGTCGCGCTCGCGAGCGACAGCGGTCCGTGGCCCGCCGCGTTCGAGCACCGGTTCCGATCCGGCGAGCTCGCCGACCATGCGCTCGGCAACCTCCTGCTGGTCGGGCTCGCCGAGACGCTCGGCGACCTCACCGCGGCGCTCGACGAAGCCGGGCGCCTGCTCGGCGCGGTCGGCCGCGTGCTCCCCGCCACGCTCGGCGCCGTTTCGCTGACCGCCCGGGTCGGCGACGAGCGGGTCGCGGGCCAGGTCGCGATCGCCGCCGCGGGAACCCGTGACCGCATCCACGACGTGCGGCTCACCCCCGACGACCCGGCCGCGTCTCCCGACGCCCTCGCCGCGATCGCGCGCGCCGACCAGATCGTCTTCGCGCCCGGGTCGCTCTACACGAGCATCGTGGCTGTGCTCGGGGTGCCCGAGATCTGCGCCGCGATCGAGAAGGCGCCCGGTCGAGTCGTCCAGATCGCGAACTTGCAGACGGAGAACGAGACCACCGGCCACGATGGCACCGACCATCTCGCGGCGGTGCGCGACCACGGCGGTCGGGTGGATCAGTTCGTCTACGACCCCGACCACGGCCTGACGGTCGATCCGGCTGCGATCACCGCTCTCGGCGCCGAACCCGTCGCCGCGCCCATTGCCGGGCCGGGCGGCAGCGGGCACGATCCGCAACAACTGGCGAAGGCGCTTTCTGCTCTGCTGTAGTCGCGCCTTCGGGCCAAGCAGAACATCCTGATCGCGGGCTCAGAGGAGAGACTGATGGCAGTACGTGTCGGCATCAACGGATTCGGCCGGATCGGCCGCTCGTTCACCCGGGCGATCCTCGCTCGGGGCGAGCAGGCGAACGTCGAGCTCGTCGCGGTCAACGACCCCTTCGGTGACGCCGAGACGATGGCGTTCCTGCTGAAGCACGACTCGGTCGGCCGCACGCTTCCCAACGAGGTGAAGCACAGCGACAACGGGTTCTCGATCGACGGCCGCGAGATCAAGAAGCTCGAGACGCGCGAGCCCGCCGAGATCCCGTGGGCCGACAACGGGGTCGACATCGTGATCGAGTCGACCGGTCTGTTCACCGCGCGCGAAAAGGCGGCCGCGCACCTCGAGGGCGGGGCCAAGTGCGTCATCATCTCCGCGCCGTCCGGCGACGCCGACGCCATGATCTGCATGGGCGTGAACGACGACGCGTACGACGCCAAGGCGCACACCGTCATCTCGAACGCGTCGTGCACAACCAACTGCCTCGCGCCGCTCGCCAAGGTGCTGAACGACACGTTCGGTATCGAACAGGGCTTGATCACCACGGTGCACGCCTACACCACCGACCAGCAGCTCCAGGACCAAGCCGTCGCGACCCGTTCGGGCAAACCCGATCTGCGGCGTATGCGCGCCGCCGCGCTGTCGATCATCCCGAGCTCGACCGGCGCCGCCAAGGCGATCGGCCTCGTTCTGCCCGAGCTCAAGGGCAAGCTCGACGGCACCTCGATGCGCGTGCCCACGCCGACGGGTTCGATCACCGACCTC
>DASYJT010000048.1:0-3836 GCA_035996165.1 Acidimicrobiia bacterium
TGCGTCGATTGTTATCGCGCGCGCCATTGCGACGGTGAATCGATTCTCGCAGTGGGAGCTGTCGCGCCTCCGCTTATATTTAGTTGACACTTACGTAAGCGTTGGCTTATGCTCGTGGGGTGGATGCTGCACTCAAGGCGCTGGCCGAGCCCCGACGGCGGGAGATCCTCCGATTGGTCTGGTTGCGCGAGCTGCCGGCGACCGATATCGCCGATCACTTCTCCGAGGTGACTCGTTCCGCGATCTCCCAACACCTCACGGTTCTCAAAACGGCGGGCTTGGTGACCGAGCGTCGCGAAGGCACGCGGCGCTTGTACCGCGCGGATCGGAACGAGATGAAAAAGCTGCGCAAGTTCCTCGACGAGTTCTGGACGTCCGGGCTGGAGCGACTCCGTGATGTCGCCGAAGCCGCCCAACGAGACAAGGAGAAGCGCTGATGGCTCAGCTCGTACGCGAGATCTTGATCGAGGCGACACCCGAGACGATCTGGCCGTTCCTCACCGAGCCCGACAGTCTCGTGGAGTGGCACGGCACGGTCGCCGAGATCGACCCGCGGCCCGGCGGCGTCTACCGGGTGCTCGTCGCCGGTCAGTTCCAGTCGGCGGGGAAATACGTCGAGGTCGTTCCTCTGGAGAAGGTGGTGTTCACGTTCGGCTGGGACGAAGACGGCCACGCGATCCCGGCCGGATCGACCACTATCGAGATCTCGCTGCATCCCGAAGGCGACAAAACCCTCGTGCGGCTCGTGCACTCGGGCCTACCCGACAACGCGGTCGACGACCACGGCAACGGCTGGGCGCTCTACCTCGAGCGGCTCTCGGTGCGCGTCATGGGCGGCGACCCCGGACCGGATCGCCCGCCCGCGGGCGACGCGTGATGGACACCCGCGTGCTGTCGCGCTCCACGGCAACGACGAGCACCGGAACGACGCACACCACAACGGCCGCGACGGCCGCCGCCGTGACGGCGACGCTCGGGCTCGCGGCCGCGGCCTGGGTCGTCGCGGTCCGGCAGATGAGCGGCATGGACATGGGCGTGGCGACCCGGCTCGGATCGTTCGCGTTCTTCGTAGCTCTGTGGGTCGTGATGATGGCGGCGATGATGCTGCCGGGCGCGGTTCCGGCGGTCTTGAGTCGTGCTCGTGACCGCGGTCGGGCGCGCGCCGTGCCGCTCTTCGTCGGCTCGTACCTCGCCCCCTGGGTCCTCGTAGGCGTTGCCGTGTACGCGTTGTACCGACCGCACGGCACGCTCGTGGCGGGCGCGTTTGCGATAGCAGCCGGTGTCTACGAGCTCACGCCGCTCAAGCAACGGTTCCGTCTCCGCTGCCGCGAGAGTGTGCGCTCCGGATTCGAGTTCGGGCTCTGCTGTATCGGCTCGAGTATCGGGCTGACCCTGATGATGGTGGCGCTCGGCGTGATGAACCTCACGTGGATGTCGGTGGTCGCGGTCGTCGTCGTCGCCCAGAAGCTGCTGCCCGCGCGGACCACGATCGATGTGGCGTTGGCGCTTGCGATCGTCGGGCTGGGAACCCTGATCGTCGTCGCGCCCGGAATTGTTCCGGGACTCACGCCACCGATGTGAGACGTCATCGCCGCGAACTACAAGCCATCAGTTGTCACTACAAGAAGGAACAAGAACATGATCGATCACAAAACCGGAACCCGGGAAGAGTGGCTTACGGCCCGACTCGAGCTGCTCGACGCCGAGAAGGCGTTGACGCGGCGTAGCGACGAGGTGGCGCGGGCGCGCCAAGAGCTGCCGTGGGTGCGCATCGACAAGGAATACCGCTTCGAGACCGACGAAGGTCCCGCGTCGCTCGCCGATCTCTTCCGCGGGCGCTCGCAACTCGTCATCTATCACTTCATGTTCGGACCGGATTACACGGCCGGTTGCCCGTCGTGTTCGGCGATCGCCGACGGCTTCGACCGCTCCGCCGTCCACCTCGCCAATCACGACGTCACGCTCGGCGCAGTGTCGCGCGCGCCGATCGCGAAACTGCTGGCGTACAAGCAGCGGATGGGATGGAACTTCCCGTGGGCGTCGTCCTTCGAGAGCGACTTCAACCACGACTTCCAGGCCGCCACCACGCCCGACGAATGGCAGACCGGCGCGACCGAGTACAACTTCCGGACCGTCGACCTACGGCCGGCCGCCGACGCGGCTTCGGGGCTCGACGAGTTCGCAGCGAACATGGTGGGAACCGACTGGAAGTCGTACCGGCGAGAAGGTCCCGGCATGAGCGCGTTCGTGCTCGACGACGGCGTCGTGTACCACACATACTCCGCATACGCGCGTGGGCTGGACGGCCTCTGGGGCATGTACCAGTGGCTCGACCGCGCGCCACTCGGCCGCAACGAGGACGGCATGTGGTGGCAGCGGCGCGACGAGTACGACAGCCACTGACGCGAATCGCTGCCCGTCACGGATCCCGAACCGGAGGACACTATGGATGAACTCGAAGCGTTGGTTCAAACATTTGACCACGCGACAAAAGTCGTCGCGGGCATCACCGATGACGAACTCGGCAATCCAACACCGTGCCAAGAGTGGGACGTACGGACTGTGCTCACGCACATGACCGGCGTCGTCGCAAACATGGGCTTGGGAGCGAGCGCCCTCGACCTCCTCCCCGACATCACCGCCTACGAGCTGCGCGACGACCGCGTCTCACAGTTCCGCTCCGAGGCCGACCGCACACTCGCAGCCTGGACCAAATGCGACTTGTCCGGTGAAGTCAACGTAGGTGCCGGGCCGATGCCCGTCGCGATAGCCATGCGCATCAACGTGCTCGACACCGCGACGCACTCCTGGGATATCGCACGCGCGACCGGACAAGGCGAAGAACTCCCCGACGAGCTCGCCAAGTTCGTGCTCGGGTGCTGTGAGGAAATCGTCACCGACCAGCTCCGCGGCTTCGCCGGCATCGACCCCGCAGTTTCCGTCGCGGCCGACGCCAATCCGACGCAGCGTCTCGTCGCGTTCCTCGGCCGCCAACCCTGAGCGCCTTACTTTTGCGGGTGCAGCGCCTCGCCCCGAGCGAGCATCTCGACGAACCCGGCCAGCTTTCGGCCGCGCGTCTCGGCGCGTTTGACTGCGTTCAGCCGATAGATGATGGCGTATCGATTCGCCGCGTTCAGCGCCTCGAACGTCGCCGTCGCAGCAGGATTCGTCGCCAACGCTTCCGCGAGGTCGGCCGGAACCTGCGCGGCTGACTGACCTTGGTACGCCGCGTCCCAGCGACCGTCCGCCTTCGCGGAGTCGACGGCCGCGAGACCGGCGGCGTGCATGCGGCCGGACTCGACGAGCCGAGCCACATGACCGACGTTGCGCGCCGACCAGGGGCTCGCGCGCCGTCGAGGGGTGAAGCGTTGCCGGAAGCTGTGCTCGTCTCGCTTGCCCTTCTGCCCGTCGACCCAGCCGAAGCACAAAGCTTCGTCGAGTGCCTGGTCGTAGGTCAGCGACGTCACCGTGCCGCCCTTCTTGTGCAGCACGAGCCACACGCCCGAGTGTTCATCGTGCGAGCGCTCCAGCCAAGCCCGCCAGGCAGGGGCGTCGTCGACGAGAAGCTCGGGAAGTTCGATCATCGTGTGATGTGATCGTAGAACGTCGCCCCTCCGAGTGACGCTTCACTAAAAAAGCGCGGCGCGGCGATGAGTTGCGCCGCCGGATGACGTCGAAGGAACTATGGAAGCAACGAATCTCGCGGATCTGTACGGCTTGGCGACACTCGAGTGGTCCGGCATCGAAGCCGGTCTTGCCCAGGGTCTGAGCCAAGCACCGGAGACCGGCGGACCCAACCGCCACACCTGCTGGCTCGCGACGATCAACCCCGACGG
>DASYJT010000049.1:0-5337 GCA_035996165.1 Acidimicrobiia bacterium
CCCGGGCGCGGCTTTTAGCTCGAGTCCCAGCGTGACCGCAGTGATCGAGTTGCGCGCCGCCGGTCTTCCGCCCGCCGCGCTCGACAAGCCTTCGCTGACTGCGACGAAGACTCGGGTCAGAGTCGTTCGGCGGCTCGTGAATAGCTCGACGTCTGTCGCCTGGCGGTACGGCGCTCTCGCCGACCGAGGCCAGTACAGCCAACTCGCGAGCAGGGCACCGACAACGAGTAACGCAATGACAAGGGGCACGCACCACGTGTACAGGAAGTGTCTCACGAGCGCGCCAATAGCCAGGGGGATGAACCAGGAGCAGAGGAAGCGTCTCGTTGCGGCGCATCGCCCGACATAGGCATGGCCCCCTTGCGTGCGTGCAGGAATGCCTCGATGCGACGGTACATCGATCGGGCCTTCGGCGCATGAGCCGACGTGGGAGAAGATGTCGGCGCGTGGCTGCCGCTCATGGCGATCCTGGCCTCGCGGCCGAAACCGCAAACCTCGGTATTGGCACGACCGCGCGCGGCCGCAGCCTTTGGCACCCGCTGATCACGCTCGGGCGTATCTCCCAGACCTGCTCACTGAAAGTCTCACCTGTTGGGCTCCACCGTTTGCGGTGGGCTCAGTGAAATGCTGGCGGTCTCTGACGACCGCCGGCACTCGAGGGAGCCCCGACGCAGTGCTCATCCAGGCGGAAGGCGTCGACGTACACGCGCTTTTGAGAGGTTGGTCGATCACCGCGATCGCCGCTCATGGAAGCCGTTACCGCGAGACGAGCCGTGCGTATCTGGCGGGTGAACGCGTCGCGGGTGTCCGCGCGGGCAGCACCGACGATCCGTTCGACCGGTTCGTTGCTATGTGACCGAACGACTGCGCGAGGACAGGCATCTGTGGTCGACGACCTCGTTCGACGAGCCCGTCGCGCTCGGTTTCGATCAGAGCCGCTAGACGTTCACGCGTTATGTCCGCGACCGTCGGGCTGCTGCGCGTGCATTGTGAACGGTGCTCAATGGCTGCGACCAAGCCATCTGGATCACAGTACGGAAACCCCGCAGATTTGACATGCACTTTACAAAGAGGCGAGATTCCGGATCCATCGCCGACGACGCGGCGGTATAAGCCGGGGGTCGGGTATGCCAGTTGTGTTTCGTTCTCGCAAGGCACAGGCGATAGCTCTTGTCGCGCCGCTGCTGATCGTGTGCGTGCCCGTCGTCGTGCACGTTGCGCCCGCGGCCGCATCCGTGACGTGCACGATCACTGGTACGAGCGGAGATGACGTGTTGTCGGGAACGTCCGGTGCGGACGTCATTTGCGGGATGGGAGGCAACGACACCATCCACGGTAACGGCGGCGATGACATCATCTACGGCGACGACCCGAACGACGCCGCCGTAACCGGCAACGACACGATCTACGGCGACAACGGCCACGACACCATCTACGGCCAAGCCGGCACCGACACTATCTACGGCGACATGGGAAACGGCGGTACCGGCGTTTCCGACACCATTTCCGGCGGTGACGGCGCTGACACGATCTTCGGAGACGCCGGCGGCGACGCTCTCAACGGTGATAACGGGAACGACATCATCTATGGCGCCGACGGCAACGACATCATCGACGGTGGCCTGGGCGCTGACTTTATGGCCGGCGGCCCCGGGACTGACACTGTCACGTATGCGTCTCGAACCAACGCCGTCACTGTGAATTTCGCCGATAACACCAACTACAACGACGGCGAGTCAGGCGAAGGCGATCAGGTCGACAATACGACGGAGAACGTCATCGGCGGTTCGGGCAACGACCAGCTCACGGGTGACCTCGACGGCGGTCAACTCGACGGCGGTGGAGGCAACGACACACTGACCGCTGAAGGAGGAATAACCGTCCTGCTCGGCGGCTCAGGCGACGACACCTTCGTCGGCAGCGTGGGCGGTTCTAGCTGGGTTAGCTATGCCGACCACACGACGGGCGTCACGGCGACCATTCCCGATTCCGGGACTACGACCGGCAACGGCGAGTCCGGCGAGAACGACACCATCGACGCCAATATCGACCACCTTGTCGGGGGCTCCGGCGATGATCACCTCATCGGCAACTCCAGTAGCAACAAACTGACTGGCAATGACGGCAACGACACGCTCGACGGCAACGCCGGCAACGACACACTCGACGGCGGCTCTGGTATCGACGCGCTCAATGGCGCAGCCGGCAACGACGCGCTCATCGGCGGTGATGGCAACGACGCCCTCACGGGCGGTACCGGAAACGACAGTTACGAGGGCGACGCCGGCACCGACACGTACACGGAGAACTCCAACGAAGGCACGGACACCGTCACCTATGCCGATCACACCACCACACAACTCGTCAACGTGACTCTTGACAACACCGCGAACGACGGTGCCAGCGGCGAAGGCGAGAACGCCGGACCGAACATCGAATCCGTCATCGGCGGTGACGGCAACGACAGCCTCACCGGCGACACCAACGCGAACACGCTCAGCGGCGGGCCTGGAGTTGACACCATCCAAGGCGGCAGCGGCAACGACGTCATCAACGGAGGTTCCGGCAACGACACCCTCTATGGCGAAGACGGCAACGACACGATCGACGGTGGCCAAGGGACCGCCGATACCGCCGACGGCGGCATCGGAACCGATTCCTGTGTCAATGCCGAAACGACGACGAACTGCGAGTAACGACGAACGAACTTCGATGTGCGCCCAGTAGTCATTCGAGAGACGTGGGGTCGACTGGTCTGGCAGAATTTCTCTGCTTGGTCTCCAGGGATTGATCTGTCCCCCAATTCATGGACTCGTGTTGCGAGACTTCGGCGATCCGAAGTCGGGGAGGATGGGATGCCGCATGCGTATACGTCGCGGTTTTGGGCGATAGTCGTCGAACAGGTTCGTTCGGCAAGGCGCGTCGTTGAGTAGCTCGATGTGATCGACGAGTTCCGGTTCGACGTGCATCCCTACGTCGCCGGCGACGGCACCCGGCTGTTCGACGGCTTCTCCAAGTCGTACCGCCTCGACCTGGTCGCCGCCAACCGAGTTCAGCAGCGGGATCGTCACGCTGCAATACGCCCGCCACCGCTAACTCGACCGCGCACCGGCCACGATGCGGCGGCTGAAATCCTGGGCGAGGGTGAGCGCTCCGTCGACGCTGAGATGATGACTGTCGAGGTATACGAAGGCGGCGCCGCGATTTGTCGCGCAACGTGTGTGGTCGCAAAGGAGGTCCGTAAAGTCGATCATGTCGGTAGTCGTGGCGCGAGTCGCCCGGCGCTCCGCCTCGAGTGCCGCAGCTTGCTCGGATCGAACGCTGCTCGCACTCCGTGACGTTCCGCACCGGCCGATCCCGCTCGCAAGGATGAGAGCCGGGCACGTGCGAGGGTCCCAGGATCCGAAATGCGGGATGGTGTTCACGACGAGTGCGGGAATGTTGGCATCGTGGAACCGTTGGAGCACGGCTCGCAGACCGAGCTCCCACAACCGCGCCTTGCTCGCTCGGGTTGACGCAGTCACATGCGTGCGTGGGTCCTGCAAAGTGAAGGCGCCGTCGTCGATGTAGCTGCTCGAGTCGGAGGCGATTATGACGAGTCGCGGGCTACGCGCGATGAGATTGTCGACGGTTGCGCGCACGAAATGCCGGCAGGTCCTTGCCTCGATGTGCTGAGTAACCAGCAGAAGATCGACGAAGGGGCACTGGTCGAAGTGCGACGTGATGAACGTGAATCGGTTGCGGCTCGTCGCCTGGGCGACGGGCTCTGCAAGCTGCCCGGCTTGAGAGTCGCCAACGAGCCAGACTTCTCCGTGAGTCGGTGCGGTCGGCGCTGCAGTGCATGCCGGCTTTGGCTGATCCTGAACAGTCCCCGAGCACCGGGACCCAAACCGCGAATGCGGGCGCAGCTGATAGTTCATTGCGTCGACGCTCGCGGTAGACGCCACGAATCGCGACATTCTCGGCGCGAGCGCGAATGACGCTGCGACGGGTGTCGCGATGCAGATCGCTGCGATCGCAAGTGCGCGATGTCGTGTCCACGACGCACGCGTCCGAAAAGGGCGCTCGAAGAATCGATACGACAGCCAACTCGGACCCAGGGCCAAGGCGGCGACGAGCGGCAAGAGCAGAGACCCGTGCAAGGGCCACATCGCGGCGGCGAACACGATGAGCGGCCAGTGCCAGAGATACCAGCTATAGGAGAGATCCCCGAGCCAGACGAGCACCTTCGTTTCCAGCAACCGTCCGACCCCAGAGCTCGTTACGGTGCCTGCCGCGATCAGCAACGTCGCGCCGATGACCGGCACTAGCGCGACTGTTCCCGGAAACGGTGTCGTCGCGGTTATGAGCCGAGCCGAGATGATGATCAAGAGCAATCCGGCGGACCCACCGATGACTCCGGCTCCGCGGGGCAGGCGTTGGAGAACTGGAACGCCGAGCGCCAGCAACGCCCCGAACGCGAACTCCCATGCGCGCGTCGGCAACGAATAGAACGCGAAAAGCGCCGGACGTGCAATCGTCCCCTGCAAACTGTGACCTGAGGTCAGGTCGGCTGACAGCCACAGCGAAGCCCCGGCGGCAATCGCAAGCCACGCGGCCGTGGCTACCCGACGCGACCGAAGCCGCAGGAGTCGCGTTCCTCGCGACCATGCCAGTAGGACGAATACCGGGAACACTAGATAGAACTGCTCTTCGACGGCGAGCGACCACATGTGCAGGAACGGGTTCGTGCTCGGACTGAGGTCGAAGTAACCGGCGCTCTGGTTGTAGAGCGACAGGTTCGCCCGAAACGTTGCCGCCGAGCGGCCGAGCGAGGCCGTGTGCTGTTGCGTGCCCAGCGGACTCAGCAAGAAGATCCCGAGAACCATTACCGCAACGATCACAAGCGCGAGCGCCGGCAGAAGTCTGCGAACGCGTCGAACGTAGAAAGCTCGGAACCGAAGCCGACTTGTGGTTTCGAGCTCCGCGAACAGCAGATTCGTAATTACGAACCCGGAAATGACGAAGAAGACGTCGACGCCGATGAAGCCGCCGGGAACAGCGATGCCCGCATGGAAGGCAACGACGAGCAGCACGGCCAAGCCGCGCAAGCCCTGAATGTCAGCGCGCCGCCTCGAGATGCGGTCGATGGGATCGTCCTCGTGAACACCACCGTCGCCATGCGGTGATGCTGCTACTGACGCCATCCGTGGTTCCCGCAAGTTCCCGCGCCGATTGTGAACCGCGCACGTGTGTTGACCGGTCTGCCGTTCTTACCCCAGTGGAGTAGGTGCGGGGGCGGCCCTAACGACCGCGCCCCGCACTTACTCGAGGGTTATTCGCCGAGCTTGAACGACA
>DASYJT010000050.1:0-2547 GCA_035996165.1 Acidimicrobiia bacterium
ACCGCGAGCAGGCGCGAGAGGATCC
Organism: Acidimicrobiia bacterium; assembly: GCA_035996165.1. Taxonomy (GTDB): domain Bacteria; phylum Actinomycetota; class Acidimicrobiia; order IMCC26256; family PALSA-610; genus PALSA-610. The sequence continues at coordinate 26 of DASYJT010000050.1, forward strand.
CGCCGAGGCCGTAGATCGCCGAGTGGCGCGCGAGCCGCCGGATCTGGAACGCGAGCGACACCTACAGCGAACGGTAGACGTCGAGCAGGCGGTCGGCCACGCGGTCGATGTCGTGCACCTGCTCCACGTAGGTGCGGCTCGCGGCGCCGACCTCCCTGCGGAGCGCGGGATTCTCGATCAGCGGCCGGAGCGCGTCGGCGAGCGTGTCGGCGGTCGCCGAGACGATCGGGATGCGGATGCCGTAACCCTCGGCACTCTTCTCGACTGCGTCCGGCTTCAGGTAGGTGACGACGGGCTTCCCGAGTGCCATCGATTCGAGCGCGAAGACGCCGTGCCAGCCGGCCTGCAGCTGGTCGATGACGATGTCGGCGCGCGCGTACCGTTCGCGCGCCTCCTCGTGCGGGACGCCCTCGACGATGTCGACATCGACAGGCAGTCGCTCGAGCACGTCGATCACGCGCGCGGTTCCCTTTTTCTCACGATTCGACGGCGCGTGGACGACGAGCGGCCGGGGGTTGTCAGACGGCGGCACGAGCGTGAACGGCCGCAGGTCGAGCCCGGGCGGGATCACGTGCGCCTCGGGCACCCAGCGCAGCGCGTCGTAGGAGCCGACGATCTCGGCGTCCGCACGCTTGCCGTAGGCGAGCTCGGCCGGCGTCTTCCCGCGAATGTCGGTGCCGAGGTAGTGGTAGATGCTCTTCTTGCGCAGCGCCCGCAGCAACGGGAACTGAACCGACTTCGGGATCAGCGTGAGACCGAAATAGAAGTGGAAGATGTCCGTCCGCGGCGCGAGCTTCACGAAGGCGGCGAACTGCTGCGCGAGCTTCTGCGGCAGCGCCCCGTGCCGGTCGAGCGACCAGTCCGCCTCGTGGTGCAACTTCCCGCGCTCGAAGACGACGAGCCGAGCGTCGACCCCTTTGCGCCGCAGCGCCTGCACGTTCTCCCACGGAATCCCGGCGGTGTTGACGGGCGCGTGCGTGACCCGAAGCGGTGGACGATCCGCGATCGTCTCAACACGACGTTTGGCGACTTTCGGCTCGCCGGAAACGCCGTCACGTGCAGGGCTTTCCGACCCCTGTGGATTATCTGTCACAGTTTTGTGACGACGTTTGGCGACGGGACATTGGCCCCGCGAGGCGTGTCTCGGGAGGTCACTGGCCGAACTCGCATCCGAGCCTGTGGAACGTTCGTCACCGTTTTGACACCCTGGTCTGACCACTAGACGGGTCGCCAAAGGTCATGTCCCGCGCACCAAAATCCCTGCTGCCATCACGCTGTGGAACACACGTTCGCGGCACTCCGCACGTGGTCTGACCACAAGACACGCCCGGGACCGACATGTCGGAAAAGTGTCATTGGTCGAACTCGAGCTGGTCGAAGTAGCGCAGGGCGGTTCGGCCCGGGCGGATGCGCGATGCGTACGTCCGCAGCTCGTCGTCGGAGATCTCGCCGAGGGCGCGCTTGACGCCGAGGTAGGGGAGGTTGAAGTCCTGCTGGTAGACGATCGTCGAGATGCGCGGGTTGATCTCGATCACGTAGTCGCCGACGAGCTGGATGTTGAAGAAGTGCTCGATCGCCAGCTCTTCGACGAGCTGGCCGCCGATCTGCATCAGCTCAGGGTCGTCGAGCGTGACGAAGTACATGGCAAGGCCGGCGCGCATCGACTCGCGCGTCTTCGCATGACCGAGCACGATCTCTCGGCCGTCGCCGATCCCGTCGATCGTCCGCTCGCCGCCGGTCGCAAGCTCCATCACGAGCAGGTCGGGGCCGCCTTCGTCCGGCAGCAGCTCGACCGCCTCCTCCAGGCGCATCGCAACCGACCCCGGCCGCTCGTTCAGCAGCTGGTGCGCCCGGTCGACAGTCGGGTCGAGGATCCGGAAGCCGCGTGAGCCGGATGAGAACACCGGCTTGAAGCACACCGGACGCCCGGGGTAGCCAAGCTCGCGCGCCGCGGCGTCCACCTCTTGCGCGCCGTTGACGCGGCGGAACTCCGGCGCGGGGATGCCGAGGCGGTGCAGCATCGCGTACGTCTCCGCCTTGTCGTTCGAGCGGTGAATTGCGTCCGGGCTCGACACGAGCACGGGCACCGGGAAGCGATCGACATGTGCGGCAAGGCCTTCGAGGTCGAAGGACGACTGCGGCAGGATCGCATCGACGCCTTCCCGTCGGGCGACGTCGAGCATCGCATCGGGGAACGCGGGATCCGCGCCTCCCGGGACGATGTGGAACGCGTCGCAGAGGTGCTTCCCGACCGCGCGCTCGCTCATGTCGGTGCCGACCAGCCGCACCTCACGCTCGCCGTTCTCGCGCAGCGCGCGGAGCAGCGCGGCCGTGCCCGGCGCACCTGACGCCGTGACCATGACGGTGATCGGCTTCACGAAAGGTCGATTCTGTCGCGTCCGAGTTGCTCGAGGCGCGCGGCGCGGTCGTCCTCGAGGAACGCCTCCATCGTCTCGCGCATCGTGCCGCCCGGGTACACCCAGATCTCCGGGTGGATCAGGAGCTGCAGCCACTCGTAGTCG
>DASYJT010000051.1:0-8087 GCA_035996165.1 Acidimicrobiia bacterium
CGGCCTGACCCGACCCGTGGGTGTACTTCTCGCGGTGCCCGCGGCAGTCGAAGGTTGGCAACGGCGCGACGCGAAGGCCGCGGTTCCCGTGGTAGCGCCCGCGCTCGGTCTTTTGACCTATTTGGTCTGGGCCGCGCGGCGAACCCACGACTTCTGGTATCCGTTGCGCTCGCAGCAGGACCCGACGCGCCGCGGGCATTGGGTCGATCCGGTCCGGGCCGTTGCCCACAACGTGCACGAGCTCTTTGTCGGCGACCACGTGAGCGCGGGTGTCCACGCGGTGAGCGCCGTCGTGTTCGTCGGCTTGCTCGTCGTCGTCGCCCGGCGCTGGCCGTTGTCATTCACGCTGTACGCGGTCGTCGCTCTGATCGTTGCGCTCAGCAGCCGAAATCTCGACTCCCTGGAGCGCTACGGCCTCGCCACGTTGCCGTTCGTCCTCGCCGGAGCCGATGTCGTGGCCGCTCCTGCCCGCGAGCGCATCGTGTTGACCCTGGCGGGCGCCGGGCTCGTCGCCGCGTCGATCCTCGCATTCACGGGTGTCCTAGTGCCTTAACTACACTTCGCCGGTCATGTCGACCGAAGAAGCATCGCCGCCCGACCTCTCCATCGTCGTCATCGGTGCGGGTCCGGCCGGTCTCACGGCCGCTTACCAGCTGATGAAGGCGGGCCACGCCGGCAACGTCACGATCCTCGAGTCCGACGACGTCGTCGGCGGCATCAGCCGCACCGTCCAGCGCGACGGCTGGCGCTTCGATATCGGCGGCCATCGCTTCTTCACCAAGGTTCGCGCGGTCGACGAGCTGTGGTGGGAGATCCTCGGAGCCGAGAACTTCCTCAGCCGTCCGCGCCAGAGCCGCATCCTCTACCAGGGAAAGCTCTACGACTACCCGCTCGTCGCGATGAACGCGCTGCGCAATCTCGGTCCGATCGAAGCGGTGCGGTGCGTCGGTTCCTACCTGTGGGTGCGGGTCCGCAAGCCGAAGAACCAGGACACGCTCGAAGGCTTCATCGCGGCGCGCTTCGGGTGGCGGCTCTATCGCCACTTCTTCAAGGCCTACAACGAGAAGGTCTGGGGTGTGTCCGCCGCCGAGATCTCCTCCGACTGGGGCGCGCAGCGCATCAAGAACCTGTCGCTGTTCCGTGCGGTGTTCGAGGCGCTCAAGCCCAAGCGCTTCAACAAGTCGCGCGAGAAGTCGCAGATGGTGACGAGCCTCATCGACGAGTTCAACTACCCGAAGTTCGGACCGGGAATGATGTGGGAGGTCGCGACCGAGAAGGTCACCGCGGCCGGCGCCACGATCGAGTTCGACCGTCGGGTCAGCGCGATCCGCCACGCCGACGGTGCGGCGACCGAGGTCGTCGCGGTCGACGGCAACGGGGTCGAGCACGTCTACCCGTGCACCCACGTGATCTCGTCGATGCCGATCGGCGCGTTGTGCACGGCGATGGAACCCGACCCCGACCCGGCAACCCGCGCCGCCGCGGAAGACCTCCGTTACCGCGACCACCTCACGGTCGCTCTCGTCGTGCCGCAGGAGTATTCGTTCAGCGACAACTGGATCTACATCCACGATCCCGACGTCGTGGTCGGCCGGGTGCAGAACTACGGCTCGTGGTCTCCCTTCATGGTGAAGGACGGTCGCACCTGTCTCGGCCTCGAGTACTTCGTCAACGAGGGCGACGCGATGTGGACGAAGTCCGACGAAAACCTCATCGCGCAGGGAAAGCGGGAGCTGCACCAGCTCGGGCTCATCTCCGACCCGCTTCGGGTCGAGGCCGGCTACGTCGTGCGGATGCCGAAGGCGTATCCCGTCTACGACGAGGTCTACGAGGGCAATGTCGACACGATGCGCAAGTGGTTGACCGTCAACACCCCGAACGTCTTCCCGTGCGGTCGCAACGGCATGCACAAGTACAACAACCAGGATCACTCGATGCTCACCGCGATGCTCTCGGTCGAGAACATCCTCGGCGCCGAGCACGACGTGTGGACGGTGAACGTCGAGGCGGAGTACCACGAGGAACACGCCGACACGGCCAAGAGCGGCAATACCGGGCGCGACGCGCCTTTCCTGCCGCGGAAGAGCTAGCTACTCGGCCGACCGGCCGGCCCCGCCGCGACGCAGCACGCGGTCGCGCAGTCCCCACCCGGTCACGAGCATCATGGCCTCGGCAACGATGCGCCACGACATCTTCGAGTTGCCGCGCACGCGATCGGTGAACGCGATCGGGACCTCCTCGATGGTGCCGCCCACGCTCAACACCCGGTGCGTCATCTCGATCTGGAATCCGTATCCGGTCGAGTGGGTGGTGTCGAAGTCGATGGCTTCGAGGATCGACGCGCGGTACGCGCGGTATCCGGCGGTCGCGTCGCGCACGTCGATGCCGAGACAGAACGCGGTGTAGCGGTTGCCCGCCACCGACAACGCGAGGCGGTGCTTGGGCCAGTTGGGGACGCTGCCGCCGGGCGCGTAGCGCGACCCGATCGCGAGATCGGCGCCCCGTTCGACCGCGGCGAGGAGCCGGGGCAGGTCGGCGGGGTCGTGGGAGAGGTCGGCGTCGATCTGGACCATGACGTCGAACCCGCGGGCGATTCCGATGGCGTGCCCGGCGCGGTAGGCGCTGCCCAGGCCCATCTTCCGCGGGCGCCGCAGCACCTCGATGCCGCCGAGCTCCGCGCCGAGCGCCTCGGCCTTCTCCGCGGTCCCGTCGGGACTGTTGTCGTCGACGATGAGGATGTGCGCGGTGGGAACTGCCGCCCGCACGCGGCGAACGAGCAGCTCGATGTTCTCGGCTTCCTCGAAGGTGGGAACGGTGACCCAGACGGCGGGCCGGCTCATTCGGCGTTCACCTTCGCCCTTGCACGCGGCCGCCGCGCGATCGCGAACAGGCCCGGCGTGTGCTCGTCGATGTGCTCCGAAGTGAAGAAGCTGCCCTCCGACAATCCCGAACCGATCCCGGTCCGGCTGTTGCCGAGCAGCCGGTACACGATCGGCAGCACGCGTTCGTACGTCCAGACGTACGCCGCGCGCGGCATGCGGCGGCGCAGGCGGAGGACGTCGAGCTTGAGCAGCCGGTCGCCGCTCGCGCGGCGGGCGGCGAAATCGGCGTGGAGCGCATCGTCGCCCTCGAGTCCGAGGCACGTGACTTCCTCGAAGAACAACGAGAGCAGCGACACGAGGTGCGCAGGTTCGAAGAGGTAGACGTGGAACGGGTTCTCGAAGTCGGCGGGTGCGTTGGGGGTGATGACGAACGCAGTGCCGTCGGGCCGTAGGCAACGGGCGAGCTCGGCCACGTGATTGACCGGGTTGTTGAAGTGCTCGATGATGTGCGACGACACGATGTAGTCGATGCTCGCGTCGCTCACCGCGAGTGCCGATCCGTCGGCCGCGCAGAACCGCAGCCCGTCGGTCGTGGCGTGCTCGACGGCCGCGGCGCACATCGTCTCCGCGCTGTAGTCCGCGCCGATCACCAGGCGGTCCGGACCGATGAGGCGCCGGGTCTCGTCGCCGACCCCGCAGCCGATGTCGACCACGATCCCGGGGCCGAGGCGGGAGACGACTTCGCGGTAGCCGGCATCGTGGAACGCGAGGAGCGAGTCGGGGGTGGCTCCTTGCATCGGGCGCTCGCCCGTCAGTTTCATAGTTTCTGCCCCGACTCAATCGCCCGACTACAGGGGCGCGAGCGTACAACGGAGGATGCGCCGGGAGCAGGCCGTACCCCGCTGCGGGGAGGCCCGGGTCCTAGACTCCGGCGTCCATCTCGTTCCTCGGCGGTGCCTGGGAGGGCCATTCCGTGACCGATCCTGCCGTCGCCGGGGGCGGCTCCGACGACGTCACCGAGCTGGGCGATATGGCCGCAGCCGCCGGTCTGCGGCGGATTGCGATCCTGGCGTGGCGCGACCTCGACGATCCCGAAGCGGGCGGATCCGAGCTGCACGCGTCCCGGATCGCGGCCTTGTGGAGCGAGGCCGGCATCGAGGTGACCATGCGCACCTCGTACGCACCCGGTTCGGCCCAGGTCAGCTGGCGCGACGGGTACCGAGTCATTCGCAAAGCCGGCCGCTACCTCGTGTTCCCGCGCGCCTCGTTCAGCGAGATGATGGGTTGGCACGGCGCGAGCGACGCGCTGGTCGAGATCTGGAACGGCATGCCGTTCTTCTCGCCGATCTGGGCGGCGAATCGAGCGCGCGCGGTCTGGCTGCATCACGTGCACGACACGATGTGGGAGATGATGCTGCCGCCGCGCCTCGCCCGGCTCGGGCGCACCATGGAGTTCCGGATCGCGCCGCCGATATATCGCCGCTCGCAGATCGTGACGCTGTCGGAGTCGTCGAAGAGCGAGATCCGCTCGAAGCTGCGCCTGCCCGAGTCGCGGATCACGGTCGTGCCACCGGGCATCGACTCGGCGTTCTCGCCGAGTGGCCCCCGGGAGTCGTCGCCGCTCGTCGCGGCAGTCGGCCGGCTGGTTCCGGTCAAGCGCTTCGATCGCCTCGTCGAGGCGCTCGCGTCGGTCAAGGCGCACGTCCCCGGTCTGCGCGCGGTGATCGTCGGTGAAGGCGCCGAGCGCGACGCGCTCGAGCGGCAGATCGCCGAGCTCGGTGCGACCGACTGGATCTCGCTGCCCGGACACGTCGACGACGCCACCCTCCTCGCGCTCTACCGGCGGGCGTGGGTACTCGCGAGCGCGTCGGCGCACGAGGGCTGGGGGATGACGATCACCGAGGCCGCCGCGTGCGGCACGCCCGCGGTCGCCACCCGCATCGCCGGGCACTCCGACGCGGTCGTCGACGGTACGACCGGTGTCCTCGTCGACGATCAGGCCGGCCTCACGGCCGCACTCGACCGAGTATTGACCGACGACGACTATCGGGCGCGGCTCGGCAAGAACGCGCTCGAGCATGCAGCACGGTTCACGTGGTCGGCCACTGCGCGCGGCACGCTCGAGGTGCTGGCCGCCGAAGCGCTGCGCCACAAAAGAGCGTGAGCGCGGCGATCTGGTCGCGCCGGCGGAGGCCGGTGCTCGGCTACTCGTTGCTCGCACTGCTCGCGTACGTTCCGCCGCTGCTGACGGCACCCGGCAAGGTCGCCGCCGACACGAAGCAGTACCTCTACCTCGACCCCGGGCGCTTGTTGTCGCGCTCACTCTCGATGTGGGACCCGCACGTCGGGATGGGAACCGTCACGCACCAGACGATCGGCTACGCGTTCCCGCTCGGTCCGTTCTACTGGTTGCTCGACACGATCGGCTCGCCCGCCTGGGTCTCGCAACGCCTGTGGCTGGGTTCGTTGCTCTTCGCCGCCGCGCTCGGCGTGCTGTATCTCTTGCGCACGTTCGGCCTGCGCGGTCCCGGCATCGTGGTCGCCGCGCTCGCGTACATGTGCACGCCGTACGTCCTCGATTACGCGGCGCGGATCTCGGTGCTGCTGATGCCGTGGGCCGCACTGCCGTGGATGATCGCCGTGATCCGTAAGGCCTTGCGGGAGAAGGGCTGGCGTTACCCGGCCATATTCGCCCTGATCGTGCAAGTGGTCGGCGGCGTGAACGCGACCGCGTTGATCTACGCCGGTATCGGTCCGGTGCTGTGGATCCTGTACGCGTGGCTCATCGCGCGCGAAGTCGACGCGAAGCGCGCGCTCGGTGTTGCCACGCGAACGGCCGCGCTCACGTTGCTCACCTCGCTGTGGTGGATCGCGGGTCTGCGCATGCAGGGCGCGTACGGCCTCGACGTGCTCACGTACAGCGAGACCGTTCTGACCGTCGCCATCACGTCGATTCCGAACGAGGTCCTGCGCGGTCTGGGCTATTGGTTCTTCTACGGCCAGGACCGGCTCGGCGCGTGGATCGAGGCGGCGCGCGACTACACCCAGCACTCGTACGTCATCCTCGCGGGCTACACCCTCGTGGTCCTGTCGTTGCTCGCTGCCGCGTTCGTGCGATGGCGGCACCGCATCTTCTTCGTCCTGTTGCTGTTCGTCGGAGTAGTGATCTCGGTCGGCGCGCATCCGTACGCGAGCCCCACACCGCTGGGCGGCCTGTTCAAGACGTTCGCAACGTCGTCGACGGCCGGTCTGGCCCTGCGGAGCACCGGGCGCGCGGCCCCGCTCGTCGTGCTCGCGTCGGCGGTGTTCCTCGGTCTCGCGGTCAACGCCGTGTACGCGCGGATGCACGCCCGGGGTCGCACGGGGCTCGCGTGGGCGGCGCCGCTGCTCGTGGGCGTGCTGGTGTTCGTGAACTTTCCCGCGCTCGTCGACGGGACGTTCTACGGCAAGAACCTGCAGCGCGACGAGACGCTGCCCTCGTACTGGACCCAGGCCATCGCCGCGTTGAACGCGGGAGATCACCAGACGCGTATCCTCGAGGAACCGGGCGCCGACTTCGCGGCCTACACGTGGGGGAACACCGTCGACCCGATCACGCCCGGCCTGACCGACCGCCCCTACGTCGCGCGCGAGTTGATCCCGTACGGCACTCCGGGAACGGCCGATCTCCTGAACGCGATCGACCGCCGCATACAAGTAGGAGTGGCCGATCCGGCGGGTCTCGTCCAACTCTGGCGCCGGATGGGCGTCGGCGACGTCGTGGCGCGCAACGACATCGACTACGAGCGTTACGTCCTCGTCCGCCCGCAGGATCTCGCCGGGGTCCTCGCGGTCACACCCGGGCTCGGCGCACCCCGGCCCTACGGCGCGCCGACATCGCGTGCGCTTCCGACGGGCTACACCGACGAGATCAGCCTGGCGCCGCCGGCCGACGACTCGGTGAAGGTCGCGCCCGTCGTCGTGTATCCCGTTACCGCGCCGACGCAGATCGTGCGGGGCGAATCGGTCGACCACGCGCTGATGGTCAGCGGCGACGGGGAAGGCCTCGTCGACGTCGCGAACGTCGGCCTGCTCGACGGCGCGGGCGTCGTGCGCTATGCGGCGTCGTACGCGAGCAACTCGGCGCTTCGGAACGCAACGGGCACCGGCGACGTGCTCGTCGTCACCGACAACAACCGGTTGCGGGCGCGGCGCTGGTCGACGGTGACCGAGACCGTCGGGTTCACCGAGCAGTCGAGCGCGGTCGATCAACCGCTCACCACCGACCCCGGCGACGCGCGGCTCGACGTGTTCCCCGGCGAGCAACGATCCGCCCTCACCACGACGAAACAGGTCGGCGTTCGGCGCGTCGCGGCGACCGCGTACGGCAACACGAACACGTACTGGCCCGAGGACCGTCCTGCGGTCGCCCTCGACGGAGATGTCACGACCGCGTGGCGTACGCAGGGATTCGGTGACGCGCGGGGCCAGCGCATCCAGGTCGATCTCAACGGCCCGATCACCACCGACCACGTCAACCTCGTCCAGCCGATCACGGGTGGCCGGTCCCGCTACATCACGAACGCGGTACTCACGTTCGACGGCGGCCACCCGCTGAACGTCGTGCTCGGCGACCCCTCGCGCACCGCGGCCGGCCAGACGATCCCGTTCCCGAGTCGGACGTTCCACACGTTGTCGATCCGCGTCGTTCAGACGAACGACCGCCGGCCGAATCTGTTCGGGCAGGCAGAGCCGGTCGGCTTCGCCGAGATCCGGCTGCGCGACGCGCACGCAACCGCCGACGTCCGGGTGCGCGAGGTCGTGCAGATGCCGACCGATCTCGTCGACGCGCTCGGCTCCGCATCGAGCACCCATCCCTTGGTGGTGGTCATGAATCGCGACGCGGTTCGGCCCGTTCCGCCGCGCACGCAACCGGAGGAGTCGATCTCGCGCGAGTTCACGCTCCCGACCGCGCGCACCTTCTCGCTCACCGGGAACGCGACGGTGAGCCCCGATGCACCCGACACCGCCATCCGCAACGCACTGCGCCCGGGCGACGTCACACCCGGCCGCGTGGTCTCGACGAGCGCGTTCCTGCCGGGCTGCCTCGCGTGCCGGGGCGCCGCCGCGTTCGACGGCGATCCCACGACGGTGTGGCAGACCCCGTTCGACGAGGTCGTGGGGCAGTGGACGCAGGTCGACTCGACCCGCTCCGTCACGATCGACCACCTCGATCTCGGGGTGATCGCCGACGGCCGCCACTCCGTACCCACGAAACTGCGGCTC
>DASYJT010000052.1:0-13355 GCA_035996165.1 Acidimicrobiia bacterium
TCTATCGCAATCTGCACAGTGCCGACCTCGACGACGTCGACACGATGAAGGGCTAGAGGCGAGCCATGCGCACACCCATCGCATTGCAGCCCGGCCGGCGAGCAGCGGCCCGAGCGGTCCTTCAGAGCGGGAAGGCATAGACGATGTTCTTCCTCGACAAGGCGTGGCTCGTACCGCTGATCCCGGCGCTGTCTTTCGTCGTGATCCTGCTGTTCGGCAAGCGCATGCCGCGCCACGGCTCCGAGGTCGGTGTCGTATCGGTCGGCGCGTCGTTCGTCCTCGCGTGCGGCGCGCTCGTGCGCTGGATCATGCGCGTCCAGGACGCCAAGGGCGGGAGCGCACTCGGCGCGCTCGGCCGGAGCATCGGTCACCTCGGTGCCCAGGGTGGCGAAACTCCCGTGCTCCCGGTGCTGCACCACGTCACGTGGTTCCAGAACGGTGGTGTCCGTCTGACGGCCGGCATCCAGATCGACGGCCTCGCGGTGCTGATGATGTTCGTCGTCACCCTCATCTCGCTGCTCGTGCACGTGTACTCGCTCGAGTACATGCGGGGCGACCGGCGCTTCACGTACTTCTACGCCGCGCTCTCCCTGTTCACCGCGTCGATGCTCCTACTCGTCGTCGCCGACAACACCTTGCAGCTGCTCGTCGGCTGGGAGCTGGTCGGCGTGTGCTCGTTCATGCTGATCGGGCACTGGTGGGAGGAGAAGCAGAACAGCGACGCGGCGCTGAAGGCGTTCCTCACGACCCGCACGGGCGACATCGGCCTGCTGACCGGCGTGATCATGACGTTCTTCGTCGTGCAGCGCGCCACGGGCGTCGGCTCCTTCAACATCGTGGAGCTCAACCGGGCCGCGTCGAGCCCGAAGGTCGGCCACACGTTGATCTTGTGGTGCGCAGCGGCGTTGATGCTCGCCATCGTCGGTAAGTCGGGTCAGTTCCCGTTGCATACGTGGCTTCCCGATGCCATGGCCGGACCTACCCCGGTGTCCGCACTGATTCACGCGGCCACCATGGTCGTCGCCGGCGTCTATCTCGGCGCGCGCGTCTACCCGGTCTTCTTCAACGGGTTCTCGATCGGCGACGGTGGGATCAACCCCATGGCCGCGCTCGGGGGGATCACGGTGCTGATCGGCGCCGCGCTCGCGTTCGTGCAGGACGACATCAAGAAGGTGCTCGCGTACTCCACCATCAGCCAACTCGGCTACATGGTGATGGCGCTGGGCGTCGGCGCGTGGACCGCCGCGGTCTTCCACCTCTTCACCCACGCGTTCTTCAAGGCCGACCTGTTCCTCGGCGCGGGCTCCGTGAGCCACTCCGGTTCGCACCACTCGTTCGACATGAAGAAAGACATGGGCGGCCTGAAGAAGTACATGCCGCAGACGTACAAGACGTTCGTGATCGGCACGCTCGCGCTCGCCGGGATCTTCCCGCTCGCGGGCTTCTGGTCGAAGGACGAGATCCTCGTCAACGCGGGCCACAACGACTACAAGCTGTTCCTCGTCGTCGGGATCATCGGCGCGTTCATGACCGCGGCCTACATGACCCGTTGTGTGTACCTCACGTTCCACGGCGAGTACCGCGGCGGTCACGAGCCGCACGCGATCGCGCACGTCGACGAGGCCGAGCACGACCCGGTCGACACGCCCGCGGTGGTCGAGCACGATGCCGAGGTCCACGCTCCCCACGAGAGCAACCGCCTCATCACAGGTCCGCTGTGGGTGTTGTCGTTCTTCGCGGTGTTCGCCGGGTTGTTGAACTTCCCGAACTGGAGCAAGTTCGAGAAGTGGTTCGATCCGCATTTCCCCGAGGAGTTCGCGGGCATCCACACGATCGCGCACCCGGCGGCGTTCAACCCGATTCTTGCGGTGGTGTCGGTGTTGGTCGCGCTGTCGGGCATCGCCATCGCGTGGGCGTACTACGACGGCCGCCTGCCCCAGCGCCTCAGTGAGCGCAATGCACTGCTCGGGGCCGGCAAGAAATTCCTCGTCAACAAGTACTACCTCGACTATCTGTACGAGCGGGTCATCGTCGCCGGGATCAAGGGTCCGGTCGCGGCGGGGGTGTACTGGTTCAACCAGAACGTCATCGACAACGTTCTGAACTACACGGGGCGGGGCGCGCAAGCCCTCGGTCGCCTGACGTACGACTACGTCGACCAAAAGGGTGTCGACGGTCTGGTCAACGGCCTCGCAACGCTCGCCGGTGAATCCGGTGGCGAGGTCCGCAAGCTCCAGACCGGTCGCCTCCAGTTCTACGCACTCCTGCTCGTCGCGGCCGTCGTGATCTTCGCCGGCGCCCTCTGGATCTTCACCTAGGCAAGGGGAATCGGCTCGATGCATACCTGGTTCGACTCCTGGGCGTTGACCCTCGTGGTCTTCCTCCCGGCAATCGGCGCGGTCATCACGATGCTCATACCGCGCGAGCACGAAGACGCGATCAAGACGACCGCGCTGGTCACGACTCTCGCCACGCTCGGATTCACGATCGCCACCGTCGCCAAGTTCGACTTCGACAAGACGAGCACGCTCCAGTTCAGCGTCACGAAGAACTGGATCGATGTGATCAACAGCCACTACCACGTGGCCGTCGACGGCATCTCCCTGCCCATGCTCGCGCTGTCGTCGTTCATCACGGTGCTATGCGTCATCTATTCGTGGAACCACTTCCCGGAGCCGCACAACCCGAAGGCGTTCCTTGCTCTGTTGCTGATCCTCGAGGTCGGCATGAACGGCACGTTCGTCGCGCAGGACCTCATCCTCTTCTTCATCTTCTTCGAGATCGTCCTCCTCCCGATGTTCTTCATGATCGGTGTGTGGGGCGGCCCCAACCGCGAGTACGCGTCGATCAAGTTCTTCTTGTTCACGCTGTTCGGCTCGGCGCTGATGTTGCTGTCGTTCCTGGCGCTCTACTTCAAGGTCGATGTGCCGGGGGTCGGGCACACGTTCGACATGGTGCTGCTGTCCCACGCGGCGGGCGCCGGACTCGTGCACAGCACGCAGCTCCTGATCTTCGGCGGGTTGTTCATCGGGTTCGCGATCAAGGTCCCGATGTTCCCGTTCCACACGTGGCTCCCCGACGCGCACACCGAGGCGCCAACCGTGGGTTCGGTGCTCCTGGCTGCCATCCTCCTGAAGCTGGGTACGTACGGCTTCATCCGCATCGCGCTGCCGATACTGCCGGAAGCGGCCAAGAGCTGGGCGCCGTGGATCGGCCTCCTCTCGGTGATCGGCATCATCTACGGCGCGCTCGGTTGTCTCGCGCAGAAGGACATGAAGCGGCTGATCGCGTTCTCGTCAGTCGCGCACATGGGCTTCGTGATGCTCGGCATCTCGACACTCACAACCTTCGGCATCAACGCCGCGATCTTCGGGATGGTTGCGCACGGCCTCATCACCGGCATGCTGTTCTTCATCGCCGGCTCCGTGCAGCACAACTACGGCACGCGCGAGCTCGCCCGCCTCGGCGGTCTGCTCAAACAGGCACCGAAGATGGGTTGGATACTCGGGTTCTGCGCGATGGCGAGCCTCGGCCTGCCCGGCCTGGCCGGTTTCTGGGGCGAGTTCCCGGCTGTGTTGTCGACGTTCAACCCCGGCGGCAACCTCTCGCAACCGCTGTTCCGCACCTACATGGTCATCGCCGCGATCGGCACGGTCCTCGCCGCCGGCTACCTGCTCTGGATGTTGCAGAAGGTCGCGTTCGGCGTACCGAAGCCGGAGTTCGCCGATGCGCACATCCACGACGTGTCGTCGTACGAGTGGACGGCCTGGGTCCCGATCCTCTTGCTCATCGTCGCCCTCGGGATCTTCCCGAACCTCATCTTCAGCGTCACCGACGACGCGGTGACCTGCCAGACCGCGGCGCCATTCGTGTCGAAGTCGACCGTTCCCGTCTCGGCGGCGCTGAAATGCCCCGCCGCGCCGCCCACCGCCGCGCAGACGACCGCAACGGTTTCGGGAACGACCGGCTCCGGGGGCTGAGATGCTGCTCGCCGCGACCGCGCACATCCCGACGCCCGCCTTCGACTGGCACGCGTTCGCGCCCGATCTCGTGCTGGTCGCGACGATGGTCGTGGTGCTGATCGCGGATCTGCTGCTTCCCGACCGTGAAGCCTGGCGAACCTCGAGTATCACCGCGGTCGGCCTGCTCGGCGCGTTGATCCCGATCGCCACGCTGGCGCATTCGGGACACGAGCGCATCCTGTTCGACGGCGCCTACGTCGTCGGCCACTACGCGCTCGCGTTGAAGGCGTTCTTCATCATCGCCTGCTACGTCACCGTGTTGCTCTCGGTCGACTACATCGGTGAGGGCGACTACTACAACGGCGAGTTCTATTTCCTCTTGCTGGTCGCCACGTTCGGCATGTCGATCATGGCGGGCGCCCGCGACCTCATCACGTTGTTCGTCGCGCTCGAGACCATCTCGATCCCGACCTTCGTGCTCGCGGCGTTCCGCAAGCACGACCGCGCGTCGAACGAAGCGGGCGTGAAGTACTACCTGATCGGGGTGCTCTCGTCGGCGTTGATGCTGTACGGGTTCTCGCTCATCTACGGCGTCACCGGCGCCACCAAGCTCTCCGCCATCTCCGCGTACTTGTCGCAGCACGGCACCGTGCCGCTGGTGGCGGTCGCGATCTTCTTGTCGCTCGTCGGGTTCGCGTTCAAGGTCAGTGCGGTGCCGTTCCACTTCTGGGCGCCCGACACCTACGAAGGCGCTCCGACGCCGGTCACCGCGTTCTTGTCGGTGGCGTCGAAGGCGGGCGGCTTTGTCGCCCTCATCAATATCGTCTACTTCGGCTTCCTGACCG
This sequence comes from Acidimicrobiia bacterium, assembly GCA_035996165.1. GTDB lineage: Bacteria > Actinomycetota > Acidimicrobiia > IMCC26256 > PALSA-610 > PALSA-610. The sequence goes on from DASYJT010000052.1 coordinate 4,808, forward strand.
GGAGCGGCCACTCGGCGGCCAACTCGTGGTGGCCGGTGCTCTGGGTGCTCGCGGCGCTGTCGATGACCATCGGCAACCTCACCGCGCTTCGCCAGACGAACATCGTGCGGATGCTGGCGTACTCGTCGATCGCGCAGGGCGGGTTCATGCTCGTCCCGTTCGCGGCCGCGGGCATCTCCGGCGCCGAGGGCCATCTCGACCAGGCGAACTCGGCGATGAGCGCGGTTGTCGTCTACCTGCTCATCTACGGCGCGATGAACCTCGGCGCGTTCGCGGTCGTCATCGCGGTCGCGAGGCGTACCCGCAGCGCCGAGATCTCTTCGTACGACGGCCTGTTCCAGACCGCCCCCACTCTTGCCGTCGTGATGGGCGTCTTCCTCGCCTCGCTCGCCGGTGTGCCGCCCTTCGGGGGTTGGTTCGCCAAGTTCGTGATGTTCCGCTCGATCATCGACGCGGGGTCCGGTTGGGCGATCGCGCTCGGCGTCATCGCCGCGGTCAACTCGGTGATCGCGTTCTTCTATTACGCCGGTCCGATCCGGGCGATGATCTTCCACGACTCGCCAACCGACGATCGCAAGCCGCTCGTCATCCCGGCGCCGCTCGTCGCCGCGATCGCCCTTACCGCGACGATCGTCGTGGTCATCGGCGTCTACCCGCAGATCTTCGCAAGGGTCGGAGAGCTCGCGTTCTGACGCGAGCGCCCGACGTGTCCCCGACCACGGTGCCGATATGAGCACCGTGGCCGCGCAGCTCGCGCGGATGATCCATCGCGAAGGACCGATCACCTTCGACCGGTTCATGGAGACCGCCCTCTACTCCGACGACGGTTTCTTCGCGTCGGGCCGGGGCGCGGGGCGTGCCGATCGCGACTTCGTCACGAGCCCCGAGGTCGGGCCGCTGTACGGGGCTTGTGTCGCGCGGGCGCTCGACCGCATGTGGCGCGCACTCGAAGAACCCGATCCGTTCCTCGTCGTCGAGGCGGGCGCCGGGAACGGTCGGCTCGCGCGTGAGGTGTTGCGCGCCGCACCCGCTTGCCTAGCTGCACTGCGGTACGTGCTCGTCGAGCGCTCGGCCGCGTTGCGGGCCGAGCAGCGCGACCTGCTCCCGCTCGAACCGGCCGACGAGGCGCTCGGATCGTTCGTTCGGCGCGCGAATGAGGATCAGGCGGTGCCCGCCGCCGGTGCGGGCCCGGTCTTCGCCGCGGTCGAGGAGATGCCCGCGCTTTCGGCGCGCGACACCGTCGTGCTCGCCAACGAGCTGCTCGACAACCTGCCGTTCGGCATCGCGCAGTGGGACGGCCGACGCTGGCTCGAGGTCCGCGTCGGCTACTCGGAGCCCGCGTTCCACGAGGTGCTCGTTCCCGCCGACGTCGATCTCGGGTACGACTCCAATCTCGGGTACGAGGCCGAGCCCGGGACCCGCGTCCCGATCCCGCGCGGGATCAACGAGTGGTTCCTCGGGTGCGAAGGAGTTGTGCGGCACGGTTTCGTGCTCGTGGTCGATTATGCGACGACGGTTGCCGAGCTCGGTTCCCGTCCGTGGCTCCGCACCTATCGGGCGCACGCGCGGGGCTTCGATCCGCTCGCCGATCCGGGCGAGCAGGACATCACGGCCGACGTCGTGCTCGAACAGCTCGATGCCGCGAGCCCGTTCCCGCTCGTGCGGACCGACCGCCAGTCGGAGTGGCTGCGCGCGCTCGGCATTGACGACCTCGTGACCGAAGGCAGGCGGGTGTGGGAAGCCGGCGCGGCGCGCGGTGATCTCGAAGCGCTCGCCGGCCGCAGCCGAGCGTCCGAGGCGGCCGCCCTCACCGACCCGGAAGGCCTCGGCGCGCACCAAGCGGTGCTGTTCGGCGTCGGCGGCGCCGGTCGCGATTTCAGTTGGTGAGCCCGAGGGATGACTAGCCTCCGCGGGCATGGCTGAGACTCTCTCCGGACTGCTGCAGGAAGGCCGCACGTTTCCGCCTCCGGCGGACTTTGCGAAGCACGCGCTGGTCACCGACGCCGACGTCTACGCCGACGCCGAGCGCGACTGGCAGGGTTTCTGGGCGCGCCAGGCGCTCGCGCTCGACTGGCACCGTGAGTGGGACACCATCCTCGACTGGGAGCTGCCGTTCGCGAAGTGGTTCGTCGGCGGCAAGCTCAACGTCTCGGAGAATTGTCTCGATCGGCATGTCGCCGCCGGACACGGCGGCCAGGTGGCGCTGCACTGGGAAGGCGAGCCCGGCGACAGCCGCGCGGTCACGTACGAAGAGCTCCTCGCCGAGACCTCGCGCGTCGCGAATCTGCTGCGGGAGTTGGGCGTCGCCAAGGGTGACCGCGTCGCGATCTACATGGGCATGGTGCCGGAGACGGTCGCCGCGATGCTCGCGTGTGCGCGCATCGGCGCCGCGCACTCGGTCGTGTTCGGTGGTTTCACCGCGCAGTCGCTCAAGGACCGCATCAACGACGCGCAGGCACGCGTACTCATCACCGCCGACGGTGCGTGGCGACGCGGTTCCGTCGTCGCGTTGAAAGACATCGCCGACGAAGCTCTCGCCGGCACCCCGTCGATCGAGCACGTCGTCGTGCTGCGGCGCACCGAGTCCGAATGCGCGATGCAATCCGGGCGCGACCTCTGGTGGCACGACGACGTCGCGCGCCAGAGCGCGGAGTGCGCGCCGGAATCGATGGACGCCGAGGATCTGCTGTTCATCCTCTACACGTCGGGCACCACCGGGAAGCCCAAGGGCATCATGCACACGACCGGCGGCTATCTCACGCAGGTCGCGTACACGCACAAGTACGTCTTCGACCTGAAGCCCGACACCGATGTCTACTGGTGCACCGCCGACGTCGGATGGGTCACGGGCCACTCGTACATCGTCTACGGACCGCTCGCGAACCGTGCGACTTCGGTGCTCTACGAAGGTACGCCCGACCATCCGGGCCGCGACCGCCTCTGGTCGATCGTCGAGAAGTACAAGGTGACGATCTTCTATACCGCTCCCACGGCGATCCGTACGTTCATGAAGTGGGGCGACGAGCTTCCGGCCGCGCACGATCTGTCGTCGCTCCGTCTGATCGGAACGGTCGGCGAGCCGATCAACCCCGAGGCCTGGATCTGGTACCACGGCGTGATCGGCGGCTCCCGGTGTCCGGTCGTCGACACCTGGTGGCAGACCGAGACCGGCGCGATCATGATCAGCCCGCTGCCCGGAGCCACGACATTGAAGCCGGGGAGCGCGACCTTCCCACTGCCCGGCATCGAGGCGGGGATCGTCGACGACGCAGGCAAGCCGGTCGGCATCCCCGGCGGTGGCTACCTCGTGTTGTCGCGGCCGTGGCCGTCGATGTTGCGCGGCATCTGGGGTGACCCGCAGCGCTACCGCGACACGTACTGGTCGCGGTTCGGCGACAAATACTTCGCGGGCGACGGCGCCAAACGCGACGACGACGGCTACTTCTGGCTACTCGGCCGCGTCGACGACATCATGCTCGTAGCGGGGCACAACATCTCCACGACCGAAGTCGAGTCCGCGCTGGTCGACCATCCCGCGGTGGCCGAGGCCGCGGTCGTCGGTCGCAACGACGACACCACCGGGCAGGCGATCGCCGCGTTCGTCACCCTGCGGGGAGGCGTCGTGCCGGGCGACGAGCTCGTCGAGGAGTTGCGGGAGCACGTCGCCCAGCTCATCGGCCCCATCGCCAAGCCGAAGACGATCCTGTTCACCGAGGAGCTGCCCAAGACCCGTTCGGGCAAGATCATGCGCCGGTTGTTGCGCAACGTCGCCGAGGACGAGCTGCTCGGCGACACGACTACCCTCGCCGACCCCACCGTCGTCGACGGCATCAAATCGAAGTACCTCGCGTCGCAGCCGCCCGAGGAGTAGCGCGCCCTGCCGTACTTCCCTGAGCACTGGACGTGGAAAACCAAGGTCTTGAAGCCGTCGCGCGCGGTCGTCGTCGATATCGACGGCGTGCTCTCCGACGCGTCGCGCCGCCAGCACTACATCGAATCGCCCCGCCAGGACTGGCGCGCGTTCTTCGAGGCGTGCGGACAGGACCCGGTGATCGAGGAAGTGCACACGCTGCTCGACCTCCTCGACCCCGCGCTGCAGATCGTCCTACTCACGGCGCGCCCGCACCGGGTGGCGTACCTCACCGAGGCGTGGCTCCGGCGGTACGCGATCCGGTGGGATCTCCTCATCACGCGCCCGTGGGGCGACTACGAGTTGGCCCGTGACTTCAAGCAGTCGACGGTCTGGGAGCTGCGCGCGGCCGGATTCGGCCTGGCGCTCGCGTTCGAGGACGACCGGCGCAACGTGGCGATGTTCCGGTCGGAGGGCATTCCGTGCCTCTACGTCCATTCCGGGTACTACGACTGATCCGCCGCACCCGCAGGCACTTCGCAGCCGGCTCTCAGGCGGATCTGGTTCCATGACCGGGAAGAGCCGCCGGGGTGCCGGTGTTCGGGAACTTCGAGGTGACAGAGATGTTCAAGAACAACGTCAAGACCGTCGTATTGCTGACCGCCCTCGCGGCGCTCTTCATGGGGGTCGGATCGATCTTCGGAAGCGGCGGCCTGTTGATCGGGCTGGTGCTGGGTCTCGTCTTCGTCGGCGGCTCCTACTGGTTCTCCGACAAGATCGCGGTGCGCGCCGCGGGCGCGGTACCAGTCTCCGAGGCCGACGCGCCCCAGCTCTACGCGATCGTGCGCGACTTGGCCCAACGGGCCAACCTGCCGATGCCGGCGATCTACATCAGTCCCGCGGCGCAGCCGAATGCGTTCGCGACCGGTCGGAACGAGCACCACGCCGCGGTCGCCGTGACCCAGGGCCTGCTCCAGGTCGTCGACCAAGAAGAGCTGCGCGGTGTGCTCGCGCACGAGCTCTCGCACGTCCGCAATCACGACATCCTCATCGGCTCGGTAGCCGCGGCGGTCGCCCTCGGGATCACGTTCCTCGCGCGCATGCTGATGTGGGGAGCGATGTTCGGCGGCATCGGCGGCGGAAACCGCAACCGCGACGGCAACATCTTCGGCATGATCGCGATGATCATCCTCGCCCCGATCGCGGCCGCGCTGTTGCAGATGGCCCTGTCCCGGTCGCGGGAGTTCGAAGCCGATCGCAGTGGCGCCGACCTCCTCGGCACCGGCGAACCTCTGGCCCGGGCGCTCGAGAAGATCGATGCGTACGCGAAGCAGATCCCGATGAACGTCGACCCCGCGCACGCGACTGCGTACATCGTGAACCCGCTCACCGGGAAGCAGGCGAACTTCGCCAACCTGTTCCGGTCGCACCCGCCGACTGAGGAGCGCATCGCCCGGTTGCGCCACCAGCACTCCCACACCGGCTGACCTCCGGCGGTTGGGCCGGCGATCTTCGAGGGCCGCGCTCGGTCCTCGTAGGATCCACGGGTGGACGCGGTGCTCCGCGCGGGCGACGACGGTGGCGGCTCACCGTCGAGATCTCGTGATCGAACCCGTTCGGTCTTCGATCATTGGATCTTCGGAAGCGATCCGCGGCTCGGCGCGGTCGGACTCGCGGTCAGCGGCGTCCTGATCGTCTCGTACTTCTTGTACTTCACGCACCTCTCGACGAGCGCGTACCGCGGCTACGGGTACGGCACGTTCGATCTCGGCTTCTACGACCAGGGCATTTGGCTGCTCTCACGGTTCCACGCGCCCGACGTCACGCTCATGGGGCGCAACCTGTTCGGCGACCACGCGCAGTTCTCGCTGTTCGCGCTCGTCCCGTTCTATTGGATCCGTCCCGACGCCTCGACGCTCCTGGCCGTCCAGGCGCTGGTGATGGCCGCCGGTGCCATCCCCGTGTATCTGCTCGCGATCCGCCGCGCACTCGGTCCGTTGGCGGCGACCGTATTCGTCGCCGCGTTCCTCCTGCACCCCGCGCTCGCGCAGACGAACCTCGAGAACTACCACCCGGATTCGTTCCTGATCCCCCTCCTCGGATTCGCGATCTACGCCGCACTCGAGCGCCGCACGCGCCTCTTCGTCGTGTGTTGCGCTCTTGCCTTGCTCTGCAAGGAGGACGCGGCCGCCGTCGTGCTTCCGCTCGCTCTTTGGTACGCGTGGCGACGCGATCGGCGCGTCGGCGGAGCGATCGTGGGCGCCTCGATCGCCGTCGCGTTCGCCGACACCGCGATCGTCATGAGAGTGCTGAGCGGCGTGTCGACGCGGAACGCGTATCGGATTCCGTTCAGCGCGTGCGCCCGGGCGTGCTCGGTGACGCGCCACATGAGCGACTTCGTCAAGACCGTGGTGACGAAGCCCGCAACGGTCGTGCGGTATGTCGTCGCGGGCGATCGCCCCAACGGCCGTCCGTTCTACGTGTGGCAGATGATCGCCCCGACCGGGCTCGCGTTCCTCGTCGCGCCCGAGGTTGCTGCAACGGTCGTGCTTGCACTCGCAGTCAACGTCTTCAGCACGTTCGGGTATCAACACCAGATCGGGTTCCACTACTCGATGGAGCTCCTCCCCGGGCTCATGATGGGAACGGTCTATGCGGTCAGCCGCGTGCGCGCCGGTCGCCGCCGCGTGTTGCTGGTCGCGCTCGTCGGCCTCTCCGCGTTGGCCTCCGCGTACATGTGGGGTCCGTTGCCGTTCTCACGGTACGGACCAGCCGCGCACTGGAGCCCGGCGTCGGCCGCGGCCGCGGGCGTCGACCGCGTCGTCGCGCAGATCCCGGCCGGCGCGGTGGTTGCCACCTACGACCAGTTCGCTCCGCACGTCGACCATCGAGAGCACGTCTACCTCTGGCCGACCCCGTTCTTCGCGTCGCACTGGAAGCTGTTCGCGCAAGAAGGGCAACGCCTTCCCGAAGCCGACACGGTGGAGTACCTGCTGCTCCCGCCGCGTCTCGCCGACCATCCGACCGTGTTCGACTCCATCAAGGCCGACTTCGTCGAGGTCGCGCGCGCCGAGGACGCCCACGGTTTGGGCGCGGTCCTCTACCGGCGCGTCAGTCGCGGAAGTTCGTGAAGTCGAGGGGTACCCCGAAGTCGTGCTCGCGCAGCTTCTGGATCGCCGCCTGCAGGTCGTCGCGCTTCTTGCCCTGCACGCGCAGCTGGTCGCCCTGAACCTGATGCTGCACGCCCTTGAGGCCGAGCGCCTTGATGAACTTGCCGATCTCGCGCGCCTTGTCGTCGTTGATCCCGACCTGGATCGAGACCTTCTGGCGGGCGCGACCGCGTGACGCCTCCTCGACCTTGCCGTAGTCGATCGCCTTCAGCGACACCTTGCGCTTGACCAGCTTCTCCTCGAGCACCTGGGTCACGGCCTTCAGCCGTTCCTCGGATGCCGACTCGAGCTCGATCGCGTTGTCGGTTTCCTTCAACTCCACCACGCTGTCGGTGCCCTTGAAGTCGAAGCGATTCGCGAGCTCGCGGTTGGCCTGGTCGACGGCGTTCTTGACCTCCTGGAGGTCGACCTCGGATACGACGTCGAAGCTCGGCATGTTTGTCTCTCCCTCGCCTTCGCTACGTCCGAATGGCGGTCGCTAGATTAGATCCGGGTCGGTACCCGAGTGGCCAAAGGGGATGGGCTGTAAACCCATTGCGTTATCGCTACGTTGGTTCGAATCCAACCCGGCCCACGGGGACGCGTCTCACAACATCTTCTGCATGAGCACGACGTCGAGCCAGCGGTTGAATTTCCTGCCTACCTCGCGCTCTCGGCCGACCTGGTCGAAGCCGCAGGCGGCGTGGAGGGCGATCGAAGCGTCGTGGTCGCCGACGACGCGGCCGATGATGGCGTGGAAACCGTGGTCGCGTGCCCGCTGCACGAGATCCGAGAGCAGCAGCCGCCCGACCCCTTGGCCGCGGAGATCACGCCGGACGTAGACGGAGTCCTCGACCGTGGTCGAGTACGCCGGCCGGGGCCGGTACGGGGTGAGCGACGCGAAGCCGCCGACGTCGCCCTCGTCGTCGATCGCGACGATCGCCGGATGGCCGCCCGAGTGGTCGTCGATCCAGGCGAGCTGCTCGGTCAGGGAGCGGGGACGGAGATCGAACGTGACCGTCGACTCGAGCACCTCGATGTTGTAGATCGCACGGAGCGCTTCCGCGTCGCGGCGGTCCACGAGACGGGTTCGGTACGCAGCGGGCGACGACACGGCCGAGACGATACGCAACGGGCAGCGGGAGAACGCGCCTGCTCGGCTAAACTCGTCGGGCTTCGCCCCCTTAGCTCAGTTGGCAGAGCACTTCCATGGTAAGGAAGGGGTCTACGGTTCAAGTCCGTAAGGGGGCTCGTTGGGCAGGCCCGGTGGGCCCGCTTCGCACGGCGGAGTAGCTCAGTTGGCAAGAGCACACGGCTCATAATCGTGGGGTCGCGGGTTCGAATCCCGCCTCCGCTACCCACCCCGCAAGCACGGCAACACATCCGCAACACCCGAAAGTGACCCAGCATGGCGAAAGAGAAGTTCGAGCGCACGAAGCCGCACTTGAACATTGGGACGATTGGTCATATTGATCATGGGAAGACGACGTTGACGGCGGCGATTACGAAGGTTCTGCATGATCAGAACCCGAAGAATGCTGCGATGGCG
>DASYJT010000053.1:0-3714 GCA_035996165.1 Acidimicrobiia bacterium
GATGCCGTCGGCGACCTCCCCGGCCACCTCGGTCATCAACGAGCCGACCGCGGCGAGGAACACCTTGGGCGCGCCGTAGGGGTTCGGGGTCGGCGCGAAGAACGGCGTCATCAGCGTGTGGCGGTAGAACTCGCCGTCGAACTCGAGCCGGGTGCCGTCGTTCCACGAGCTCCAGATGGCCTGCAAGGCGAGGATGTACTCCCGCATGCGGCGCGCGGGGTGCGACCACGGCATCGAGAACCGCTTTTCGATGTGGGGCTTGATCTGGGATCCGAGCCCGAGCACGAAGCGGCCCTTCGACATCTGTTGCAGGTCGTTCGCCGTGTATGCGAGAACCATCGGAGTGCGGGCGAACGCGACCGCGATCCCCGTAGCCAGCTCGATGCGTTCGGTGTGCTCCGCCGCGAGGACGAGTGGCAGGAAGGCATCGTGGCCGGTCTCGGCCGTGAGCAGACCGTCGTAGCCGAGCTCCTCGAGCTCGCGGGCCTTCGGCCCGATATCGCTCAACGACGGGGCCATGATTCCAGTGTCGACCTTCATTTCCGGTGCTCCATATCCCCGAGACGGTGCCTGTCCCGGAACCTAGACGGTCCGCCGTAAGTGGCACACCCCGGCGGTATCGTCGGTGCATGACGGCGGAGGACCCCATCGACCAGGCGCGGGAACCGGCGCACCCGGTACCGATCTCGTTGTCCCCGAGCTCGATGGGCACCTTCACGAGCTGCCCCCTGGCGTTCCGCTTCGGCTACATCGAGCGGCTTCCCGAGCCGCCGTCCGCGCCGGCGAGCAAGGGCACCCTGGTCCACCTGGCGCTGCAGCACCTGATGTGGCGTCCGCCGGCCGAGCGCACGATCGAGGCCGCGCTCGCCGACCTCGTACGCGCCGAGGCGGAGGTCGCCGCGCACCCGGAGTTCGCGCACCTCGAGCTCACCGACGAGGAGCGCGCGTCGTTCCACTCCGACGCGGAGACCCTGATCCATCGCTACTTCGAGTTGGAAGACCCGCGCGCGGTCAAAGTGCTCGGCGTCGAGCTGCGCGTCAGTGCCGTCACGAGTGCCGGCGTGACGATCCGCGGCATCATCGACCGCCTCGAGCTCGACTCCGATGGTGAGCTCGTCGTCACCGACTACAAGACCGGTTCCGCTCCGAGCGAGGGGTGGGAACAGAAGAGCATGGCCGGCGTCCACATCTACTCGCTGCTGTGCGAGCGGATGTTCGGCCGCCGCCCGGCGCGCGTGCAGCTGCTGTACCTGTCGAAGCCCGAGCGCATCATCACCGCGCCCTCCGATCAAAGCCTGCGCGGCGTCGACGTGAAGACAAACGCGGTCATGCAGGCCGTGCGTCAGGCGTGCAAGCGCGACGACTTCCGGCCCCATCCTTCCGCGCTGTGCAACTACTGCTCGTTCCAAGAGTTCTGCCCCGCGTTCGACGGGCAACCGGAGCTCGCCCGGCCGACCCTCGTTGCGCGTCAGGCGGAACGCGAAGGCCGTCCGCAACTGCCCCTCGTCTTTGCATGACGCTGGTAGAACGCATCGCCGCGTTCGACGCGGCGGTCGACGGGCGGTTCGACGCCTTCCGGAGTCCCATCGTCGACAAGGTCGCGTACCGGCTGTCGAGCGCGGCCGACCACAGCCTCCTGTGGCATACCTGCGGCGTCGCCCGCGCCATCTCGCGCCGCGGCGAGGGCGATCTGGAGCGGACGGTGCGCTTCTCCCTTGCGATGGGCGCCGAGTCGGCGCTCACCAACGGCGTGGTGAAATCGCTGTTTCGCCGTGTACGACCGGCTGAATACTCGGAGCTCGCGTTCCATCACGGGCTACGGCGGCCGATCACCAGCTCGTTCCCGTCGGGTCACGCCACCGCGGCGTTCTGTGCCGCGACCCTGCTCGGAGGCGGTCCGGGCTGGTACGCCGCCGCCACCGCGGTAGCCGCCACCCGCGTCTACGTTCGGCTGCACCACGCGTCCGACGTGGTGGCGGGCGCCGCGCTCGGTACCGCCATCGGCCTGGCGTTCCGGCCGTTCGTCAAAGGCCATTCGTAGCGCTCGGGGAATGACGAGCATGCTGGTGCCGTTGCGACCACAAGTTCGTAACCCCGAGGAGGACCCATGTCCCGCCAGTTCGCCGTGACGTTCGACTACCGCTGCCCGTTCGCACGCAACGGGCACACCTCGGTGGTCGCCGGGTTACGAGCCGGCCGCGACTGGGACGTCACTTTCCTCCCGTTCTCGCTCGACCAGGTCCATGTCGAAGACGGCGAGCCGGCGGTCTGGGAGCGCGACCCGGCCGACTGGGGCACCGGAGTGACAGCGCTCCTGTGGGCCATCGCAGTGCGCGACGAGTTCCCCGACAAGTTCCTCGACTGGCACCTGGCGGCGTTCTCCGCCCGCCACGACCACGGCGCGAAGATCGCCAAGGAAGAAGTGCTCGCGGAGATCGCGACCTCGGTCGGCCTCGATCCCGCCGCGATCGCAGCCGAGGTCGCGTCCGGGCGCCCGCTGAAGACCCTGGCGCAGTCGCACAGCGACGCGGTGAAGAACCACGCGATCTTCGGTGTGCCCACGTTCGTGGCCGGCGACCAGGCGGTGTTCGTGCGGCTCATGGACCGCGACAACCCCGACGCCATCGATCGGGTGATCGACCTGCTCGAGTGGACCGACCTCAACGAGTTCAAGCACACCTCCGTTCCGAGGTAGCGCTCCGTCCCGAGATAGCGCTTCGTCGGCATGCCGGCGAACGTGTGACGATGACGAGATGAGACTCCGGCTGCCGCGTCGGCACGGTTCGGCAAACGTCGGCGTGCGCGCGGCGGATGTCGTCGGCGTACCGGTCCTGCCGCCCGCGCGAGTTGCAGCCGCGGTGGAGCAAACCCGGGCCGCAATCGGGCGCGTGCACCGCGCGCTCGTGCCACCGCCCGTCCGCATCCTCGACGCGATGCTGGCCCCGCTCGACGCGGCGGTCCTCGGCGCGATCTGCAGCTTGGGACTCCCCGACCAGCTCCGCCGCGGAGTCGCCCTCGCGCCGCTTGCCGAACAGCTCGAGGTCGACGTCGACCGTCTCACGCGCCTCGTTCGCTTCGCGCACACGCGCGGCTGGGTCCGGCTCGATCGGCGCGGACGCGTCCACCCCACGCGGGTCACGCGCTTCTTGCGCCGGCGGCATCCGGGAGGATGGGCGGGCTGGGTCGACTTCGCGAGCAGCGCCGACGTGCTCGGCGCGCTCGCGGTGCTCGGACGCGATCCGCGCGTTCTCGATCCGTTCGCGGCCGCGAACGGCGCACCGTTCTTCGAGTGGTGTGCGACGCACCCCGAGCGCCAGGTCGCGTTCGACGCGGCGATGTCCGCCGGCGGCCGCATGCACGGGCTCGCCCTGGCCCGGGTCCTCGACTGGTCCGACACCCGGCGCGTGTGCGATGTGGGCGGCGGGAGCGGCGAGCTCCTGCGCGTGCTTCTCGGCGCGCACCCGCGCCTGGAAGGGGTCGTCACCGAGATCCCGTCGGTGGCGGTCCGCATCGAGCCGACCGAACGCCTCACCGTCCGCGCCGCCGACGCGTTCGAGTTCGCGGAACCCGGCTGCGATCGTTACCTGTTCGTCAACGTGTTGCACGACTGGAGCGACGACGACGCGGTCCGGCTCCTCGCCACGGTTCGTCGGAGCGCGCCGGAGAGCAGTGAGGTCGTCGTCGTCGAGAGTGAGCGGCGCCCGCGTCCCGCGG
>DASYJT010000054.1:0-22217 GCA_035996165.1 Acidimicrobiia bacterium
GCGCAGGAGATCGAACGCGTTCTCGGCATCCCCGCGGGCGACGTGTTGCGCATCTCCGCGAAGACCGGCGCCGGGGTCCCCGAACTGCTCGACGCGATCGTCGAGCGCATCCCGCCGCCCAAGGGCGACCCGGACGCGCCGCTCCAGGCATTGATGTTCGACTCGATCTACGACCCGTATCGCGGGGTTGTCTCCTCCGTGCGCGTGTTCAACGGCGTGCTCCGGAGCGGGGCGAAGTTGCGGTACGTGAATGCGGGCCAGGATCACGACGCCGAGGAGATCGGCGTCCGCTTGCCGGTTCTCCGGCCCGTCGCCGCGCTGGGGCCGGGCGAGGTCGGTTACCTCATCGCCGGGATCAAAGACGTCGGCGAAGCCAAGGTCGGCGAGACCGTCACCGACGCGGCCCGGCGCGCGGAAGCGCTGGCCGGCTACCGAGAGCCCAAGCCGATGGTGTTCTGCGGGCTCTACCCGGTCGAGGGCGACGAGTACGCGGATCTGCGCGAGGCGCTCGAGCGGCTCCGGCTCAACGACTCGTCGTTCACCTACGAGCCCGAGACGTCGGGCGCGCTCGGCTTCGGTTTCCGCTGCGGCTTTCTCGGCCTGCTGCACATGGAGATCGTCCGCGAGCGGCTCGAACGCGAATACAACCTCTCGCTGGTCGCGAGCTCGCCGAACGTCGAGTACCGATTGCAACGGACCGACGGCACGATCGAAGTAGTCGACAATCCCTCGGCGATGCCCTCGCCGCAGGAGATCGAAGCGATCGAGGAGCCGTACGTCCGCACGACGATCCTCACGCCGACCGAGTTCGTCGGCACGCTGATGGAGCTGTCGCAGGTCCGGCGGGGCGTGATGGAGAAGATGGAGTACCTCTCCGAGGATCGCGTCGAGCTGGTGTACATCCTGCCGCTGGCCGAGATCGTGCTCGACTTCTTCGACCAGATGAAGTCGCGCACGCGCGGCTACGCGAGCCTCGACTACGAGCCGGTCGGTTACCGCGTCTCGAATCTCGTCAAGGTCGACGTGCTGCTCAACGCGACGCCGGTCGACGCGTTCTCCGCGATCGTGCACCGCGACAAGGCGTACGACTACGGCAAGAAGATGACCTCGAAGTTGCGCGAGCTCATCCCGCGCCAACTGTTCGACGTGCCGATCCAGGCGGCCATCGGCGGTCGCATCATCGCTCGCGAGACCGTGAAGGCGAAGCGCAAGGACGTGCTCGCGAAGTGTTACGGCGGCGACATCTCCCGCAAGCGGAAGCTGCTCGAGCGCCAGAAGGAAGGCAAGAAGAAGATGAAGCAGATCGGACGCGTCGAGGTGCCGCAAGAGGCCTTCGTCGCCGCGTTGCGGCTAGACGAATAGCGGGAGCAAGCGGTCGAGACCTCGTGGTTCTCCCGCCGTCGCGCCGACGGGCAGCAGCCAGGTCGCGATCCCCGCGTCGATGGCGCCACCGTCGAGGGCCACGCAATCGCCGACCATGAGCGCGCGGTGCGGCTCGACCTCGAGCGCTTCGAGTGCGATCTCGAAGATGCGCCGATCGGGTTTCTGCACGCCGTGTTCGAACGACAGCACGTACGTGTCGATGAGGTCGCCGAACCCGGCGGCCGCGAACTCCGGCCGAAGGTCGAGATGAACGTTCGAGACGAGCGCAATCCGGCATCCGCGTTCGTGTAGCGCGCGGACGACCGGTTCGGAATCGGGGTAGAAGGGGTGGCTCGTCGCCTCCAGGTCGAGCGCGTACAACGCGAGCGCGAGCTCGTCGTCGAGGCCGGCGAGCCGGAAGTACATGAGTGACCACGCCCGGTGCGCTTCCTTGGAGCAATCACAGGCGAGATCACCCTCCACCACTTCCGGTAGCTCGGCGGCGCGGCGCAGCGCATCGCTGAAGTCGACGACGCGCTTCTCGTCGGCGACACGTCCCACTCGCAGCAGCGCCTCGCGAACCCACCATTCGTTCGGTGGATCGTGCACGAGTGTGCCGCGCCAATCGAAGAGGATGGCGTCGAGCTTTTGCTCCTGCTTCACCCGCGAACCGTAGCGAGCGGGGCGTGGAGCTCGCGTGTGACACCGACTGTCTGCACTACGCAGCCAAACTATTCCGATCGCCCAGCCCGAAACCGGAGGATGCACTGATGCCCAAGCTCGACCTGACCGTCTCGCACAGTCCCGTCGTCGTCAAACACATGGAGAAACGGGCGGCGGACGTGCAGTTGCGCATCGCCGACGCGATCACGGCGTTCGCGGGTTCGATGGCGTTCGTCTATCTCCATATCGTCGCGTTCGCGGTCTGGATGCTCGTGTTCGAGAAGAGCCCGTGGCCGACCCTCACGCTCGTCGTCTCGCTCGAGGCGATCTTCCTCTCGACCTTCGTCATGATCGGCCAGAACCGCCAGTCCGCGTTCCAACAGGCCAAGGCCGACCACGACTACTCCGAGGAGCAGGCGCTGCTCGAGGAGAACACCGACCTCACGCGCCTGATCCACGAGCTGACGCAACAGGTGCACGAGAAGTTGGTGGGTCAGGCGCCCGGCGCCGGCGACTGAGGGCCTCACGGACACGGCGCTCGAACACCACCGCGACGGCCGCGACCATGACCCCGACCACACCGTCGAGCCAGTAGTGGTTGCCGGTCACGACGACGACGATCATCGTGAGGAACGGGTGCGCGAGCGCGATCCAGCGCAGGCGGCTCGTCGACGCGACGACGATGCTCACGCCGATGATCGCGGCCCACGCCACGTGCACCGAGGGCATCGCCGACAACTGCGCCGGCCCCGACTTCCCGAATGCGGGATACACCGTCTGTCCGAAGCGCGCCGGGGTATCGACGATGTGTAGGCCGGGGACGAGGCGCGGCGGCGCGACCGGGATGAGCTGGATCGCGAGGCACCACAGTGTCGTCAACGCGATCACGTTCCGGATCGGCGGGTAGTAGTCGCGGTGGCGGAACCAGAGCCACACCAAGAAGATGCCCATCGACGGTATGTGCACGGTCGCGTAGAACACGTTGCACGCCTGGATCAGCCACGATCCCTTGAGGAAGAGGTGCTGTAGCCCGTGCTCGTTCGGAAGGTGGAGCGCGCGTTCGAAATCCCAGATGTGTTGCCCGGCGTCGATTGCGCCGTTCACCTTCACTACCGAGACCGTGCCGACGATGCGCCACAGCGCGTAGAGCACGAGCACGATCGCGAGCTCGCGCGCGAAAGGGGCGCCGCGTTTCGCCCAGCGCCGGTTCGACGTCCGCGCGGCCAGGCCTGCAGTCCCGACGACCGCACCCGCCTCGATCGCGACGTTCCACGGAATCCATCCGAGGCTCACACGTCGCCCTCCGCGAGTTCACCTTCCGCCAGTTCACCTTCCGCCAATTCATACGCTCGCGACACGTGCGCGCGCAGGAGATCGATCACTCGCGCGAAGGCGGTGTCGGGACCCCAGGGATCGAGATTCACCCAGCCGCGTTCGGCGAGAGCCGGCTCCGGCGGACGCGTGACGGCGAGCGCGCCCGCGGGCAGGCCGCTGCGCACCGCGATCCAGTCCGCGCCGGCCGCGGTTGCGATGGGCGCGCCGCGCGGATGGTGGATTACCGGGCACCCGTCGACGAAGCGCCTTCCGGGGCGACCGATCGGTCGCGCAACCGCCGCGAGGCGGGCGACGAGGGCCGGGTCACACTGCAGGGTTGCCGCCGGTGGATCGGGTTCCCAGTCGGGGACGGGCTCGTGGTCGGCGCGGACGAGCCACGCCGACAGCCCGGGCCCGAGCAAGACCCGCTCAGGGCTCACGGGGCAGGCCGAGCACTTTTTCACCGAGGATGTTGCGCTGTACCTCGCTCGTACCGCCGCCGATCGTCAATGCACGCGCGTACAAGTAGCCGTACTGCCAACCGGCGCGGTCGGGCTCGCCGTACGGGCCGAAACCGGAGCACATGGCGTACGCGCCGGTGAGTTCGGACGCGGCGGCCATGACGTGTTGGCCGTGCTCGTCGGAGAGCGCCTTGCGCACCGACGCCTCGGGTCCGGGCTCGAGCCCGCGCACGCGCGCGGAGACGGTGCGCAACCGGATCAGCCGCAGCACCTCCGACTCGACGTAGAGGTGCGCGAGCCGTTGGCGGAGCAGCACGTCGCGCGTGCCGCCGTGGTCGCGCACGAGTTGCAACACATCCTGCGCGGTCGGACCACGACCCCACAGCGCGCCTTCGCCCGATAGCGAGACGCGCTCGTTGCCGAGCGTCACCTTCGCGAGCCGCCAGCCGTCGTTCTCCTCGCCGACGACATTGGCCACGGGGACGCGCACGTCGGTGAGGAAGACCTCGTTGAATTCGTGCGTGCCGGTCATCTGCACGATCGGCCGGACCTCGATGCCCGGCGTTTGCATGTCGACGACGAAGTACGTGATGCCGTGGTGGGCCTCGGCGGCGGCGTCGGTGCGGGCGAGCAAGATTCCCCAGCGCGCGACGTGCGCGAGTGTCGTCCACACCTTCTGGCCGTTGACGACGTACTCGTCGCCGTCGCGCACGGCACTCGTCGAGAGCGACGACAGATCGCTGCCCGCTCCCGGTTCGCTGAACAGCTGACACCAGATCTCCGAGCCGTCGAGGAGTCCCGGTAGCCAGCGCGCCTGCTGCGCTTCGGTGCCGGCGACCAGCAACGTCGGACCGGCCCAGCCCGTCCCGATGGGATTCATGGGTCGGGGAACCCGCAGCTCGCGCATGACTTCATCGAGCTCGAGCTGTTCCGTCGGGCCGGCGCCGAGGCCCCACGGCTCGGGCCAGTGCGGGCTCACGAAGCCGGAACGGCCCAGCCGGCTGTTCCAATCCTTCGGGTAGTTCCCGCCCGGGGCGTGCTCTTCGACGAACGCCCGCAGTCGTTCGGCCGGGGTGAGCGGGTTCGTCGGGACCACGGGCGCGAACCTATTTCATCCGGAGCCGTGACCAGATCCGAACACTGAGCATGCGAAGCGGGGCCCGCGGGTCGGCCACGACGTCGGACGCGCAGCGACGCGCGGCCACCGACGGCGATCTCGCGCGCTCGGTTGCCCAAGCAGACCGGCTCGCGCTCGGCGAGCTGTATTCCCGGCACGCGGGCCCGTGCTTCGCGCTCGCTCGGCGCGTGCTCGCCGACCGCGTGCTCGCCGAGGAGGTCGTGCAAGAGGTGTTCCTGCGATTGTGGCGCCGGCCGGAGCGGTTCGACCAGAACCGGGGATCCATGCGTTCGTTCCTGTTCGCCCAGGTGCACGGCCGCTCGGTCGATCTACTGCGCGCCGAGACGGCGCGGCGCGCCCGCGAAGAGCGCGAGGCGTTTCGCAGCCCGACGATCGACGACGATCTGGAGCGCGCCGTGGCGGAGCTCAGCGAAGGCGAAGCCGTACGGCGCGCGGTGGCGGATCTCTCCGAGGGTGAACGCGGCGCGATCGAGCTCGCGTACTTCGGGGGCCACACGTATCGCGAGGTCGCCCAGTTGCTCGAGCTCCCGGAGGGAACCGTCAAGAGTCGTATCCGTTCCGGGCTCCTGCGGCTCCGGGCCGCCCTGATCGACGCGGGGGTGAACGAATGAACATGCCTGAACCGAACGATCCCGAGCTCGACGGCTTGCTCGGCGCGTACGCGCTCGACGCGCTCGAACGCGACGAGCGGGTCCGGGTCGACGCCTACATCGCGATCAACGTGCGGGCGCGCGACGAGGTCGACGAATTGCGCGAGAGCGCGGCGGCGCTCGCGCTGGCTCCGGTCGACGACACGACGGCCCCTCCCGGCCTCTGGGACCGGATCTCGCAATCGATCGAGGACGAGTTCTTGATCGCGGCCGAGGCGGGCGGCGACGAGGTCGCGGCGCGCCGGGCCCGGCGCGGTGGGCGGTGGATGTGGTTCGCCGCGGCGGCCGCGATCGTCGTCGCCGCGGCCCTGGCGAGCCAGGTCGCTTCGCTGAACCATCAGCTCGACAAGCTCCGAGGGGCGGGGGAGTCCGCCGCGGCGGCCGACTTCGTGCGCGCCGGGCGGGTGAGCGGAGCGAAGAAGGTCTCGTTGGCGCCCGCGTCGGGCAACGAGGTCGCCCGAGTCGTCCTTCTCCCCGACGGCAGCGGCTACATCAAGAACGACGCCATGGCGCCGCTCGACGCCGAGCACACGTATCAACTGTGGGCGGTGACCGGCACCCCCGGCCACCCCGTCGCGATCTCGGCCGGCGTGCTCGGCTCGCACCCGAAGGCGGCTGCGTTCCGGGCCTCCACTGACGTGCACGCCTTTGCGATCACCGTCGAGCGCTCGCCGGGCGTCGGGCAGTCGACGCAAAAGCCCTATGCCGCAGCCGCGGTCACCTGACCTCACGCCCGGGCGACTACGGCTGCGCGCGACCATGGGCAGGTGTCCGGCGCTCACCCCAAGCCATTCGGCGTATACGTCCACATCCCGTTCTGCGCGTCCCGATGCGACTACTGCGACTTCGCGACCTGGACCGACCGCGATCACCTGATCGACACCTATGTCGCGGCCTGCGTCGAGGATCTGACCCGCCGGCGCCGCGCGGGCCTCCCCCCGGCGACAAGTGTTTTCTTCGGCGGGGGCACGCCGTCGCTCCTCCCGGCCGATCAGCTGGCCCGGATCCTCGACGAGATCGAACGCGTCGACGGCGCCGAGGTGACCGTTGAGTGCAATCCCGACAGTGTCGACGCCGCGAAACTCGCGACCTACCGGCGCGCGGGCGTCGACCGCTTGAGCTTCGGCGTGCAGTCGATGGTCCCTCACGTCCTCGCGTCCCTCGGGCGCACGCACGACCCCGAGAACGTCCGCCGCGCGGTCGGGCTCGCGCGCGATGCGGGATTCGCTCGCGTCAACATCGACCTCATCTACGGCACGCCGGGCGAGTCGGCCGACGACTGGCAGCGATCGCTCGACGGCACGCTCGCGCTCGGCGTCGAGCACATCAGCGCGTACGCGCTCACCGTCGAACCCGCGACCGCGCTCGGCCGCCAGGTCGCGGCCGGAGCGCCCGCCCCCGACGACGACGTCCAGGCCGACGCGTACGAGCGGGCCGACACCGTTCTCTCGGCCGCCGGTTTCGAGTGGTACGAGATCTCGAATTGGGCGCGCCCGCACGAGGAATGCCGGCACAACGAGCTGTACTGGTCGGGCGGCGAGTACGTCGGCATCGGATGCGCGGCGCACGGCCATACCGAGAACCGTCGGTGGTGGAACGTCCGCACGCCCGAGCGGTACATCGCCGCGATCGATGCCGGCGAGTCGGCGATAGGCGGTTCCGAGGTGCTCGATCCGGCGACCCGGGGCGAGGAGTCCTTCTCGCTCGCGTTGCGGACCCGGGCCGGCGCGGTGGTCGGTTCCCGCTCGGCCGCGGTCGTGCGCGACCTCGCCGACCAAGGCCTCGTCGACGCGCTCGACGGTGCGCGAATCGGACTCACGCGGCGCGGCCGTCTCCTCGCGTCCGACCTCACTGCCCGGTTGCTCCTGGCGGGCGCGGCCCTGGACGACGACGGCGACGAGGACCGAGCGGACGCCGGGTCAAGCCCCATCTCTGGCACTCGGTACCATTGAGTGCCAATGGAGTTGAGGGACGGCACATGAGCGAGCTCGACGAACGCAAGGCGGCGGTGCTGCGCGCGATCGTCGAGCAGTACGTCGACACCGCCCAACCCGTCGGCTCGCAGACCGTGACCAACACGACGGGGCTCGGCGTCTCCGCGGCCACGGTGCGCAACGAGATGTCGCTGCTCGAGCGCGAGGGCTACATCGCCCAGCCGCACCCCTCTGCCGGGCGCGTCCCGACCGACCGGGGCTACCGCTATTACGTCGACCATCTCGCGGGCGCCGGGCAGCTGCCGGCCACCGAACGGCGCCGGATCGTGGAGTTCTTCAGCAGCGCGACGCTCGCGATGGACCAACTGCTCTCGCAGACGAGTCATCTGCTCGCGGGCGTCGCCGCGCACGCGGCGGTCGTCGTCGGTCCCGAGGCGCAGGCCGTCGAGGTGCGGGCCGCGAACCTCGTGCTGTTGCAGCCGCGGGTCGTGCTCGCAGTTGTCGTCCTCTCGAACGGTTCGGTGGAGAAGGACGTCGTGGTCTTCGACGACGACCTCTCCGACGACGATCTCGCCGACGCGAGCGCCCGCTTCGCCGGTGAGCTCGGCGGGCGCCGGCTCGCCGACATCTCCGCGGCCGGAGCGGCGGCTGCCGCGAAGGATCGGGCCGGGCGAGATCCCGTCACCAAGATCGTCGATGCCTCTCGGCGCGTGCTGCAGACCCGCCTGGCCCAGCACCAGAGCGAGCCGCTGTACGTCGGCGGTGCGAGCCGACTCGCCGCCGAGCACGACGCGTTCGTCACGACGAGTACTGCGCGGCTCCTCGAGCTCCTCGAACAGCACGTCGTGCTCTCGTCGTTGATGCGCGAGCTGCTCGGACCCGGCCTGACCGTGAGCATCGGCTCCGAGAACACGAGCCTCGACCTGCGCGAATGCTCGCTCGTCCTCGCGCCGTACCTGGTCGAAGGCGAGCCCGCGGGAACCGTCGGCGTGCTCGGTCCGACGCGTATGGACTACCGCAAGGCGCAGGCCGCGGTCGCGGCCGTCTCGCAACAGCTCGGACGCCAGCTCTCGCGATGAATCGGTCGCCCGGCACAATGAGTTGCCCATGAACTATTACGAGCGCCTCGGTGTGTCGTCGGACGCGACCGACGACGAGATCAAGAAGGCGTTTCGCGCGCTCGCCCGGAAGCATCACCCGGATGTGAACCCCGACGATCCCGACGCGGTCGACCGGTTCAAGGAGATCAACGAGGCCTACGAGACGCTGTGCGATCCCGAGCGGCGCCGGCGCTACGACATGTTCGGGCCCGACGGCGCCAACGCGGGGCCCTTCGGCGGCGGCAGCCCCTTCGACGCCGGCGCCTTCGGCCTGAACGACCTGTTCGACGCCTTCTTTGGCGGCGGCGCGACGGGTGGTCGCGGGCCGGGTGGATCGCGCGGACCCGACGCCGAGACCGTCGTCGAGCTCACGCTCGAGGACGTCGTGTTCGGTGCGCGCAAGACGCTCGATCTGCAGATGCCCGTCGAATGCGACGTGTGTTCCGGGTCCGGTTGCGCGCCCGGCACGCACCCCGACCGCTGTCCCACCTGCGACGGAAGTGGCGAGGTCCGCCAGGTGCGGCGATCGCTCCTCGGCCAGATCGTCACCGCCGGGCCGTGCAACGCGTGCGGCGCGACCGGTCAGGTCATCCCGAATCCGTGCGTCGCGTGCGGCGGCATCGGGCGCGTGAACGGGAAGAGCTCGATCGAGGTCGACGTGCCGCGGGGAATCGAAGACGGTCAGCAGCTGCGGCTCTCGGGTCGCGGCCCGGCCGCGCCGCGTGGCGGTCACGCGGGCGACCTCTACGTCGGCGTACGCGTCGCGCGGCACCCCGACCTCGAACGGCGCGGCGACGAGCTGTGGCACCAGTTGCCCATCTCGATCGTTCAGGCTGCGCTCGGCACGCAGATCGAGATCCCGACCCTCGACGGTGAGCGCGAGATCGACATCGCGGCGGGAACGCAACCGGGCGCGCTCATCCGCCTGCGGGGGCTCGGTGTACCGTCGTTGCGCACAACGCGACGCGGTGATCTCGTCGTCGAGGTCCGGGTCGATGTGCCGATGCGGCTGAACGAACAAGAGGCGGAACTGCTCGTCCAATTCGCGGAGCTACGCGGCGAGAAGGTCAGCTCGGTGCACGAGGGCCTGCTCGGGCGCATCCGGTCGGCGTTCAAGCCGTGACCGCGCGTCCGGCCCCCGGGCCGGCCGGCGCGCACGCGGTCGCGCACGTATTCGTCGACGCGCTCGACGATCGCTGCGAGATCAGCGGTGACGACGGTCATCATCTCCAGCGCGTCCGGCGCATCACTCCCGGCGAGATCGTCACCGCGGCCGACGGTTCGGGCGCGTGGCGTACGTACGCGGTCGGCGAGGTCGGCGTCCGCCAACTCACCCTCGTCGCGCAGGGCGACCGAGAGGTGGAACCCGCCCCGCGTATCACCGTGGCGGTCGCGGTGGCGCTCACGAAGGGCGGTCTCGACGATGTCGTCGCGGCGGTGACCGAACTCGGTGTCGTCCGGATCACCCCGGTTCGCACCGAACGCGTGGTCGTGCGCTGGGACGAAACACGCGCCCGGAAGGCCGTCGCCCGGCTCCGTTTCGTCGCCCGCGAGGCCGCGATGCAGAGCCGCCGGGCCCGGCTGCCCGTCGTCGACGAGGTCGTCGACCTTGCGGCACTGGCCGACCGGCCGGGCCTGATCGTCGCCGACCCCGGAGGAGCCGCGGCTTTTGAGCTCCCGGCGCCCGCGTCCGACGCCGCCGATCCAGGCTGGACCGTGCTCGTCGGTCCCGAGGGCGGGCTGTCTCCGAGCGAGCTCGCGGCTTTTGCGCACGTGCCCCGGCTTCGGCTCGGCCCGCACGTACTGCGGGCGTCCACCGCCCCGGTCGCGGCGGTCGCGATCCTCGGCGCGGAAGCGGTACGCGTGCGTCCAGAGTGACGGGAGTCGATTCGCCGCCTGCCGCGTGACGGTTGTTGGAAGCGATGGGAAGCATGACTTTCACGGAGCGTGCTGTTATCATCGCTTCGCCGCACTCTGCGCCGTTTGCAGGGCGTTGGTAAGGCTCCCGGCAGACGCCGGGTCCGGGGCGAGGGAGACAGCGAAGTGGCGAACACCGGAGCGCGGGTCGGGGAGAGGTTGCGAGCGATCCGGCGCCAGAAGGGCCTGTCGCTGCACGATGTCGAGGCCCGTTCGAGTCTCGAGTTTAAGGCCTCTGTGTTGGGCGCGTACGAGCGCGGCGAACGGGCCATCTCGGTTCCGCGGTTGCTCCGCCTCGCCGAGATCTACGAAGTCCCGGCCGACCAGTTGCTTCCGCGTGAGCTCGACGGCGAGATCAGCCTCGTCGAGACCGGCGCCACGAACGGCGTCGACACCAACGCCAAATTCACGATCGACCTCGTCCGGCTGCACGAGATCGACGACCCCGACGCTCACATCCTCGATCGGTTCGCCACCTCACTCCAGCGTGAGCGCCAGGACTTCAACGGACGGATGCTCACCATTCGCCGATCCGACCTCCGCGTGTTGGCATCGTGCATGGGCCGCAGCCTCGAAGAGCTCGGTTCCCGCCTCGAGCAGCTCGGCCTGCGCGCCACGTCCGCCGCGGGCTAGGCCCTCTCGTCCGGCCCAACTTCCTCCGGTTCACAGCAGACGGAGGAACGGGATCGCTCCCGGCTCGACTACCCTCGCGCGCACCTTGGCACGATCGCACGCCATCGGCACCGCCTCTGGCCGCGCCGCATCTGGCACTCCCGCTTCCGGAACTCCCACGGCTCGCAATCCGGATCACGACGCGTCCGTGAAGATCCTCGTTCCGGGCAACCATTTGATGGTGGGCCTCCTCGGTCAGCGCGACGAGTTGCTCCGCCTGGTCGAGGCCGAGTTCGCCGTGCAGATCCTCGTGCGCGGCAACGAGATCAACATCACGGGCAGCGGGGTCGAGGTCGAACGGGTCGGGCGCCTGTTCGAGGAGATGGTGGTGCTGCTCGAGCGGGGTCACGAGCTCGACCGCGAAAACCTCGGGCGCTCGATCGAGATGATGAAGGCCGATCAGCGGCCCACCGACGTGCTCACTACTGAGGTCGTGCGCGGCCGCAAGACGATCCGCCCGAAGACGGCGGGCCAGAAGCGATACGTCGACGCGGTGCGCGACCACACGGTGACGTTCGCCATCGGCCCGGCGGGAACCGGCAAGAGCTATCTCGCGGTCGCGCTCGCCGTGCAGGCGCTGCAGGCGAAGGAAGTGAATCGCATCATCCTCACCCGGCCCGCGGTCGAAGCCGGCGAGCGGCTCGGGTTCCTGCCCGGCGACATGATGCAGAAGGTCGACCCGTACCTGCGTCCGCTCTACGACGCGCTGTACGACATGCTCGAACCCGATGTCGTCGTGCGGTTGATGGAGCGGGGCACGATCGAGGTCGCGCCGCTCGCCTACATGCGCGGCCGGACGCTCAACGACTCGTTCATCATCCTCGACGAAGCGCAGAACACGACGCCCGAGCAGATGAAGATGTTCCTGACCCGGCTCGGTTTCGGCTCGAAGGTCGTCGTCACCGGTGACGTCACCCAGATCGACCTGCCCGAAGGCAAGGGCCGCTCGGGGCTGATGCAGGTGCGCCCGGTACTCGAGGGGATCGACGGCCTCGTGTTCGTCGAGCTCGGATCGCGCGACGTCGTGCGCCACCGCATCGTGCAAGACATCGTCGACGCCTACGAGCGCAACAACAAGTAATGGGGACACGGTGATGGAAACGGAGTCGCCGTCGGTGTTCGGGGCCGACGAACAGCACGACGTCGAGGTCGACGTGCCGCGCTGGGTCCGGCTCGCGCGACTCGTCCTCGACCGCGAACGCGTGAACGAGCGTTACGGAACCGACGTCGAGATGTCGCTGATGTTCGTCGACGAGCCGACGATCGCGGAGCTCAACGTCCGTTTCCTGGGCGGCGAGGGCCCGACCGACGTGCTCTCGTTCCCGCTCGACGAGGAGCTGCCGCCCGCGGGCCGTCAGCCCGACCAGGGCGGACGCGGACCGGGCGCGCCTTCGGACCCAGGCGAACCACCGACGCTGCTCGGCGACGTCATCGTGAGCCCGACGGTCGCAGGTCGCCAGGCGTTGGAGCGCGGCATCCCGGCCGACGACGAGATCGCGTTGCTCGTCGTCCACGGCGTCTTGCACCTCCTCGACTACGACCACGTGGAGCCCGAGGAGACCGCGGCGATGCGCAAGCGCGAGCAGGAATTGCTGGCGAGCTTCCGCGAGCTCGAGCGCGGGACCTTCGGGGCGTAGATCCATGGGACGCGGCGCACCCCCAGATACCGTTCGTCCGTCTATGACGGCGCGCGCGACGAAGGTTTTCGCATGAACGCCGTCGCGATCGTCATCGTCGCCGTGCTCTGGACGCTCTCGGGGGTGATGGCCCTCGCGGAGACGGCGTTCACCCGCGCCAACGGGATCCGCCTCCTCACGCGGGCCGAAGACGGCGACAAGCGGGCCCGGCGCGTGGTCCGGCTGCTCGAGCATCCGGAGCGGACGCTCAACAGCATCCTGCTGCTGGTGCTCGGTTGCCAGATGATCGGCGCAACCGTCCTCGGCACCGTCCTCGAGCCGACGCTCGGCGCGGCGGGGATCGCGGTCGGGATCTTCGTCGAGATCTTCGTCGTGTTCACCCTCTTCGAAGTCGTTCCGAAGACCTTCGCGCTGCAACACAGCGAACGCGTCGCCCTCGTGATCTCGCCGCTGCTGGTGTTCGTCACCGGCTTTTGGCCGCTGCGAGTGCTGACCCGCCTGTTCATCGGCTTCGCGAACGTCGTGCTGCCCGGCAAGGGCATGCGGCTCGGCCCGTTCACGACCGAGCTCGACATCTTGACGATGGCCGACGTCGCCGCCCAGGAAGACTCGATCGAGCCCGAGGAGCGCGAGCTCATCCACTCGATCTTCGACTTCGGCGACACGGTCGTGCGCGAGGTCATGGTGCCGCGCACCGACATGGTGACCGTCGAGACGGACGCCACCGTCGACGAGGCGATCGCGTCGGCGATCGAGGCGGGCAAGTCGCGGCTTCCCGCGTACGAGAACACGCACGACGACATCGTCGGGCTGGTGTTCCTGAAGGACCTCGTCGCGCGCAGCGCGTCGGGTCAGGGTGCGGAGCCGGTACGCGAGAGCCTGCGCCCGGCCCACTTCGTTCCCGAGTCGAAGCGCGTCGCCGAGCTCCTGCGCGAGATGCAGACCGAGAAGTTCCACATGGCGATCGTCGTCGACGAATACGGCGGGACGGCGGGCCTCGTCACGATGGAAGACCTCCTCGAGGAGATCGTCGGCGAGATCAACGACGAGTACGACCTCCCGGAGCCGGAGGTGGAGCTGATGCCCGACGGATCGCTGCGCGTTCCGGGCCGCACACCGATCGACGAGGTCATCGAGCGCCTCGGCGTCGACCTGCCGCAAGAGGAATGGGACACCGTCGGCGGCCTCGTGTTCAACACGCTCGGCCACGTCCCGATCGAGGGCGAGTGCGTGCGCGTGGCGAGCCTGGAGTTCTGCGCGGAGCGCGTGCAGGGCCGCCGCATCGTGTCGGTGATCATCACGCGCGTGCCGCTGGTGCTCGACGAAGAGGCCACCGCCACCGCCGACCGGTCCGAATGACGGGCGCACCCACGAGCGATCACGGCGCCGGCGAGTTTCGCTCCGGATTCGTCTCGCTGGTCGGCCGACCGAACGTGGGCAAGTCCACGCTGCTCAACCAGATCATCGGGCGGAAGGTGTCGATCGTCTCCGACCGTCCGCAGACGACCCGGACGCAGGTGAGGGGAGTGCGCACCACTCCCGAGACGCAGATCGTGTTCCTCGACACGCCCGGAGTCCACAAGCCGCGCACGCTGCTGGGTGAGCGCGCGAACGATCGGGCGCTCGCCACGCTCGGCGAGGTCGATGTCGTGTGCTTCCTCATCGAGGCCAACGCCTCGATCGGACCGGGCGACCGGTTCGTGGCCGCGCGCCTCGCCGAGGTGAGGACGCCGGTCGTGCTCGCGGTGAACAAGGTCGACGCGGCCTCGCGCGACCAGGTCTTGGAGCACCTCGCGCAGGCGTCCGGCGAGCTCGGCGACTTCGCCGCGTTCGTGCCGCTCTCCGCGCGCGACGGCGAGGGTGTCGACGCGCTCTTGGGCGAGCTCGAGAGCCGCATGCCGCCCGGGCCGCACTACTACCCGGAGGGCGTGGTCTCCGACCAGCCGGAGTCGTTCCTCGCCGCCGAGCTGCTCCGCGAGCAGTTGCTCGCGATGGCCCGCGAGGAACTTCCGCACTCCATTGCGGTGACTACCGACGAGGTCGAAGAACGGGAGACCGCCGACGGACCACTGCTGTACGTGCGCGTGATCGTGCGCGTCGAACGCGATTCGCAAAAAGGCATCGTGATCGGCCGCGGCGGATCGGTGCTGAAGGCCGCCGGCACCGCCGCCCGCCTCGAGCTGGAAGCCCTGCTCGGGACGCGTGTGCACCTCGAGACGCGGGTCAAGGTCGATCCCGACTGGCAGCGCCGGTCGGGATCGCTCGACCGCCTCGGCCTCTGACCCGAACGGGTCTCATCCGCTTGTGATCATGCGCGTGCGACCACGGTGCGCGAGTCGGGGCGGGGAGGTGTGCCAGAGTTGAGTTTCGGAGAATCGACGGCTGTAGAGTCCGGCCGATCTCCTGCTGAGAATCGTCGCCGAGAGAGGCTGATGTTGGACCGCAAGCACCGGTTGCGGCGCGCAGGCACGTCTGCCGCCATCGCGATCGCCGTCGTCATGCTCGCGAGTTGTGGTGACAGCACCGGGCCGAACAACAAGCAGAACGCGCTCCGCCCGGCGGGCAAGTACTCGCGCCAGATCCTGCACCTGACCGAGCCGTTCTTCTGGGTCGCGGTCGTGGTCGGTCTCGGCGTCATCGCGGGCACCTTCTACGTCGCGTTGCGGTTCCGAGAGAAGCCGGGCGAGGAGCGGGCGCCGAAGCAGGTGCACGGCAACGCCGTCCTCGAGATCAGCTGGACCGTGATCCCCGCCGTGATCCTCGCGATCATGGCCGTGCCGACGGTGGCCACGATCTTCAGTCTCGCCAAGAAGCCGACCGGCCCGAACGTCGTCCACGTCACGGTCACCGCCCGGCAGTGGTGGTGGGAGTTCTCCTACACCGACAAGGGGAGCGAGGTCGAGACCGCCAACGAGCTGCACATCCCGGTAGGCCAGCCGATCTCGCTCACGCTGCAGACGCCGGAGTGCTCGCCGAAGCCCTGTTACAACAACGGTGTCATCCACTCGTTCTGGGTTCCGGCGCTCAACGGCAAGAAGGACGTCGTGCCCGGCCGGCACCAGTTCCTCAAGCTCGAGGCCGACCAACCCGGCATGTACATGGGGCAGTGCGCCGAGTACTGCGGTTTGTCGCACGCCGACATGCGCCTGCGCGTGTTCGCGCAGACGCCCGCGGAGTATCAGGCGTGGGTGCAGAGTCAACTCGCGCAGAAGACCGCGGTCGCCGCGCTCGAGCGGGGCGTCAACAACCCGGCCTATCAGTGCGCGAGTTGCCACAGCTTCACGGCGGGCACGCCGGGCATCGTCGCCCCGAACCTCGCCCACCTCGCCGACCGCACCGCGTTCGCCGGCGACAAATACCTCCTCAACTACGACAACCTGTGGAAGTGGGTATACGACGCACCGAGTCGTAAGCCGATGGGCAAGCTGACCCAGCACATGCCCAACTTCAGTGCGCAGGGCATGAGTCAGGCGGAGGCGCAGAAGATCGCGTGCTTCCTGCTGACCAACACCGCTACGAACCCGAGCCCGACACCGCCGGAGTGTGTAGGCAAATGACAACAGTCGAAGACGCCACCGGGATCGTCGCCGCACCCGAGCGACACGTCCGCATCCTCGAGCGTCCGCGCGCGACCACGGGCAAGTTCAGCTGGGTCACCACGGTCGACCACAAGAAGATCGCGATCATGTACGCGACCCTCGCCCTCTGCTTCTTCGTCGTGGGCGGGATCGAGGCGCTGTTCATCCGCCTCCAGCTCGCGCAACCCGACGGCACGATCCTGAGCGCCGCCCGTTACAACGAGTTCTTCACGATGCACGGCACCACGATGGTGTTCCTGCTCGGTATGCCGATCGCGGCCGCGTTCGGCAACTACCTCGTGCCGATCATGATCGGAGCGCGCGACGTCGCGTTCCCTCGGCTCAACATGCTCGGCTTCTGGATCTTCGCGTTGGGTGGCCTGTTCATCTACTCGTCGTTCGCGCTCGGCGGCGCTCCCGACGGCGGTTGGTTCGGCTACGCGCCGCTCACCAGCACGCCGCTCGCGAACGGATACCTCCCCGGACGCGGAACCGACTTCTGGACCGTCGGGCTCATCATGCTCGGCATCGGTTCGGTCGCGACCGCCGTCAACTTCTTGGTCACGACCCTCAACATGCGTGCGCCCGGCATGACGCTGATGCGCATGCCCGTGTTCGTGTGGATGATCCTCGTGATCGCGTTCCTCACGCTGTTCGCGATGCCGCCGGTGACCGCGGCGCTGATCATGGTCTTCATGGACCGCAACTTCCACACGAACTTCTTCAACGCGGCGGCCGGCGGCGATCCGTTGATGTACCAGAACCTGTTCTGGATCTTCGGCCATCCCGAGGTGTACATCCTCATCCTGCCGGGCATGGGCATCGTGTCGGAGATCCTCCCGGTGTTCTCGCGCAAGCCGCTCTTCGGCTACTCCATCGTCGTGTTCTCGGGCATCGCGATCGGCTTCCTCGGTTGGGGCGTGTGGGCGCACCACATGTTCGCCTCCGGTCTCGGTCCCGTCGCCGTCTCCGCGTTCGGTCTGTCGACGATGCTCATCGCCATCCCGACCGGTGTGAAGATCTTCAACTGGCTCGCGACGGTGTGGGGCGGCGCCGTCAGGCTCCGAACACCGATGCTGTTCGCGCTCGGCTTCATCGCGCAGTTCACCGTCGGCGGACTCTCGGGTGTCATGCACTCGATCGTCCCGAGCGACACGCAACAGACCGACACGTACTTCGTGGTGGCGCACTTCCATTACGTGCTGTTCGGCGGTCTGGTGTTCGCGGTGTTCGGCGGCTTCTACTACTGGTGGCCGAAGGTGTTCGGCAAGATGCTCAACGAGAAGATGGGCAAGCTGAACTTCTGGCTCATGGTCGTCGGTTTCAACCTGACCTTCTTCCCGATGCACTTCCTCGGCTTCGAGGGTCAGCCCCGCCGCACGTACACGTACCCCAAGGGCATGGGCTGGGACTTCATGAACCTGCTCGCCACGATCGGTGCGTTCATCATCGCTACGTCGGTGTTGGTGTTCATCGTGAACATCATCTTCACCTCGCGCCGCGGCGAGAAGGTCGGGCACGACCCGTGGGACGCCCGCACGCTCGAGTGGAGCATCCCGTCGCCGCCGCCCGAGTACAACTTCGCGGTGGTCCCGGTCGTCACGAGCCTCGACGACTACTGGCACCGCAAGTACACCGAGGACGACGAAGGCCGGCTGGTCAAGATCGAGTCGGGTCCGTCGGCCGACGAGGAACCGATCCCGCCCGCGGGCTTCGATGCGACCAAGATCCACATGCCGTCGCCGTCGTACTGGCCGCTGATCTTCGCGCTGGCGTTGCCGATCATGGGCTACGGCTTCGTGTTCCAGAACTGGTTCCTCCTCGCGGGGGGTGTGATCGTCGCGTTCTTCGGGCTCAGCGGTTGGGCGATCGAGCCGTCGACCGAACCCGACGCGAGCCACTCGGAGGTGGTGCACTGATGGCGGTCGTGAGCGCACAACCGACCGAAGTCGAGCCCGGCACGATCGAGGCGCACGGTCACGACACCAACACCGGCGTCAGCAACCCGAAGCTCGCGATCTGGTTGTTCCTGTCGTCGGAGGCGCTGTTCTTCGGCGCGTTCATCTCGACGTACTTCCTGTACCGCGGTCGCGACGCGCAGTTCCTGAAGGGCCCCACGCCCGACAAGCTGCTCAACATCCCGTTCACGTCGGTGACGTCGTTCGTGCTGTTGATGAGCTCGCTCACCATGGTGCTCGCGCTGGCCGCGATCCAACGGGGCGATCACCGTCGCCTCCGGATCTGGCTGCTGGCCACCTGCTTGTTCGGCGCCACGTTCGTGGGCGGCCAGGTGTACGAGTTCACCGAGTTCTACCGTCAGGGCCTGCACCTCGGCACCAACATGTTCGGCACGACCTTCTTCGTGCTGACCGGCCTCCACGGCGCGCACGTCACGATCGGCATCATCTGGCTGCTCCTGGTGTGGGGCCGTTCGATGCAGGGCCGGTTGCCGAGCGACAAGTCGGAGGCGGTCGAGATCGCCGGTCTCTACTGGCACTTCGTCGACGTGGTGTGGATCTTCATCTTCACTGCGATCTATCTGATCCCGACGCACTGAGGACGCAGGCACAATGAGCGAGAGCACCGACCTGGTAACGCTTGATCCTGAAGGAGCGCCCGCGGGTGAGCTCGTTCCGGCGGGCGACCAACACCCGGTCGTCGCCGAGGAGCACTCGCACCCCGGCCCGCGTCAGTACGTGCTCATCGCGCTCGTGTTGGTGATCCTGACCGCGGTCGAGGTCGCGACCTCGTATCTCGAGGGACACGTCAACGCGAACCTGATCATCGTCGCCCTCGGCATCATGGCCGCGGTGAAGTTCTTCCTCGTGGCGGCCTGGTACATGCACATGAAGCAGGACTCGGCGGTGTTCCGGCGCCTGTTCCTCACCGGGCTGATACTCGCGACGATCGTGTACGGCATCTTGATGCTCTTCTTCTCGAGCACGGTCCTGAAGTCGTAGGGGATTCGTGCTCGCCGACGTCGCCTTTCCCGCTTGGGCACCGCACCCCGACGTCTGGCTGCTCGTCGGCGCGATCGCGGCCGGCTACGCGGTGGCGGTCAAGCGCCTCGGCCCGCGCCTTGCGCCCACGGGCACGGCAGTGGTCACCCGCTTCCAGATCACGACGTTCTCGGCGGGTCTTCTCGCGTTGTGGGTCGCCTCTGACTGGCCGATCCACGACCTCGGCGAGCGGTACTTCTTCTGGGTCCACATGGTGCAGCACACGACGTACGCGATCATCGCCGCGCCGTTGTTGCTCATGGGCACACCCACATGGCTCGCGCGGTGGCTGTTGTCGCCGCGGTGGCTCCTGCGGTCGGTCCGCTACCTCACCCGCCTGATCCCGGCGACGATCATCTTCAACCTCGTGATCATCGTCACGCACATTCCGGTGGTGGTGAACGCGTCGCTGCACCACGCGCTCCTGCACTTCAGCCTGCACGCGTTGATCGTCGTGTCGTCGCTGATCGTCTGGATGCCGCTGCTCAGCCCGCTTCCCGAGGTGCCGCGGTTGCAGCCCCTCGCGCGGATGTTGTTCTTGTTCCTGCAGTCGGTCGTGCCGACGGTGCCGGCGTCGTTCCTCACCTTCGGTGACCGCCCGCTGTACAAGTTCTACGAGACGGTGCCGCGCCTGTGGGGCATCTCGGCGCTCGACGACATGCGCTTCGCGGGCCTGATCATGAAGATCCTCGTCGGCTTCAGCCTCTGGATCACGATCACCGTTGTGTTCTTCCGGTGGCACGCGGCGGAGGACACTGGTCCTCCCGCCCGGCGCGTGTCGCGCGACCTCGACCGCGAACTGATGGAGTTGCAACAGCGATGACCGACACCCACACCTCAGAGCGCGTCGAGACCGAGACCGTCGAGACGGCGCCCGCCGTTGCCGAGCCGGTCCCGTTCTGGAACCGGCCGTACGTCGAGCGATACCTCGTGCCGCTCGTGCTCCCGATCGCGGTCGTGGTCGGGCTCGTCGCGTACGTGATCAACATCTCCCGGATCTTCCTTTCCGGGCACGGTCACATCCCGGTGATGATCGGATCGGCGATCACCGTGATGATCCTCCTGGGCGCGACGCTGCTCTCGGCCGCGTCTCCGCGGTTGCGCCAGTCGGCGATCACGCTCGTCAGCGCCGGGTTCATCCTCTTGATCATGTCGAGCGGTTGGCTCGTGCTCGGGCACGCGCAGCCGGAGAAGACCGGCCCCACCTCGCTTCCCGCGACGTTGAAGACCACCCAGACCATCCCTGTCACGGCCGCGCCGGGGGGCAAGCTGGCATTCTCGCCTGCCGTGCTGACCGCGAAGACGGGTCTCGCGAAGATCCAGGTCAGCGTCGGGGCCGCGGGCCACAACTTCAGCATGCACGATGCGACCACCCTTTTCGCTCCGCTGAATCTCGCCGGCACCCAGGACTCGGGCGTCGCGTTCTTCGCGAAGGCGGGGACCTACACGTTCTTCTGCGACGTCCCCGGCCACGAGGCCGCCGGCATGCGGGGCTCGATCACCGTGACGGGCCCGCCGATGACGCTCGTGCAGGCACTGACGGCCGCGAAGAACCCGCCCACCGCAGCGGGCTGACTCAGCCTCCCGGGAGTCGTAGAACTGCTGCCGCGTTACGCGGGCACGCGGACGTTCAGCGCGTCGCGCACGGCTTCCATCGTCCCCGGGAGCGGACCGACCCGTTCGCCGTCGGCGTAGACCTCCATCGGGATCGACGCGTCGAGTGACTCGAGGTGCACCTGCGCGCCGCGGCGGGTCGTGACCTTCGGATTGCGCAGGTGGTTGCCCTTGAACACCTTGGGGAAGGTCCAAAGGAACTCCGGCCGCGACATCGCGCCCACGATGGTGACGTCGAGCAGCCCGTCGTCCATGCGCGCGTCGGGTGTGACCCGCATGCCGCCCGCGTACGCCGGACCGTTGCCGACCGCGACGAGCCAGGCGGTGGTCTCGAACGCCGCGCCGTCGATCGTGACCCGGAACCGGTGGGGTTTGTAGACGGCGAGCGTGCGCAACACCGCGGCGACGTACAGCGTGGTGCCGGAGAGCTTGCGGACGGTGTTGGCCCAGCGGTTGGCCTCCGCGTCGAAGCCCGACGCGGTGACGCACGTGTACCACCGGCCATTCACCCGTCCGAGATCGACGATCTCGTCGCGGCCGTTCGCGATCGCGTCGAACGCGCGCAACGGATTCTTGGGGTCGTAGCCGAGCACCCGTGCGAAGTCGTTGCCGGCCCCGGTCGGGACGATCGCGAGGCGCTTGCCCGTGTCGGCGGCGACGCCCGCGACCTCGGTGACGAGCCCGTCGCCGCCGCACGCGATCAGATCATGACCCTCGTCGGTCGCGGCGCGCGCGAGCTTGGCGGGCGCGCCCGGTTCCGGGGAGACATGCAGCGCGATCCCGGCCGCGGCCGCGGCGCGTTCGAGTTCGGGCAGCAGCTTCTGGGTGCGGCCCCGACCGGCCACCGGATTGACGATCGCCGTCCACGGCACCGCCGGAAGCTACTGCGCCGCCGCGGGTAGCGTCCCGCTCCGTGTCCGAACACCCGAATCTCGACGCCACGCGCATGCCCGCGCACGTCGCGATCGTCATGGACGGCAATGGGCGGTGGGCGCAGCAGCGGGGTTTGAAGCGCACCGACGGGCACGCGGCGGGTGAGGAAGCGCTGTTCGACACCGTCGACGGTGCGCTCGACATCGGCCTGCGGTGGATGACGGTCTACGCGTTCTCGACGGAGAACTGGCGCCGGCCGCTCGACGAGGTTCGCTTCCTGATGAACTTCAACGAGCGCCTGTTGC
>DASYJT010000055.1:0-10160 GCA_035996165.1 Acidimicrobiia bacterium
GTCGTCGTCTTCTTCGTTCGCCTCCCTCGTTGCCCGTGACCTCACCAAGTCGTTCGGGCCGCGCGTCATCCTCGACCGGGTCTCGTGCACCATCGGGCCGCTGCATCGGGTGGGCGTGGTCGCACCCAACGGCACCGGCAAGTCGACGCTCCTCAAGATCCTCGCCGGCCTCGACGCGGCCGATGCGGGCAGCGTCACCCTCACTCCGCCCACGGCGACGGTCGGCTACCTCCCCCAAGAACCCGAACGCCGGGCGGGCGAGACCGTCCGCAACTATCTCGGACGCCGCACGGGCGTCGCGGCGGCCGAACGCGAGCTCGATGCCGCGTCGTCGGCGCTGGCGGAAGCCGCGCCCGGCGCCGACGATGACTACGCCGACGCGTTGGAGCGCTACCTCTCGCTCGGGGCCGCCGACTTCGACGCGCGCGTCGGCGCGGTGTGCGCCGATCTCGGGCTCGCAACCCGAGTCCTCGACCTGGAGATGCCCGCGCTGTCGGGTGGGCAGGCGGCGCGCGCGAGTCTCGCCGCGATCGTGCTCGCCCGCTTCGACGTGTTCCTGCTCGACGAGCCCACCAACGACCTCGACTTCGCCGGGCTCGCCCGCCTCGAACGCTTTCTGCACGACGAGCTCACGGGCGGCGCGGTGATCGTGTCGCACGACCGGGCGTTCCTCGATCGCACGATCACTTCGGTGCTCGAGCTCGACGAGCACACGCACTCCGCCACGGAGTACGCGGGCGGATGGCAGGCCTACCTCGACGAGCACGCGACCGCCCGCCGGCACGCCGAGGAGGAGTACGCGGAATTCCGGTCGCAGCGCGGCGACCTGGTCGACCGCGCTCAGCGGCAACGTCAGTGGTCGGTGCAGGGCAAGACCAAGCTGAAGAAGTCGGGCGAGAACGACAAGCACGTCCGCGAGTTCCGCCGCAACAGCAGCGAGCACGTCGCGGCCAAGGCCAAGATCACCGACCGCGCACTGGCCCGGCTCGAGGCGAACGCGGTCGACAAGCCGTTCGAGGGCTGGGACCTGCGCATGGAGATCGCCGCCGCGCCCCGTAGCGGGGTGGTCGCCCGGCTCGCCGGCGCCGTCGTGCACCGCGGCGACTTCACCCTGGGTCCGATCGACCTCCAGATCGACTACGGCGAACGGCTCGCGATCGTCGGAGCCAACGGCGGCGGCAAGACGACGCTGCTCGACACCATCCTGGGGCGGCGCCCGATCGACGGCGGCGAACGGTGGCTCGGGCCGGGCGTGATCGTCGGCGAGCTCGATCAGGCGCGCGCCGCGTTCTCCGGTGCCGCGCCGCTCCTCGCCCGGTTCGAGGCGGCGAGCGGACTCGTGCCGAGCGACGCCCGGTCGCTCCTCGCGAAATTCGGGCTCGGGGCGGAGCATGTCGAGCGCCCGGCCGATTCGCTGTCGCCGGGCGAACGGACGCGCGCGTCGCTCGCGCTGCTCGGAGCGCGGGGCGTCAACTGCCTCGTCCTCGACGAGCCGACGAACCATCTCGACCTGCCCGCGATCGAACAGCTCGAGTCGGCGATCGGGAACTACGCCGGGACGCTGCTGCTCGTCACCCACGACCGCGCGCTGCTCGACGCGATCTCGGTGACGCGGCGCATCGAGGTGGACGAGGGTCGGATCACGCTCGACGTCCCGGCCGACTAGCGAACGTCGAGGTCGTCGCCGCGTAGAACGCGACGGCGGCCGCGGTCGCGACGTTCAGCGAGTCGGCGCCCGCCGTCATCGGGATACGGACCCGGTGGTCGGCGGCCCGGAGCCAGGCGTCGGAGAGACCGGGGCCTTCCGCACCGAAGAGCAGCGCGGCGCGGTCGGGCCAGTCGACCGCGTCGATCGAGATCGCGTCGGCGACCGGGGTGAGCGCGAACGTGGTGAGCCCGGCGGCGCGGATCTCGTCGACCGACTCGACGCGCGTCCACGGGATGCGCAGCACGTGCCCGATCGATACCCGTACGCACCTCCGGTAGAGCGGATCGGAGCACTCGGGATCGAGCAGGACCGCGTCGATGCCGAGCGCCGCCGCGCTCCGGAAGAGCACGCCGAGGTTCTCGTGGTCGTTCACCCGTTCGACCACCGCGACGCGCCGGGTGCCCGAGAGCACGGACGCGACGGACGGCATCGGCCAACGTTCGGCGGCCGCGACCGCGCCGCGGTGGAGGTTGAATCCGACGACGCGGTGCAGCACCGCGTCCGGCGCGACGTAGACGGGCGCGCCGCCGAGCCGATCGGGATCGGCGGACAAGACGTCCGCCAAGGCGTCGTACCGGCCGGGCGTGACGAGCACCGAACGCACCGTCCGGCCCGATTCGATCAGGCGGCGTACGACGAGCGGCGACTCGGCGATGAAGAAACCGCGTTCTGCCTCGACCCGGCGCCGTACGTCGGGATCCGAGAGGTCCACGTAGTCGGTGAGGCGCGGGTCGGCGGGGTCGTCGATCACGATCGGCGAGGTCACCCGCTCACCTTGACACGCCGACGCGCACACCCCCGGTGTCCGGCGTCACGAGGATTCTTCCGACGAATCTTTGCGACGATTCAGCGAACGGGCGGCCCCCGCCGATACGTACAACGAGGAACGGATTCGTCTCGGGCACGCCGCGACGGGATCCCGAGGGGGCTATGCCGAACCAATCCCATGCGGACCCGCCGGACGCCGGAACCCCGGTATCCGTCGAAGCCGCGTTCCGGCGCGTCCGCCTTCTCGTCGGCGCGCTGGTGCTCGCCCGCCTCTGGAGCGCGGGCTCGCTGCCCGTCGCCGAATCCGTCCTGCTCGTCGCCTGCTTCGTTTCCGTCAACGTCGTCTCGTACATGGCGGAGCGAGACGACCGCCGCACCCGGATCGCGCTCGGCGTCGTGCAACTGCTCGCCGACACGCTGGTGGTCCTCCTCGTCGTGTGGGCCCAGCACGGTCGCGGCACCACGGAATCGGCCGACTGGGCCGTTCTCGTCCTCCCCGTCATCGAGGGTGCGATCCGCTTCCGCGTCGCCGGCGCGTTCGCGAGTTGGCTCGTCGTCGCGGGCGGCTACTCGGGCCTGAACATGGCGAGCACCCCGAGCCTCGAGACCGCGACCATCGCGCAACGCCTCACGGTCGCGCTGCTCGTCGCGTTGCCGGTCGGCTATCTCGCCGAACAGCTCGTCGCCGAGATCGATGCGCACCGCCGCGGTCGGGCCCAGGCCGAGGAGCGTTCGGCCCTGTTGCACGCCGCCGCGCTCGGTGGCCGCCGGATCTCCCAGCTCGACGTGGACGAGATCCTCGACGTGATCCGCACCACCGTCGGCGAGATGGGCTTCGCCGACGCGCAGGTCTTCGAGCTCGCCGATTCGGGCCGCGCCCAGTCGACCGCCGCGACCGTTCGACCGGTCCGGGGATCGGACCGTGACCTCCAGGTCGTTCCGGACGACGATCAACTCCGCGCCGCCGCCGAGCTCCGCGCCACGGGCCGAACGGTGATCCTGTCGGACAGCACACCGACGGTGTTGGCGTTGCCGATCCCGATGATCGACGACCAGTTCGTCGTGTTGACCGCCGCCTGGCCCGAGGCGGGTGAGCCACCGTCGGCGCCGATCGAGAGCATGGAGCTGTTCGCCGCCCAGGCCGGCGCGTCGCTGCACAACGCCCAGCGGCACACCGGGCTCGAGCAGCTGAAGAACCGCCTCGACCACGAGGCCTCCCACGACCCGCTCACCGGGCTCGCGAACCGGCGCCGATTCGCGCTGGAGCTCGATCGGGCCGCGCGCCGCAACGGCGAGGGCGACCTCGTCGGCGTGCTCTTCGTCGACCTCGACGGCTTCAAGGACGTGAACGACAAATACGGCCACGAGGCCGGCAACGAGCTCCTCGTCGCGGTCGCCGCTCGGCTCCGGGCCTGTGTCCGGCCGGGTGATGTCGTCGCCCGGATCGGCGGCGACGAGTTCACGATCATGCTGACCCGCCTCGAAAGCGTCACCCCGGCCGCCGCGATCGCGCAGCGCATCTGCGACCTGCTCTCCGATCCGTTCCTGGTCGGGCGCCAGGAGATCCAGATCTCGACGAGCGTCGGGGTGGCGCTCGATTGGAGTCATCTCGCCGACACCGACGACCTCGTGCGCCGGGCCGACGCCGCGATGTATCACTCGAAGTCTCGGGGCAAGGCCCGCTGGACGATGGACCCCGGCGCGCCGAACACGGGCCAAAACCCGGAAAACCCTTGAAATAGCGGTTGATATCCACACATCCGTGCAGGGAACGTGTAACGATGCACCCCGGATTTCCCGACATCGCATGGAGGAAATGTGAATCGCAGCCAGTTGTTGAACGAGCTCGCCCGCGTGAACGATTGGACGCGCAAGGAAGCCGACGCCTTCCTGACGTCGTTCACCGACCTCGTCACTGCGACGGTGTCGACCGGTGAGGATGTTGCGATCTCGGGCTTCGCGAAGTTCCGCCGCATCGACCGTCCCGCGCGCATGGCGAGGAACCCCGCCACCGGCGAGCAGGTCCGCGTCGCCGCCAAGCGCGTCGCCCGCATCACGCCGTTGAAGGCGTTCAAGGACTCGGTGTTGTCGGGCAAGAAGACCGCCGCGAAGAAGGCGCCTGCCAAGAAGGCTCCGGCCAAGAAGACCGCGGCAAAGAAGGCTCCGGCCAAGAAGACCGCCGCGAAGAAGGCGCCCGCCAAGAAGAAGGCGCCGGCCCGCCGCCGCTGAGCAATCTCTGCGTTCTGCGCAACGGTTATCACCCGAAGAAGCCCGGGCCCGTGCCCGGGCTTCTTCGCGCGTACGCTCCGCCACATGCGTGACGCGCTGCACGAAGCGGAGATCTTGCGCGTGCGGCTCCCACTCGTCGCGCCTTTCCGAACGGCGCTCACGACGACCTCGGTCAAGGAGGCGTTGCTCGTGCGGGTGCGCACCGCGGCCGGCGTCGGCTGGGGCGAGTGCACCGCGCAGGCTTCGCCGGAGTACGACGGCGAGACGATCGACGGCGCGCGCCTCGCGCTGCGCGATTACCTCCTTCCCCGCGCGTTCGCCGGCGCGGCGTTCGACGACGTGCGCGGTCACCACGCGGCGCGGGCCGCGCTCGAGTGCGCGTTCCTCGATGCACGCTTGCGGGCCGAAGGAATCTCGCTCGCGACCTGGCTCGGAGCGAGTCGTCGCACGGTGTCTGCGGGCGTGGCGGTCGGCCTGACCGACGACAGCGACTCGCCGTTGCCCGTACTGGTCACGTACGTCGAGGCGGGCTACCGCCGCGTCAAGTGCAAGATCGAACCCGGCCGCGACGTCGAGTTGCTCCGCGCCGCCCGCGCCGAGGCCGGTCCCGCCGTCGAGCTCGCCGCCGACGCGAACGGTTCGTACGACCTCGCCGGGGCGCAAGCCCTCTTCACCGACATCGACGACCTCGCGCTCCAGTGCGTGGAACAACCGTGCGCGCCGGAGGCAGTCGACGATCATGCCCGGCTGGTCGAGAAGGTCCGCACGCCGATCTGTCTCGACGAGACGATCACGAGCGTGGAAGCGGCGCGCGACGCGATCGCCCGGGGCGCGTGCGACGCGATCGCGATCAAGGTCGGGCGGCTCGGCATCGCGGGAGCGAAACTCGTGCACGACGTGTGTGTCGATGCGGGCATCGCCGCGCTCGCGGGCGGCATGCTGGAGACCGGCATCGGCCGGGCTGCACTGCTGGCGGTCGCGGCGTTGCCCGGGTTCACGATGACCGGCGACTGCTCGGGATCGGCCCGGTTCTTCGGCGCCGACGGCGATATCACCGAACCGTTCGTCGTCGAGAACGGAACGTTGCGAGTCCCCACCGGTCCGGGTCTCGGCGTCGAGCCGATTCCGGAACGCCTGGCGCGCTGCACGGTCGCGCGCGAGCGGATAACCGCGCGCAGCTGAGCGTTACTGCTCGGGCGGGTCGCGCTTCGCCTTGAGCCAGGGGCGGACCATCACGATCGAGTCCTCGGGATGGTCGGGATCGAGGCGCAACACCATCGGGTCCTCGAAGGGTTCGCCGCCGGCCCAGTCCTCGACGATGGCCGGCGTGTCGTCCTTCCGGGGTTCGAGCACGTCGCGCAGGCCCAGCATCCCCGCGGCGATCGTCGTTCCCAACGCGGTGCGGCGGAAGCGCTGGATGGGCGCCGGCGCGGCGTGTTCCTCACCCTGCTCGTCGGTGTAGTCCTCGTCGTCGTCGAGCACGAACTCACCGTACCCGGGCGCGCCGGGTACCTTAGGTCCCATGGCGAACGTACGTTCGATCTCCGCGGCCCGCGACGCACTGCACTGGCAGCCGAACCTGCTCACCTCCGATGCCGCCGCGCCCGCGATCGACGCCGCGTTCTCGAGCGCGCGGCGGATCGCACTCGACGACGCGGCCTGGGTCGATCACGTCGGCGGTTGGGTGCGCGGCGACGACGCTCTGTTCGAGCACATCGTCGCCCACGCGCCGTTTCAACACCGCACGGTCCGCATGTACGACCGCATGGTGCAAGAACCCCGGCTCACCGCCTGGTACGGAAGCGCACTCGACCACGAGAGCGTTCCGGT
The DNA here is from genome assembly GCA_035996165.1 of Acidimicrobiia bacterium. Taxonomy (GTDB): domain Bacteria; phylum Actinomycetota; class Acidimicrobiia; order IMCC26256; family PALSA-610; genus PALSA-610. Next base: position 6,536 of record DASYJT010000055.1, read on the forward strand.
GATCGTGTCGGAGATGGCCGACGCGCTGCAGCGGCGTTACCACCGGTCGTTCGACGGTGTGGGCGCCGCCCTCTACCGCGACGGCCGCGACAGCGTCGCGTGGCACAGCGATCGCATCGACCCGACGCTCGTCGAACCGGTCGTCGCGATCGTCTCGCTCGGGTCAGCCCGCACGCTGCGGATGCGGCCACGCGAACGCAAGCGCGGCCCGGCTCGCCCCTTCCTGCTGCTGCCCGGCGATCTCTTCGTCATGGGCGGCGCCGCGCAGACCACCTGGCAGCACTCCGTACCGAAGGTCGCGCGAGCCGGCGCTCGCCTCAGCCTGCAGTTCCGCCATTCGACATAGCGAGTGCGGGCGATTCGAGATAGCGCACACCGAAGTCGGTGCGGTCGATCGCGAGCGAGGCAATCCGCGCCCCGCCCACCCGCAGCTCGGTCGCCGTCCAACCCTCGACGCGCACGGGAACATCGCGCAGCCGGGTGGCGATGCCGATGCCGAGCGCCTTGAGGTACGCCTCCTTGGCCGTCCACGCGCGCAGGAACGATCGGAGCTGGTCGTCGGCGTCGTCGATGGCGAGCCAGTCGGCGTGCTCCTCGTCGTTCAGCACACGCGCCGCGAGCGCGCCCAACCGCCGCCGGGGCTGCACCTGTTCGACGTCGACCCCGACACGCGCGTCGCCGTCGGCCAGCGCGAGGATCGCGAACGAACCGGAGTGGCTGAGGCTGTACGAGAGTCCGCCGGCTCCCGCGACGGTCGGCCGACCGTGCGTGGGGTGCCCGCAGTGCGCACAACGGCGCGAGATCGGTACCGCGAGCGGGTCGATGCCGAGGACCTCGGCAAGAACCACCCGCGTCGTGGCGCGTGCAACCCGGATCGGCACGGGCGCGTCGCGCTCGGACGGAGGAAGCAGCGCGTCGAGGCGTTCGACGACGGCGGCCGGCTGGTCGAGATCCAGCGAGATCACGCGCACGTCGGCGGAAGTCACGCACGCACGCTAGCGGCGTGCTACAGCTTCGGAATGCTGATCGTCGGCTCGGAGGCGCACCGCACTCATCACCCCCGCATCCCGTTCCAGGACGCGGGACGGTTCATCGATCCGCCCGAGATCCCCGAGCGGGCCGACCGGATTCTCGCGGCCATCGACGAGGCCGGGCTCGGCCCGGTGCAGGCGCCCCGTACGTTCGAGCGGTCGGCGACCACACGCGTGCACTCACCCGAATACGTCGAGTTCCTCGAGCACGCGCACGCACGCTGGCGCGCGGCGACCGGGCTCGACGAATCGTCCGAAGCGATCGCCTACGCGCGCGCGATCCGCGACCAACCGCACGTGGAGCTCGACCACGTCATCGCGCAACTCGGTTGGTACTCGCACGACACCGATCCCATCCTGAACGGCACGTACCCGGCCGCGGTCGGCGCCGTCGACATCACCCTGTCCGCGTGGGAAGCCGTCGCCGACGGACGCGAGAAGGTCGCGTACGCCTTGGCCCGACCGCCTGGCCACCACGCGGCCGCCGACTCGTTCGCGGGTTACTGCTATCTCAACAACGCCGCCATCGCCGCGCAGGCGTGGACCGACCGAGGCGCGCGCGTCGCGATCGTCGACGTCGACTATCACCACGGCAACGGAACGCAGCAGATCTTCTACGACCGCGACGACGTGTTGTTCGTATCGCTGCACGCCGATCCGGCGGTCGAGTATCCCTTCTTCCTCGGCTTCGCGAACGAACGGGGTTGGGGCGCGGGCGAGGACTGCAATCGCAACTTCCCGCTTGCGCTGGGCACGGAGTGGGATGCATACGGACCGGCGTTGACCGCGGCGCTCGCGGTCGTGCGTAAGTTCGGTCCCGACGCGTTGATCGTGTCGCTCGGTGTCGACACCGCGCTCGAAGATGCCGACTCGTTCCGGCTCGTCGCCGACGACTATCCGCGCTTGGGTGCCGAGCTCGCCGCACTCGATCGCCCCACGCTCGTGGTGCAGGAGGGTGGGTATTGCCTCGACGTGCTCGGGCGCAACGTCGTCGGCGTGCTGCGCGAGCTCGGGTAGCGCGGGGCTACTACGCGCCGCCCTCCGCCCTCGCCAAAACCCTGCCAACTGTTGGTGGGAAAAACGTTGGTGGGGAACGAAAATCCTGCCAACTGTTGGTGGGAAAAACGTTGGTGGGCGGGCTACTCGCCCTGTTCCTCAGTCGTCCGGCGCGCCCTTCTCCCGGAGCGACTTGGCTCCCGAAAAGCCGGCGAGCACTACGGCCCAGGCGGCACCGACGAGCAGGACCTCGGTGGCGTGCGACTTGGCGAACGGACCGGCGACGAGGACCCCGAGCGGCACTGTGCCACCGAACACCATGATCCACAACGCCATCACGCGCCCGCGCTCCTCGTCGCGCAGCTGCTTTTGCAGGATCGTCGAGAGGCACGTGACAACGAGGAAGTACATGTAACCGAGCACCAACACGACGGCGAAGGCGGCGGGGACATTGCGGACGATGCCGAAGGCCGAGAGCGAGACGGCGAACGCGATGAATCCGGGCCGGAGCAGCGCGACCTTGGAGCGTTGCGCGAACACCGACCCGACCGTGAGCGCGCCGGCCGCGGCACCCAGGCCGAAGGCTGCGTACAAGAACCCGTACTGCGCATCGGAGAGGTGCAGGTTGTACTTCGCGATGAGCGGCATGATCCCGACGAACGTCACCGAGAAGAACGAGAACGAGAACAGCGTGAGCAGGACGTAACGAATCACCGGATCGGCCCGCGCGATTCGGACCCCCGACAGCAGTCGGTGCTCGACCCGCAACGCCTCGGGCGAGCCCGCGTAGCGCGGGTAGCGCGCCCAGAGCAGTCCGATCACCGCGAACGCGTACGTGGCGGCATTGATCGCGAAGACCGGTCCGGCCGCGAGCCACGAGTAGACGAGCGCGCCGATCGCGGGGCCGATCACGCGCGAGAGGTTCATCTGCACCGACGTCAGCGAGACCGCACCGGTCAGGTCTTCGCGGGGCACGAGTGTCGGGAGGATCGCGCTCAAACCGGGAGCGCCGAGCGCGTTGGCAATGCCGATCGCGAACACGATCACCACGATCAGGACTCGCGACGGGTGCGACTGCCAGGCGACGAATGCGAGCGCGAACGACAACGCACCCTGCAGGACCTGCATGCTGACGAGCAGGCGGCGCCGGTCGACGCGGTCGGCGAGTAGTCCGCCGATCATCGACAAGAAGAGCAACGGGCCGAGCTGACCGAAATACAAGAGGCCCACGTAGAAACCGCTGTGCGTGAGCGCGAGCCCGTACGCGCCGAGGATGACGTTCTGCATCCACGTGCCGATGTTCGACGCGAACGTTCCGCTGTAGACGATACGAAAGTTGCGATTGCGGAGGGCGGCCGCCGCGGTGCCCCGTTGATACGGGACGTCACCGTCGACGAGCGCGTCTTCGACGTCCTCGAGCTCGGGCCCGCCCGAGAGTGTCATGCGAACACCGGCGTGGTTCCGATGACGTGCTCGGCGGCGAGGCGAGCGAGCTCGGCGTCGTCGATGCCGAGCTCGCGCAGGATCTCGTCGGTGTGCTGACCGAGGGTCGGCGCGGGCGCGGTCCACACGCGCGCAGGCCCGGCGGAAAGGCGCAC
>DASYJT010000056.1:0-4038 GCA_035996165.1 Acidimicrobiia bacterium
TGTCGGGCGGCGAGCTCCAACGCCTCGCCATCGCGGCCGCGCTCGCGCGCCGACCGAACCTCTTGATCTCCGACGAGTCCACCGCGATGGTCGACGCGACCGGGCGCGCCCAGCTGGTCGAGCTGTTCCGCGACCTCGCGCGACCAAACGGACTGGCAAACGGACTGGCCAACGGACTGGCAAACGGACTGGGAGTGGTGCACGTCACGCATCGCGCCGCGGAAGCGGCCGCGGCCGACCGCATGATCACGCTCGCGGGCGGTCGCATCGTCGACGAGCCGGCACGACTGCGCCGCGACGACGTTTCGGGCCGCGTCGCTCGCGGCCCGTTGGGTCCGCCGGTCATCACGATCGAAGGGGTCGGCCACACCTACTCACGCGGGACACCGTGGGCGAACCGCGCGCTCACCGACATCGACCTCACGATCCGCGCCGGTGAGGCCGTCCTGGTGGTCGGGCACAACGGTTCGGGGAAGTCGACGCTGGCCTGGATCCTCGCGGGATTGCTCGCGCCGAGCGTCGGGCGAGCGGAGCTCGACGGCCGCCCGATTGCAGAACAGGTCGGCCGCGTCGGGCTCTCGTTCCAACACGCGCGCCTGCAACTCCTCCGCCCCACGGTGTTGGACGAGGTCCGCGCCGCGGGCGGCGTCGACGACGCGCCCGCGCGCGCGGCACTGACCTCGGTCGGCCTCGACCCGAGCGAAGTCGGCCTTCGGCGCGTCGACGAGTTGAGTGGTGGCCAGATGCGGCGGGTCGTGCTGGCCGGCGTGTTGGCGGCGCGGCCGCGCGCGATCGTCCTCGACGAACCGTTTGCCGGACTCGACGCCGACGGACGCGCCGAGCTCGACGCGGTGTTGACGAACCTGCGCCGTCGCGACGACCTGGCGCTGGTGATCGTCTCGCACGACCGAGACCTGCCGAGCGGTCTCGTCGATCGCGTCGTCGAGCTCGAGTCCGGTCGGATCATGCGCGATGCAACCGTCGAAGCAACCGTCGAGGCAACCGTCGAGGACGTAGTGCCGGAGGCGCAGCCATGAGCCTCACCGAAGTGTTCTCGCGGCCCCGGGCCCGCCCGCGACCTGCGAAGCGACGCGACACCGAGCTGAACTTCCTGCGGCTCGTTCCGGGCAACTCCCCGGTGCACCGGCTCTGGGCCGGAACCAAGCTCCTCGTCGCGTTCGAGCTCGCGTTGATGGTGTCGATATCGCCGACGTGGCAAATGCTCGCGGCGACGGCCGGGGTCGTTGCGGTCGAACTGCTCGTCGCGCGGATCCCGCTCGGCGCGTTCCCCCGTTTGCCGAGCTGGTTCTACGGTTTGCTCGGGCTCAGCGCGGTGCTCAGCCTGTGGTCGTCGATCGAGCCGATGGTCCATATCGGCGGCGTCGGATTGAGCATCGGCGCGCTCGACGAGTGGGCGCGTTTCACGTCGCTGGCGATCGTCCTCGTGATCTCGGGCGCGCTCGTCGGCTGGACCACGCCGTTGGGTGAGGTCGCGCCCGCGCTCGAACGGTTGGGGCGGCCGTTGCGTTGGCTGCGCCTCCCCGTCGACGAGTGGGTGATCGCGATCGCGCTCGCGATCCGTTGCCTCCCGCTGCTGATCGAAGAGATCCGCGTGTTGGCGGCGGCGCGCCGGCTGCGCGCGCACGACGTCGACGGCGAGCACGATCACCCGCGCGCGGTCGTGCGGCGCGCGTTGATCGAGACGAACGACCTGCTGGCGACCGCGATCGTCGCGTCGATCCGGCGGGCGCGCGACCTCGCCGACGCGATCGTGGCGCGCGGAGGTATCGGCACGGGCGGCAACCTTCCCGGCGCGCGCTTTCGCGCCGTCGACGGGATCGTCCTGCTCGCCACCACCGCGTTGTGCGTGACCAGCCTGACTGTGCTGCACCTCTGACCGGAGTCGCCCGGGGATCGTTGCACACGGCATGATGATTCGCGGATGCTCGATGTCGTCGAGATACCGGAGTCGCGAACGGTTCGGACCGCGGACGATCGCGTCGTGGGTTATTACGAGTACGGCGATCCGAGCGGCGACCCGGTCGTGGCGATGCACGGGACGCCGGCGTGCGGGGCGGGGTTCGCGTGGGCTCAGGAACGGGCGCGGGCGCGGGGCATTCGCCTCCTCGCGCCCGACCGACCCGGGGTCGGCGACTCCGACCGGTGGCGTCCGGGTCTGGGTGCAAGCGTCCGTTCGTACCCGACCGAGCTGCGCGGGTTCGCCGACGCGCTCGACCTCGCGACGTTCGCGGTGATCGGGTATTCCGGGGGCGGCCCGTACGCGTTGGCCGCCGCGCACGCGCTCGCCGACCGGGTGCGGGCGGCGGCCATCGTCTCCGGCTCGGGCCAGGTCGGGGTGTGGGCGTCCGTCGACGACTTCGAGCCGACCGATCGGGTGCTGACCCGCCTGTCGCAACGACTCCCGCGGCTCGCGGGAGCGACGCTGCAGATCGGCGTGCGGGCATCGCGGGTCGCGCCGAAAACCTCGTTGCGGTTCGGCCGGATCGAGATGTCAGCCGCCGACCGCGCGGTGATGGAGAAGTTCCCGTCGGCCAAGGCGGCGCTCGCCCTGTTCACCCAGTCGTGCCGGCGCGGCGCGGCGGGTGTCGTCGACGACTACGCCGCGCTCGGCCGGCCGTGGGGCTTCGACGTCGAGGAGATCCGCGTCCCGGTGCATTGCTGGCACGCGTCCGCCGATCCGATCGTGCCGATGCACCACACCGAGGAGCTCGTGCGCCGTATCCCGGGTGCGCAGTTCTCGCAGTGGGACGGCGAAGGCCATCTCGCGATCATCGATCGGATCGACGAGGTCTTCGACGCGCTTTCGCCCCGCTTTTGACCCGCGGGAACGCCTAGCGCGCGAAGTGTTTGCTGAGCGTCTCGTTCTGGCCCTGGTAGTTCGAGCCGATGCCCTGGCCGTAGAGGCGCTGCGGCGCCTCGAGCATGTGCTCGAACGTGAGCTTGCAGACCCGTTGACCGTGTTCGATCATGAACGGCACGTCGTGGGCGCGGACCTCGAGCGCGGCGCGCGACCCGACCGAATGCCCGCCGGGATCGAAGCCGAAGCCGGGATCGAAGAAGCCCGCGTAGTGGGTGCGCAGCTCACCGCTCGTCGGGTCGTATGCCGTCATCTCCGAGGCGAGGGTCGGCGGGATGCAGACGGCCTCGTTGCTCATCAGGAGATAGAACCGCTGCGGCGTGAGCACCACGCGGTCGCCTTCCTCGCGCTTGACCGGCTCCCAGAACGACTCCGGGTCGACGGGCACGGCCGCGCTCTTGGCGACGTCGAGGAGCGGCGCGTTGTCGCGCGCCCGGTGCCCCACGTAGCCCTCGGCGTCGCCGTGGAGGTCGAGGCCGAGGAAGAGTCCGCCGCCGAACGCGAGCTTGCTCTCGGGCACGGGCTCACCGTGGTCGAACAGCAACGGATCACCGTTGTGGAACGCGCGCACGTCGTCGTCGGTCAACACCGCGGAGCCGACCGACAGCCGGAGCTGATTCAACGAGAGATCCTCGCGGACCCGCACCGGAAACGAGAGCGGCACGACTTCGAGATAGAGCGGACCGTCGTAGCCGGCCGCGATCTCGTCGAAGCGGTAGCTCTCGTCGGTGATGACTCGGGTGAACACGTCGATCCGACCGGTGGAGCTCTTCGGGTTCGCCTTCCCTCGCAGCTTGGGCGGCAACGAGAGCCGTTCCTTCAGCGGGATGAGATACGGCCGTTTGCTCTCGAGGACCACGCCGTCCTTGCGGAGGTCGAGCTCATCGATGATGTAGTCCTTGACGCGCCGCTCCACCGACTGCTGCCCGGGCAGGAAACTGCACCGGATGCGGTATGCGACCTCACCGAGGCGCAGGTCGAGGCTGGCCGGCTGGATGTTCTCGGGTGGGATCGTGAAGCGCCCGGCGTCGATCACCTTTGCCGCGATCGCCCGCTCGAGGTGTTGACAGGGCAACACGCCACGCCGATAGAGGGGCAGCTCGAGATCCACGAGCGGTCAGCCTACGCGCGCCGTCCCGAACGGGTTCCCGACGCCTGAC
>DASYJT010000057.1:0-3198 GCA_035996165.1 Acidimicrobiia bacterium
GGATTCATCGCACACGGTGATGCGACGGATTACGGGTCGCACGTCCTCGACCACGTCGCGGCCTTTGCGCCGCTTGATGGTCTCGAGCGTGGACAGAGCCAGCGCGGTGTCGACACGGTCGCGCAATTGCGCCGGATCGACGTCCGTCAGATCTTGGTGTGCGACGTCGACCCGCCACTCGACGCACGTCACGGCTTCCTGCAACGCGGGTGCGCGATCGGCAAGTGCGACCACGCCGACGACCGAGATGCCCTCGGGCAACGCGGGAGTCAGTAGATCGGGCAACGCCTCGAGGTCGACGTCTTGGGCGAACACGAGGTCGATGTATTCGGCGTCGCTCTCGTGGCCGGTCGACAGCGCCAGCCCGAAGCTCACCTTGGGCCGGGGCGAGAAGCCCTCGGTGAAGGCGAGCGGCAGTTGCGCGACGCGAAACGCACGCTCGAGCGCACGGGCGACGTCGCGGTGGCTGATCCAGCGGACCTTGCCGAGCTTCGTGTACTGGAGCCGCACCGGATTCGCGGCGCCGCCCCTCATGACTTCACCTTGGTTCCGAGGAACCGGACCGGTACACCGGCGCCGGATAGGGCCAGGTCCTGGCCTGTGCCCTGCGATCCGCCCGCGGGCGCCACCGGCGACGCCACCACGTGCTCGAGGGCGTAGTCGGTGCACACCCCGCAGTCGTAGCACGGAGTCCACCGGCAATCGGGGAGCCCATGGGCTTGCAGCGCGGCCTGCCAATCGTCCCAGAGGAAATCGGCGTGCAGCCCGGCGGCGATGTGGCCCCAGGGCAGCACTTCCTCACGCGTGCGGTGGCGAGTCACGAACCAGTCAGGGTCGAGACCCTCGGCGTGCATCGCGTCGAGCCAGCGGTCGAGCGCGAAGCCCTCGCTCCATTCCTGGAAGGTTCCGCCGCCGCGCCACACCCGTTCGATGACCCGGCCGATCCGGCGGTCGCCTCGCGACGCGATGCCCTCCGCGAACGTGGCCTTCGGGTCGTGCCACTTCACCTGCGCGCGCGTGCCGCGCACCGCGTTGCGCAACAGGGTGATCTTGCGCTGCAACTCGTCGACGCCGTTCTGACCGAACCACTGGAAGGGCGTGTGCGGCTTCGGCACGAACCCGCCGACCGACACCGTGCAGCTTGCCTGCTTCGTGTACTTGCGACCGATGTCGGCGACGTTCGTCGCGAGCTGCGCGATGCCGAGCGTGTCCTCGTCCATCTCGGTCGGAAGGCCGGTGAGGAAGTACAGCTTCACCCGCCGCCAACCCTGCGAGTACGCGGCGTCGACCGCGGAGTAGAGATCGTCTTCGATGATCAGCTTGTTGATGACCTGGCGCAGGCGCCACGTACCGGCCTCGGGCGCGAAGGTGAGGCCGCTGCGGCGTACCTTCTGCAGCTCGCTCGCGATACCGACCGTGAACGCGTCGACGCGCAGGCTCGGGAGGGAGACGCTGACGCCACCCGTACCTTCCTGATCGGTGACGAGGTCGGCAACGACTCCTTCGATGCCCGAGAAATCGGCGCTCGACAGCGAGGTGAGCGCGACCTCGTCGTACCCGGTGCGCCGCAGGCCCTCCTTGACCATCGTCCGGACCTGCTCCTCGGGGCGCTCGCGCACGGGCCGCGTGATCATGCCGGCCTGGCAGAAACGACAGCCCCGCGTACAACCCCGGAAGATCTCCACGTTCAGGCGGTCGTGCACGACCTCGACGAGCGGGACGAGCTGGTTCTTCGGGTACGGCCACTCGGCGAGGTCGGCGACGGTGCGCTTGTCGACGACGGCGGGAACATCCGGGTACCTCGGGGTTACCGACCGGACGACCGGGCCTTCGTACTCGACGTCGTACAGCGACGGCACGTAGACACCCGGGATCGTGGCGAGGTCGCGCAGCACGGCTTCGCGACTCGCGCGGCCCCCGCGCTTCCACGCGCCGATCACCTCGGCCAGCTCGGAGATCACCTCTTCGCCGTCGCCGATCACGAACGCGTCGACGTACTCGGCCAGCGGCTCCGGGTTGTAGGTGCAGTGACCGCCCGCGATCACGATCGGATGGGCGGGCGCGCGGTCTTCGTTGCGAACCGGCACCCCGGCGAGGTCGACGAGGTTCAGCAGGTTCGTGTAGACGAGCTCGGCCGACAGGTTGAACGCCAGCACGTCGAAATCGCCGGCCGCCCGGTGCGTGTCGACGCTGAACAACGGCACCTTGGCCGCCCGCATCGACGACTCCATGTCGGTCCAGGGCGCGTAGGCGCGCTCGGCGACGGAGTCCTCGCGCTCGTTGAGGAGCTCGTAGAGGATTTGCAGCCCCTGGTTGGGGAGCCCGATCTCGTAGGTGTCGGGATAGATCAGGAGGAAGGCCGCCCGGCCGCTCCCATGGCGGGGCGCCAGGTTGCCCGGCTCCGTCCCCATCTCCATACCGATGTAGCGAGCGGGCTTCTCAACCCGGGCCAGCAGCGGTTCTATCCGCGGCCACAGGTCTGACATCTCCGGGGAGTGTAGTCCGGGCGCGACGCGAGCCCGAGTCGCCACTCTCAGTGTTGGCCGGCGTCTAGGAGAATCGGCGCATGTGGATGTTGAGGACGAGGCCGATCGCGATGAACGAGGCGATCACCGCCGAACCGCCGTACGACATGAAGGGCAGCGGGATTCCCGTAATCGGCATGATCCCCATCGTCATGCCCACGTTCTCGAAGATCTGGATGGCGAACATCGCGAGCACGCCGATCGCCACGAGCGTGCCGAAGAAATCGGAGGACAGCAGGGCGATGCGCCAGAGCCGCCAGGCCAGCAACGAGTAGAGCAACAGCAGCATGGCCCCGCCGACGAAACCGAGGTCTTCGCCCACCGCGGTGAAGATGAAGTCGGTGTGTTGCTCGGGAACGAAACCGTTCTTCGTCTGCAACCCGTGGCCGAAGCCGGCACCGCCGAACCCGCCCGACGCGATGGCCGCCTTCGAGGCGCTGAGGTTCAGTTGCGTAGGAGTCTGGTCGTGGGCCGAAAGATGCGAGGTCGACTGATTGGCGAAATTCGTCAACCGGTCGAGCTGATACGCCTGCACTTTCCCGGTGATCACGGCCGCACCCACGAGTGACGCCGCGAGCATCAGCAGCACGACGATGTGCACGGGCTTGAGGCCGGCGATGACGAGCACCGAAGCCGCGCACACCATGATCACGAGCATCGTGCCGAGGTCGTG
>DASYJT010000058.1:0-3215 GCA_035996165.1 Acidimicrobiia bacterium
GTCGAGTACGGACGGAGCCGACCCTCGACGGCGAACAGCATTGCTTCGTCGAGCGTGGCGAGTCCTTCGGCCGGGTCGCCCTGGTCGATGAGTACCCGGCCCAGCGTCTGGAGCGCCTCGGCTTCGAGATCGGGCGACCGCAGGCGCCGACCGAGATCGACCATCTCACGAGCTGCCTGCGCGCCCGCCTCGAGGTCGCCGCTGCCGTGCGCCGTTTCGGCCTCGCGCAGGCGTAAGGCTCCGTACTCGATCGATTCCGCGTCGTCTTCGAGCGCCCGACGCGCGCGGCGCAGCCACCCGCCGGCGATCGCGGGTCGGGCCTTGAAGCAGTAGTGCTCGTAGAGCCACACCGCGCATTGCCCGGCCCGCCGTCGATCTTCGAGCTCGTCGTAACGCGCGTACGCGCCTTCGCGCGCGTCGATGCACTCGTCGAGCCGACCGAGCCACCAGGCCGCGTCCGCGAGCACGTCGAGCCGGTCGGCTACGAGCCCGGTCTCGGCTTCGTGAGCGCCGGGACCCGACGCCGCGTCGTACGCGCGCTGCCAATCACAGTTCGACAGCGCGAGCCGCGCGGCGGCGAGTTGGGCGTCGTCGCTCACGGCCTCCCTACGCTGCGTCGACATCACGAGCGACGGTAGCGGCCGCGGCCGACCGGCGCCGCGGGTCTTCTCATGTCGAGGGCGTTGCCTGCCGCGCAAGGTGCTCGAGCGTGTGCGTGATCGCATCGGTCGGGCTGAACTCGATGAACGCGACGCCTTCGTCGGTCCAGCCGGTGTGCCCGGCGGGCCAGTGGTACACCTCTCCCGCCCGGGTGGTCTCCTCGGTGCCGTCCGCGTAGCGAACGGTGATCGAACCCCGTGTCACCTGACCCCAGTGGGGGCACTGGCAGAGGTCGCCGGGCAAGCCTTTGAACAGCGGTGTGAAGTCGACACCGGCCGGGAGGTCGACGTGGCGAATGGTGATGGCCCCGCAGGCCATTCCCCGGGTCTCGATGCCGTCGCCCTTCATCTCGACCGGAATCTCGGCAGTCGTTGCGTGCATGGTGCAACCCCCGTTCGTAGACCGGGCGGATCCCGGACGAGGTTCGATCATCAGGCAGGCGGCGGACGCTCGCATCGGCCGAACCATGCAGCCGCGATGGTCGCCGACGCCGACCGATGGGCCGAACGACCCACGCGCGCGTCGAGCGCGAATGCGCCGTCTGCCCGATGCCACCCACCCCGCTCCGGCGCACGATGGGCGCATGGACGAGGATCAACCGGCACACACCGGATGGGCCGGCGAAGTACAGCAACTCATGTTGCACGGCCGCGATCTCGAGGCCGCAGAGCTTGCGGCCCGACACTTGCATGACGATCTGACCTGCACGACCACGACGACACCAGGAGACTGCACCATGGGACCGCTCGAACAGATCGACGAGCTCGAACCGCTGCTCGGCAAGGTTGCGTCTCACATCACGCTCGACGACCTCGACTCGCCCACGCCGTGCGCGAACTTCGCGGTGCGGGGTGTGCTCGGCCACATGATCGGTGGCGCCACGCAGTTCGCCGCCGCGTTTCGCGGCGAGTCGGCCGCTGCTGTCCCGGCCGATGTCGCGGCGGGCCCCGATGTCGTTGCTCGGGCGGGCGACGCGCTTGCCGGACTGATGGCTGCGATCCGTTCCCCGGGCGCGCTCGATCGGTCGGTCGCGTCTCCGTTCGGTGAAATGTCGGGCGACGCGTTCGCCCGGCTGGTCGTGCTCGACGGACTCGTGCACGGCTGGGACATTGCCACCGCGACCGGTCAGGCGTATGAGCCTTCCGACGCCTTGGTGACCGCGGTCGACGCGTTCGCGCGCCAGGCCATCGCACCGACGATGCGCGACGGCGACACGTTCGCCGCCGCGGTCGAGCCGGCGGCCGGTTCGACGCGCATCGAGCAACTCGCGGCCTTCACCGGCCGAACGATCAGATAGGAGACGAACGCATGAACCCGAACCAGGAACTGTGGGAGAAGGGCGACTTCACTCGCATCGCGGAAACGATGCGAGAGAGCGGCGACGAGTTGGTCGATCGCATCGGCGTGACCGGCAACCTCGATGTCTTGGACCTCGGGTGCGGCGACGGGACGACGGCCGTGCCCGCGGCGGAGCGCGGCGCCGAGGTCTTGGGCGTCGACATCGCGAGGAACCTCGTCGACGCCGGCAACCGGCGTGCGAAGGAAGCAGGTCTGACGAACCTGCGATTTCAGGAAGGTGACGCGTCGAACCTGAGCGAGCTGGACGACCGGAGCTTCGATCTCGTCGTGAGCATCTTCGGCGCGATGTTCGCGCCGAAGCCGTTCGACGTCGCCAAGGAGATGGTGCGCGTGACGCGGCCCGGAGGTCGGATCGTCATGGGGAACTGGATCCCCGGTGACCCCACCTTCGTCTCCCAGATCCTGAAGATCAGCTCGGCGTACTCACCGCCGCCGCCCGAAGGGTTCGTGAGCCCGATGACGTGGGGGATCGAGAGCGACGTGGTCGAGCGCTTCGCCGCTGCCGGAGTTCCCGAAGACAAGATCTCGTTCGCCCGCGACACGTTCGTCTTCAACGCGCCGGTGGCGCCGTCGGAGCTGGTGCTTTGGTTCAAGGACTATTACGGGCCGACGATGAACGCGTTCGATGCCGCCGACGGAAGCGGTCGCGCCGACGAGCTGCTCCACGACCTTCAGGCGTTGTTCAACGAGAAGAACGTGAGTATCGACGATGGAGCGAGCGCTATTCCTGCGACTTTCCTGCGCGTAACGGTGGAGGTCCCGCTCCTGGCGTGAGGCCGACCGCCACTCCGGAGGCTTGCGGCATCGCGGTAAGCGGATCGATGTACGTGTCGCCGCTGGTGAGGTCGCCGGGGTTCGCGTCGGTGTGGCCGTGGGTCATCGAGACCACTCCGGCGCGCACCGTCGGGTCGGCGCCGAACGTCGCGGTGACACTGCCGTTCTCGGTTGCGATCGTGACGAGCGTTGACTCGTCGTTCGTGGCGAACGTCTCGGGGTTCATGCGCACCACGGCGCCGGTGGCGTCCGCGCCGTACGCGACGGAGTTGCTCCACGCCATCTCGCGGCGAGGTGCGAGCAAGAAAGCGGTGGGTTCGGGGTCGACGTACGCGGCGAGGCGTTCGACCAAGGCCGCGGGCGCGATCGACCAACGGCCGTCGGGCAGGAGTTCGGCATGCACCCAGCCGTACTCGACGGGA
>DASYJT010000059.1:0-6048 GCA_035996165.1 Acidimicrobiia bacterium
TGCACCGCGCGCGTCAGCGCGAGCAGGAAACCGACGCACGCGAGGAGCATCCCGCACGCGAACACGAATCCCGGCGTGCCGCGGAACGCGATCACTCCGGCGCCGACCACCAACTCGCCGCCACCCACGACGATCGCCAGGCGCATGCCGAGCGCGCGTCGATTCGTCAGCGCACGATCGAGTCGTTGCAGTGCCAGGCCGAAGACGCGGGGGCTCTGCAACTTGCGCACCGCGGCGGTCGCGACGATCGCACCCAGTGCGAGCGCGACCCCGCCATCCAACTGCGACACGACGGGCGCGCTCATGAGGTCCAAGTTTGGCCGCCCGTACGTGCGGTGCTCGTACAGACATATGAAATCTCGTGTCGAACCCCCGCGAATTGCGCGCGGGAAGCGCGCTTTCCTCCGTCAGCAACCGGTCAAGTGCGAAGAATCAGCTCAGCTCCGCTCCGGGTTTACCGAAGACTGCGACGTGGAGTCCTCGGGGAGCAGCGATCAGGCCACCAAGCGGGCCAGCCCGACGGACGAGATCGTGGCCACGCTGGAGCGACTGTGCGCCGGCGACGGCATCCGCTCGGTCGCGCAACCCATCGTGCGGCTGACCGACATGGCGATCGTCGGCTACGAGGCCCTGACCCGAGTCGACGACGGTGCCGGCCGTTCCATCCAGTGGTGGCTCGATCGCGCGACCGAACACGGCATGCGGTCGCGTTTCGAGGTCGCCTGTTGGCGCGCGATCACGCGGATCGGATCGCTGCCCGACGACGGACTGCTGTTCGCGAACGTGAGCCCGGCGACCCTCCTCGAGCCCGAGCTCTGGTTGCTCCGCGGTGCGATGCCGGCGCGGCTCGTCATCGAGTTGACGGAACAGGCCGCGGTCGACGACTACGCGGCACTGCGCGACGAGCTCTCGCCGTGGCTTGCGAGCGGCGTCCGCATCGCGATCGACGACACGGGGGCCGGCTATTCGAGCCTGCGCCACGTCATCGAGCTCCTGCCCGACTTCCTCAAGCTGGATCGCGCGATGGTCACCGGCATAGACCGCGACTACAACCGGCTCGCGCTCGTACGTTCGCTCGTCGCGTTCGCGCGCGAGGTCGGGACGAGTGTGGTCGCCGAAGGCATCGAGAACGGCGCGGAGCTGGAGACCTTGCGCACTGCGGGCGTCGCGTACGGACAGGGCTACCTCCTCGCGCGACCCGGACCGCCCTGGCCCGCGCTGGCCCTCGGAGACGAGAGCCGGACGACTGCGGCCCGATCCCGTTCCCTGCAACGCCACGTTCGACTGCACGAGGCGCTCCGAGGGGCGCGCGACGCACACGCGGCATGCACGATCATCGTCGACCACATCTTCGGCGAAGGCGCAATGATGCCGAGCCTCTACCTCGAGCACGACGGCCGGCTCCGCTGTATCGCACAGCGCGGCCTGTGGCAGGTGCTCGACGGGCTTTCCGGCGACGCGGGGATCACGGGACGGACGTGGGCGACGGGTTCGCCGATCGTCGTCCACGACGTCTCGGCGAGCCCCGACTACCTAGAAGCGATTCCCGGAGTGGTCGCCGAGATCTGTGTCCCGATCGTGATGGACGGCCGCGCGGTCGGATCGCTCAACGTCGAATCGCTCCATCCGTTCCCCGCGGACGCGCCCGCGCTCATGCGAACATACGCGCAGTTGCTGGCCGGCCAACTCGCGGTGGTCGGCTACGGCAACGAGGTGTCGTCGTGGCAACGCAGCGCGCGGGCATCGGCGAAGCTGGCCGAGCTCGGCGTTGACGACAACGCGGTGGTCGACGGGTTGCGCGTCATCTGCGAGGCAGCCCGGCACGATTCCGCATGCCTGCTCCGCGACGCGGACGACAGGCCTGTGGTCGAGGCCGCGCACGGTCCGCTCGCCGACGCGTTCTACGGTCTCCGCCCGCCCGAGCTGGCTTCACTCACGAGCGTCGTCGATCGCGTCTCGTCGTGCTACACGGCCGGCGACGTGACCGGCCGCGGCTTCGTGGGGACCGAATCGCTGCGCAACGCCGGCGTCCGGACGATCGTGGTACTCCCCTTGCGAGCCAACGGCGACCGGGTCGGCACCGTCGTGCTCGCGAACGGGCGACCACAACGCATCACAGCCGACGACGTCGAACCGCTCGAGCTCCTCGTCGCCCAGTTCGCTGCCATGCTCGGCGCCCGGTCGCGCCCGGCGCCGCGATTGTCCTGAAACCCGCGCGAAGCGGGCCGGTCGCGACGACCGGCCCGCTTGCATCACTCGTGCGTTCGACCGAAGCCGGTCAGGTGAGCCCGTTCGTCTTCAACCAGGCCTTCGCCACCGCCGGCGGGTCCTGCTTGTCGTTGAAGATCTTCAACGCCAGCTCGTTGTACGCCGCGGTGTCGAGCTTCGCGTTCACCGAGTCGATGACCGCCACGAGGGCAGGACTGTCGACGCCGGAACGCCACACGGCGATCGCGTTGTCGGCAGGTTGCAGACCCTTGTCGTCGGTGAGCAACTGGAAGTCGGCGTCGATGACGCTGCTACCGGTGAACAGCAACCCGACGTCGATGCTGCCGTCCTTCAGCGCCGAGGTCGTGATCGGCCCACCCGCGTCGAGCTTCTTCACGGTCTTGAACTTGAGGCCGTAAAGCTGTTGCTCAGTGGTACCCAGGCAGAGCGGACGCGTCTCGCACTCGGGCGGACCACCGAACGTCAACTGCGAGGCGACCGCGGTGAGGTCGGAGAGCTTGGTCAGGTGGTACTTCGTCGCGGTTTCCTTCTTGACGTAGAAACCGTTGACGTCGAGCGCCTTCGACGCCGTGGAAGCCTTGACTCCGTCGGCTGTGACCTTCGTCTGCAGCGCGCTGTTCGTCGTGGCGGCATCGCCGGTCGGGGTGCCCTTGAGGTACGTCAGCAACGTTCCCTGGTACTCGCCGTACAGGTCGATGTTCTTGCCCTTCAACGCGGGGTACGTGACTTCGGTCGGGCCGAGGTTCTTGTACGAGACGCTGAAGTTCTTCGCGGCCAACGCTTGCCCGTAGAGCTGCGAGAGCAGTTGCGCGCCGGCGAAGTCTTTCTGACCGACGACGATCTTGGTGGGAGCGCTCGAACCGCTCGTCGGCGTGGAAGAAGCAGCGGGTTTGCTGCTACTCCCGCATGCGGCGAGAAACAGTGCGAGCGCGATGAGCATGGCGCCCAGCGCGAGGCCGGGATAACGCCGCCGGGGGTTCCGACGCATAGAGGTGCTCCTTGTCGAAGGGGTGATTCGGTGGATGCACCCTAGGCGGGGTGAGGAACCGTCACCATCACTTCAGAGCTTCGGGTGCGCCTCGTCCGTAAACCGGGCGACACGATCCTGCGCTGCACCACTGCGAGCGCGAGGTCGGCGACAAGTGCGAGTATCGCGACGAGCACCGCGCCGCCGAAAACGGCGACGTGATCGCCCGTGCTCAATCCGATGTAGATCGGGGTCGCGAGCGTGTCGACCCCGGTGAACGACGCCAACGTCGCCGTCGCGACTATCCCGACCATCGCAGTCCGGATACCCGCCATGATCAGCGGCAGGGCCACGGGTATCTCGACCCGCCGCAGGATCTCGCCTTCCGACAGGCCCATGCCGCGCGCCGCGTCGACGAGCTCGTCGCCGACCCCGCGTACGCCGACATAGCTGTTCGTGAGCATCGGCGGTATCCCGAGCAGCACCAACGGCACGAACGCGACGAACGAGCCCGTCCACGCGAATGCGGGCGGACTCGTGATGCCGAAGATCTGCACCGCGAGCACGAGCAGCGCGTAGATCGGGATCGCCCGACCCACGTTCGCGATGTTGATCGCGACGACACCACCGACGCCGCGGTGACCCAGCCACGCGCCGAGTGGCACCGCGATCAGCATCGACACGAGCAGGGACGACACGGAGACGCGCACGTGATTCGCCAGGAGGTGCGGAACGCCGTCGGCGCCGTGCCATTGCGCGCTCGCGGTGAGCCAGTGCCATACGTCGACGACGAAGCTCATCCCGTGCATGCCCTACCGCCCCCGGCGCGCGGTGCGTTGCCACGGCGTGACGGCCCGCTCGACGCGCACGAGTAGGAGATCGGCGACGACCGCGAGCGCGACCGACAACACGATGCCCACCACCAACGGGGTGTGGAAGTCGCGTTGGTAACCGTCTTGGATGAAACGGCCGAGGCCGCCCTGGTCGACGATGAAGGTCACGGTGACGAGGCCGATCGTCGAAACCGTCGCGAGGCGGATACCGGCCACGATCGCGGGCAGCGCCAGGGGCAGCTCGACCCGTACCAGTCGCCGGCGTCGGGTGTAACCCATGCCGTCGGCCGCGTCGAGCACGTCGGCCGGCACTCCGCGCAAGCCCTCCATGATGTTCCGGACGAGGATCGCGAGGCTGTACAGCGTGAGTGCGATGACCGCGGGCGTTCGGCCCGTGCCCGTGATGGGCAAGAGCAGGGCGAGCAGCGCGACCGACGGGACCGTGTAGATGGCGTTGACCACCGGCACCACGATCGCGGCGATTGCGCGGCGGCGGGCGGCGAACACGGCGAGCGGCAGCGCGATGAGGAACCCGTAAAAGACCGACAGCACGGTGAGCGTCATGTGCTCGCGCAGATACGCGTAGATCTCGTGTTGATGGTCGGGGATCCACGACCACCACACCCACGAGTTGGCGTCGTTCGCCAGCACGAGAAAGTGCAAGGCGGCGATGGTACCGTCCTCCTCCAGTGATCCGGCTCGAGTCGGTGCGCAAGCAATATCCGAGCGGGCTCGTCGCGGTCGACGATCTCAGTCTCGAGGTGCCCGACGGCGAGGTCTGTGTCCTCGTCGGTCCTTCGGGGTGCGGCAAGACGACGATCCTGCGCATGATCAATCGGCTCATCGAGCCGACGGGCGGGCGGATCCTCGTCGACGACGACGACATCTTGAAGATCGATCCCGTGGAGCTCCGGCGCCGCATCGGCTACGTGATTCAACAGGTCGGACTTTTCCCGCACCAGACCGTCGGCACGAACGTCGCCACTGTCCCGCGGCTGCTCGGTTGGGACCGTGCACGCGTGGGCGCACGCGTCGACGAGTTGCTCACCCTCGTGGGGCTGCCCGCCGACGAGTACCGCAATCGCTATCCGGCCGAGCTCTCCGGCGGGCAACGACAACGCGTCGGCGTGGCGCGAGCGCTCGCGGCCGATCCGCCGATCATGCTGATGGACGAGCCCTTCGGCGCGATCGATCCCGTGACGCGAACGCAGTTGCAGGACGAGTTCCTCCGGCTCCAACAGACGTTGCGCAAGACGATCGTCTTCGTCACGCACGACATCGACGAAGCGGTGAAGATGGGGGATCGCATCGCGATCCTGCGCGTCGGCGGTCATCTCGCGCAGTACGACCCACCCGATCGACTCCTCGCGTCGCCCGCCAACGACTTCGTCGCCGACTTCGTAGGACGCGACCGCGCGCTCAAACGGCTCCGCATCACTCCGATCGACCGCGATGCGCTGTTCTCGCCGCCGACGGTCGCCGATATCGACGCGGCGAGGTCGGCGCTCGGCACGCAACCCATCGTCGTCATCGTCGCCGACGGCCGGATCTCGGTCCTGGAGCGCGGTTCGGACGCGCCCGTTGAGCTGCCGGGAGTGGCGCACGACCGACCGCTGCAGGACGCGCTCGCCCTGATGCTCGAGCGACACACCGCCTGGGTCGCGGTGACCGACGCCGGTCGCTATTTGGGGCTGCTCGGGATCAACGATTTCTGGACCGGCCGCGAGGGGGCGGACAATCTCACTCGTGGCTGAGTCGTCGACGCTCACTCGTGGCTGAGTCGTCGACGCCGTAGCGTGCGGGACGTGCCGCGCGAGGAGCTCTCGTACTGCCGGATCTGCGCCGCCGCGTGCGGCATCGTCGTCACCGTCGACGGCGACCGGGTCGTGCGGGTGCGCGGCGACGATCAGCATCCGGCGTCCCGCGGATACGTGTGCTCGAAGGGTCGGGGGATCCCGGCCTGGCATCACTCTGCGCGCCGGCTCGACCATCCGCGCCTTCACGGCCGCGATGTTGGCT
>DASYJT010000060.1:0-4913 GCA_035996165.1 Acidimicrobiia bacterium
CGGACCGGCCAGATCCACTACTTCATCGCCTCGGGCGGGGGCGGCGGCCCCGGAGGCGGATCGGCGAGCACGTCGAGCGCGATCACACAGTGGGTCGAGCAGCACTTCACCCCACAGACCGTCGGTGGCACCACGATGTACGACCTGAGCGCCACGCCCTCGGCATGACCCCGACCGGACCCGCCACCCCCGGGGGCCGGAATGTGGAAGGCGCCGGGTACCCTGCTCCCGTGGCCGACCAGGCAACATTCGCAGAACAGGCAATGCCGTACATGTCGGCGCTCTACGCAGCCGCGTTACGCATGACGCGCAATCCGAGCGACGCCGAGGACCTCGTCCAGGAGACCTTCCTGCGCGCGTACCGCGGGTTCGGAGGTTTTCACGAGGGCACGAACCTGAAGGCGTGGCTCTACAAGATCCTCACGAACACCTTCATCAACCAATACCGCGCGAAGAAGCGCCGGCCCGAGCAAGTCGAGCTCGACGACGTCGAAGACTTCTACATCTTCCGTCGTCTCGGCGGTCTCGAAGCGGCGGAGGCAACGCACACGCCCGAAGCGGAGGTGCTCGAGGGCATCCCCGACTCGGAGGTCAAAGAGGCGCTCGAGTCGATTCCGGAGCAGTTCCGGATGGCGGTGATCCTCGCCGACGTCGAAGGATTCTCCTACAAGGAGATCGCCGACATCCTCGACGTGCCGATCGGCACCGTCATGAGTCGGATCCACCGCGGACGTCGGGCGCTGCAGAAGAAATTGTGGGACTACGCGGAACGGAACAACCTTCGGCCGCGGGTCGACTCGGCTACCGGGGGGTGACGAGGGCTATGGACTGTGGGCAAGCGCACGTGCGCGTCTACGAGTATCTCGACGGTGAGCTGACCGTCTGGAAACGGCGGGCGATCACCCGCCACCTCGACGATTGCCCGCCCTGCGCGGAAGGGTTCACCTTCGAGTTCGAGTTGCGCCGGGTCATCGTCTCGAAGTGCGCGGAAGACGTCCCGTCCGAGCTGAAATCGCGCATCGCCCTCGCGCTGGGCATCGTCGAGGCGTCCGAGCCCGCTTCCGAGTGATCCACCGGCGGCCCGAGCTTCTACGATGACGCCGCACCCGGTCGAGGAGGAACGGTGAGGTCGTCCACCATCAGCGCTGTGATCATCGGGATCATGTTGGGATTGGCCGGTCTCGTACTCGGCCTCAACGTGATGTTCAATCACAGCGGCGGCAAGCTCTGGTTCTATTGGATCGCGCCGTTGCTCGCGATTGGATACTTCGGTGTCATGGCCCAGCTGGCCGTCGGCTACTGGGTCAAGGTGGGCAAGCTCGAGGTCAAGGGTCGCCCCCGCAAGTGATTGACCCCGGCGACGGTGAAGGGCGGGTGCCCGATCCCGTCGACTGGGCAACGGCCCGCCGAGTCGCCCGGTTCGTCGCCGGGCGCGACCCGCTCGCCGACTCCTATCTCGCTGCTTCGCTGCAGGCCGACTTCGACACGCTGACGATCCGGGCCGAGGATCTTGTCGAGGGCTACACCGGCCTGCGCGCGCCGGGACACGCCTCGGCGCGCGTGCTCGACCGCCGCGACTGGGTCGAGTCGAACATCACTTCGATGCGCGCGTTGCTCGATCCGCTCATGCAGCGGTTCGGCGCCCGCATGGCGCACAATCCGTTCGCACCGGTGAGCCGGCGGGTCGCCGCGACGGAGATGGGCGGGCTGCTCGGCTACCTCGCGCAGCGCGTGCTCGGTCAGTACGACCTGCTCGTCCCCGACGGTCCGGAAACCCGGGCGGGCGACCTCCCCAGTGACGCGGTCTATTACGTCGGCGCCAACATCCTGTCGCTCGAGAAGCGCTTCGCGTTCCGCCCGGCCGACTTCCGGTTGTGGATCGCGATCCACGAGGTCACACACCGGGCGCAGTTCACGGGGGTTCCGTGGATGCGCGAATACTTCCTCGGTCTGGTGCGCCAGACGCTCGAGCTCGTCGACCCCGATCCGCGCACCATGTTGCGCGCGATCTCGAGTGCCGTCGAAGAAGTGCGGGCCGGACGAAATCCGCTCGACGAAGGCGGCCTGGTCGGGCTGTTCGCAACGCCCGCGCAGCGCGGGGTACTCGCGCAGGTGCAGGCGCTGATGTCGGTGCTCGAAGGTCACGGCAACGTGGTGATGGACGACCTCGGTCGTGAGCACGTCGCCGGGCAGGAACGCATGTCGCGGGTGCTCTCGCAGCGCCGCAAGCTGGGCGGCGTCACCGGCGCGCTGCACAAGCTCCTCGGCATCGAACAGAAGATGCGCCAGTACGAGGTGGGCGAACGGTTCGTGAGGGGCGTCTACGAGGTCGGCGGCCGGCGCGCGTTCGACGCGGTGTGGCGCGCGCCCGAGAACCTTCCCACGCTGGCGGAGTTGAACGAGCCGGCGAACTGGCTCGCGCGCGTCGACGCTGCACGGGTGTGAATCTCTCGCCGGCGCTCGACGATCTCGCGTCCGGCGCGCGGGTCGTCGTCGGGTGCAGTGGCGGCGCCGATTCACTCGCGCTTCTCGCGTTGGCGTGCGGGCACGGGTTCGACGTGCATGCGGTCTACGTCGACCACGGTTTGCGCCCCGGAACCGCGCACGACCTCGACGTTGTCACGCGAGCCGCGGCGCGATTCGGTGCGTACGCGCACGTCGAGGTCGTCGACATTCCACCCGGCCCGAACCTCGAGTCGCGCGCGCGCGACGCGCGCTACGCCGCGTTGGAACGGGCTCGCGTCGATGTCGACGCCGCCGCGGTTCTCGTCGCGCATACGCGCGACGACCAGGCGGAGACGGTGTTGCTGCAGATGTTGCGCGGCGCGGGCACCACCGGGTTGGCGGGGATGGCCGCTCGACGCGGTTTCGTACGCCGCCCGCTGCTCACGGTCCGGCGCCACCAGACGCACGAGCTCTGCGCGAGCCTCGGCTTGGCGCCCGCGCACGACCCGATGAACGACGACCTGCACCACCGGCGCGTCTGGTTGCGCCGCGAGGTCATCCCGCGTCTCGAACGCGGCGCCGATCGCGACCTCGTCGAGGTGCTCGCCCGGCAGGCCGAGGTCTTCCGGGACGACGACGAGCTGCTCGAGTCGTACGCCGCGCAATACGAGCCCGACGACGCAGCCGCGGTCTCGGCTCTCCCGGCGGCGCTGGCGCGCCGCGTGATCCGGCGCTGGCTCCGCGCACCCGCGCCGCCGTCGATCGCGACGGTCGAGCGCGTCCTCGCGGTCGCGCGCGGCGAGGCGCGCGCGGCCGAGCTGCCGGGCGGCGACCGCATCGAGCGCGCTCGGGGACGGCTCGTGCGGGTCGGACGGGTAACGGAGTCGGTCGGCGCGCCGGTCGGTCTCGAGCTGCCCGGTCGCGCCCGGTTTTGCCGCGTCGAGATCGAAGCGTGGATCGAGCACGCGCCGCCGGTGGCCTGGCCCGATGGTCGCGAGCGGGCTGTCTGTGACGCCGATCGGCTGCCGGCGTCGGTCGTGGTGCGCGCGGCTGCGCCCGGAGAGAAGTTCCGCCCCCTGGGCCGGAACGGGTCGAAATCGGTGCACGACGCGCTCGCCGAGGCCGGGATCGCCGCCGGCCTGCGCGCCGCGGCGCCGATCGTGGCGACGACCGAGCCCGTATGGGTCGTCGGTTACCGTATCGACGACCGCGTCCGGGTCACGACCGGTACCCGGCGTTTCCTCTGGTTGAGCGCGGAGCCCGCTGCCACATGAATGACGCGAACATCGGTCGGACCGTCGTCGACGAGCACGAGCTGCAACAGCGCATCAGCGCTCTCGGCAAGGAGATTGCCGCCGACTACGACGATCGCCCGCCGTTGCTCGTCGGCATCCTCAAAGGCGCGTTCATGTTCATGGCCGATCTCGCCCGCGCGATCGACCTGCCGGTGGAGTTCGACTTCATGGCGGTTTCGTCGTACGGATCGGCAACTCGCACGAGCGGTGTCGTGCGCATCATGAAAGACCTCGATCTCGATCTGACGGATCGGCACGTGTTGATCGTCGAGGACATCGTCGACTCCGGCCTCACGCTCGCGTACCTGCGCAAGAACCTGAAGGCGCGCGGCCCGGCGTCGCTCGAGGTGTGCGCCCTGCTCGTCAAGGAAGGCTTGCAGAAGATCGAATCCGACTTGAAGTACGTGGGCTTCCGCATCCCGCCGGATTTCGTGATCGGGTACGGCCTCGACGTCGACGAGCGCTACCGCAACCTTCCCTACATCGCCGAGTTCACCGGCGCCATCGAACAGAAGTTCACGTGACCGAGCTCGCCTCGGGTGTGGACACCGCAAGGATCGAGAAGGCCGTTCGCGAGATCCTCTTCGCGATCGGCGAGGATCCCGATCGCGACGGTCTCTTGCGCACACCGCAGCGCGTTGCGGAGATGTACGCGGAGATCTTCAGCGGCCTGCACGAAGACCCGTCGCAGCACCTCATCGTCACGTTCGAGGCGAATCACGACGAGATGGTCCTCGTACGCGACATCGCGCTCTATTCGTTGTGCGAGCATCACCTCGCTCCGTTTCACGGTCGCGCGCACGTCGCGTACATACCGGGCGACGACGGTCGCATCACCGGCCTCTCGAAGTTGGCGCGACTCGTCGACGGTTTCGCGAAGCGCCCCCAGGTGCAGGAGCGACTCACGACCCAGATCGCCGACGCGATCGTCGAGGTCCTGCAGCCCCGAGGCGCGTTCGTGATGATCGAAGCCGAGCACCTCTGCATGTCGATGCGCGGGGTGCGCAAGCCGGGAACGCTCACCCTCACCTCGGCGGTGCGCGGACTCTTCAAGGACAGCGCGGCGACCCGAGCCGAGGTCATGTCCCTCATCGGGCCCTCCGTCGGCCGTTCCTGACCGGTTCGCTAACCTCCGGCGGTGACCGCCCTCCCGCCGCTCCTCGTCGCTGATCT
>DASYJT010000061.1:0-28256 GCA_035996165.1 Acidimicrobiia bacterium
GGCGGCGTCATCGCAGTGGTGGTGTGCGCGTTTCTCGCGGCCGTCTATCTCACGGCCGATGCCGAACGGCGGGGCGCGCCCGAACTGGTGCAGGCCTTCCGGCGCCGCGCGATCGGCAGCGCGATCGTCACCGGCGTGATCGCGTTCGTAGGCGTGTTCGTGCTTCAGCACGACGCCAGCGACCTGTTCCACGGCCTGACGCACCGCGGTGCACCGTTGATCGCGGGCGCCGCAGTGGCCGGGGCTGCGACCATCGTCTTTCTCGTTCGTCGGCGGTACGCGTGGGCGCGGGTCGCGGCCGCGCTGGCGGTCGTCGCGGTGCTCGCCGGCTGGGCGGCGGGGCAGTACCCGTACATGCTCGAGCGGTCCCTCACGATCTCCGGCGCCGCGGGCGCGCACGCGACCCTCGTCGCCATCCTCGTGGTCCTCGCCGGAGGCTCGCTGTTCCTGGTTCCGGCGCTCGTGTGGCTGCTCACGCTGACCCAACGCGGCACCCTGGTGGCCGAACGCGACCTACTTCGTCGTGGCGATGCCGCCGTCGACGGGGATCACCGCGCCGGTCACGTACGCGCCGGCGCGGCTCGCGAGGTAGATCGCCACGCCGGCCATGTCGTCGGGCCGCCCGATGCGACCGAGCGGTGACGAGCGGGCGATCGAGTCGCCGAAGTCGCGCAGCGTCGCTGCCATCATCTTCGACTCGAACGGCCCGGGCGCCACGGCGTTGACGGTGATGTTGCGCGGACCGAGTTGGCGCGCGAGGTGCCGCGTCAGCTGGTGAATCGCGGCCTTACTGGTCGAGTACGCGTAGGTCTCCAGCAGTGGCACCTGGATGCCGTCGATCGAACCGATGTTGATGACACGCGCCGGATCTTCGGCCGTGCCCGCGGCTTCGAGCACGGGTACGAGCGCCCGGGTCAGGAGGAACGGTGATTTTGCGTTGAGCGTCATCACCTTGTCCCAGGCGTCGGCGGGATAGTCGGCGAGCGGCGCACCCCAAGTGGCGCCCGCGTTGTTGACGAGGATGTTCAACCGGGGTTCGCGTTGTGAGACCTCGGCCGCGAGGCGGTCGCATTCGTCCTCGCGC
Source organism: Acidimicrobiia bacterium (assembly GCA_035996165.1). Taxonomy (GTDB): domain Bacteria; phylum Actinomycetota; class Acidimicrobiia; order IMCC26256; family PALSA-610; genus PALSA-610. The sequence continues at coordinate 1,085 of DASYJT010000061.1, forward strand.
GCCAGGTCGGCCGGGAGGCTGATGCACGTCCCGAGCTTCGAGAGCTCGGCCGCGACCTCGTCGCCGACCTCCGCCTTGCGCGAAGAGATGTACACCGTCGCGCCCGCTTCCACGAAGCCCCGGGCGATCATCAGCCCGATACCCCGGGTTCCGCCCGTGACGAGTGCGGATTTTCCGGCGATGTCGAAGAGCCCGGTCATCGGCGGATATTACGGGTGATCCACGGCGGCGGGCACGACGAGCCCAACTCGACAAGACTCCTGAGAGCGTCCCGCCGAGTAGCGAAGGCGACCAAGCGGCATGACCGAGAGCACGGCGTGGGAGTACGACGTGAAGACCCGTCTCGTCGCGCGTGATCCCGGCGCGTTGACGGAGATGTACGACCAGTTCGGCTCGTACGTGTTCGGGCTTGCCGCGCGCGTGATCGGCGAACGCCGGGCCGCCGAGGACGTGACCCAGGACGTCTTCTTGTCGCTGTGGGAACGGCCGGATGCGTTCGACCCCGAACGGGGACGGCTGCGTACTTTCGTGGGCACGCTGGCGCACCGCCGGGCGATCGACCTCATACGGCGCGAGGAGGCGCGGCGGCGGAGGACGGCGCGCGACGCGGCCACCGTGCTGCCGATTCCGGACGTCGACGAGCTCGCGATAGCGATCGTCGCCGCCGAGAACGTGCGGGCCGAGGTCGGTCGGCTGCCCGAGGAGCAACGCGAGGCAATCGAGCTCGCGTACTTCGGCGGTCGCACCTACCGCCAGGTCGCGCGGGAGTTGGGCATTCCGGAAGGCACGGCGAAATCCCGCATGCGACTCGGGCTGCGCCGCATCTCGGACGCGCTCACCGCGAAGGGTGTGGAGCACAGGTCGACCTGACTGCCGACGACTTCGCCGGGCTCGTCGTCGGCCAGAACCCGCCTCGATACTGGATCCCGGGCCCGAGCTCCCGGATCCGAAATTTCTTCTCAAGTTGTTCCGCGATCGTGCCGATGTACCGGTCGGGCGTAGGTATTTCTTGGGGAGGGACGCTTGGCGACGGTCTGGCCGCAGCTGCGGAGCAATGCTGCCGGCGCGTCGCGCGAGATGCGGCTGTTCTTTCGCGAGGTCGACTCCGAAGTCCTCGCCCCGCGCGTCGCCGCGCTGGTGTTCCTCGTCGGAGGCCTCCTGGCGCTCGCCGTCGACCGCCTGGTCCCGAACCTTCACTCCGATCCGTCGATCGGCTGGATCGCGAGCATCGCGGCCGTGTTCGGGGCGTCGGCAGTCCTGCTTCCCTGGGAGCGCTACGGACCCCGCGCCGAGCTCGCCATCCCGCTGTTCGCGTTCGTGCTCTTCGCGTGGGGCGGCGTGATCGCTCGCGGCACGCCCGAGCCGTACCTCGCGCTGTTGCCGCTCCCGTTCGTGTTCGTCGGTATCACGCAACCGCCGGGGACCGCGTCCGGACTCGCCCCAGTTGCCGTCGTCGCCCTGCTCGTCGCCGACCGTTTTCGCTTCGACACGACGGTCATGTCGACGCTCGTGTTCGCGCTCCCGATGCTGGTGCTGGTCGGCGAAGCGCTTGCATTCGCGCAAGCGCGGCGCGCGAATGCCGAAGCCCGCGTCGAGCGGCTTCTGGAAGCCGTGCGGATCCTGGCCCGGGTCGACGACCAGCGCATCGGTGCGCAGCTCGTCGCGTCGCTGTCGGCCGAGTTGCTCGGCGCCGACGCGGTGGCCGTGCTCCTCGCCGACCGCACCGGCTCCCGCCGATTGTTGAACCGTGCCTTCTTCGGGCACCCGGCGCTCGCGGAGTCGGCGCCCCTGCTCGTCGACGCGCTCGGCGCGGGCGAGTTCGACGCGTACGCGCCGCAGTTCGTCTCCGACCCGCAGCGCGTGCGCTCGCTCGCCCACGCCGCCGGGTGCGTGCGGGCGGTTTCGACCGTGCCCATGCCCGGTTCGGGTTCGGCCCCGATCGGGGTGATCATCGCGATGTGGACGACTCCCCGTCGGCGTCTGCACCCCTCCGCCCGCCAGGCGGCGGAACTTCTTTCGGAGGAGGCGGGCCGGATGTTCCGCCGACTCCGGACGTCGGCGGCGCTCACGCACGACGCCGAGACCGATCCGCTGACCCAACTCGCGAATCGCCGCACGTTTGCGCGGGCGCTCGCGACGATGCAGCCCGGCGACGCGCTGGTGCTCGTCGACCTCGACCACTTCAAGGATGTCAACGACCGGCACGGTCACCAGGTGGGCGACGAGGTCTTGCGACTCTTGGCGCGAAACCTGCGCGACACCGCGCGGCAGGTCGACTGCGTGGCCCGCTACGGCGGCGAGGAGTTCGCGGTCGTGCTTCCGGAAGCGGGCGTCGACGGGGCCCGGGCCATGCTCGGCCGGTTCCGCCGCGTCTGGGCCTCGCACCGACCGCTCACGACGTTCTCGGCCGGCATCGCGCTGCACGAACGCGGCCGCTCGCCGCGCGAGACGTTGCGACTCGCCGACTCCGCGCTCTATGCGGCCAAGGACAACGGTCGCGACTGCGACATGCTCGCCGACGACTCCCTCGTCGAAGTCGTCCTGCCCTGACCGCTCGGCCGGCGACGGCTACGAAGCGGATTCGGTCGAACCGTCGGCGAGGTCGTTCGCTTCCATCTGCTTTTCGATGTCGGCGATCTCGGCAACCTTGGCGTCGATCTGCGCGGTCGCGTCGTCGGGGGCTTCATTCCGGCGTTGGGCGACGACGAGTGCGCCGATCTCCTGGCAGAGATCGTTGATCTTCTTCTGCAGGCGCGCGTCCTCGATCTTCTCCTTGCCGACCGCGGTGGCGTGCTTGGCCTGATCGGCGGCCTTGCCGGCCGTTTCCTTCACCTTGTCGAGAAATCCCATGTCGACCTCCGGCGCAAGAGTCAGTAGTCGGCGACCCTATCGGAGCGTCAAGCCCTTGTAACCGTCGGCGAATCCCGCGGCGCGCAGCGCGTCGGCGTGCGGCGAGCTGCGCGCGGGTTCGTCGTCGATGCGTTCGATTTGCACGCGAGCCAGTCGCCCTTGCTTGTGGGCCTCCACCAACGCTTCCGCCCACCGGTCGATCGTTTCGGTCGCGAACGTCACGAGCGCCTTACCGCCGCGTTCGAGGAACGCTGCACACTCGCCGTCGACGAGCACGACGTACGCGCCGGCCGACCGCGACGGACGGCCCGACCCGTTCGATCGTTCGGGCCACGACAGGGCCGCACCGTAGGGCTGGGCCGGGTCGGTCGCCGCGAGCACGAGTACCCGCGCCCGGCTCTCCTCGTCGACCGTGCGGTGCGCGCGGAGCCGGTCGACCGCGCCCGGCAACGCGAACTGGGCGGCGCCGAGCCCGTCGACGAACCAACCGCGCCGGGCGCGTCCCGACTCTTCCAACGCCCGCAGCACCGGGTACACACCGGCGAAGCCGCCGCTCGCGCCTTCGGCCCGGACTGCCTCGCGCGTCACCACGCCCTGGCGTTCGAGCAGTTGCAGCGCCGCCGCGTGGGCCCGCGCCGTCGACGACGGCTCCGGCTCGAGCAAAGGGACGACGAGCGACCATCGACCCGCGCCCGCGGGCGGACCGAGGCGCGACAATCTCCCCAGGTTCGGACGGGCCCGGCTCGTCGACCGGCGCGCCGCGACGCGGCGGGGGACGCGCAGCGGCCCGAACGTGTCGTTGGTGACCTCGCCCGCCCACACGAGATCCCAGAGCGCGCTCAGCACGACGCTCTCGTCGGCCGTGCCGGCCGCGGCGACGAGGTCGGGCCAGAAGCTTGCGCCCGCCCGCAGTAGACGATCGCGGAGGGCATCGTGGATCTCACTGTCGGGCGCCCCTTCGAGCGCAGGACGGTTGGCGAGCAGGCGCACGCGGTCGCGGAAGAACAGGCGGACGCGGCCGTCGTCGGCGCCGAGCGCGCCGGCCCCGATCCAGACCAGTTCGCCTGCCGCGCACAGCTCGTCGAGCATGCCCGATCGATACCCGTCGACCCGCGCCGGCAGCACATCGCGCTCGAGCACCGACGCGGGGATCGCGACACCCTGCAGTTGCTCCAACGCCTCGACCAGCGCATCGGTGCCGCGCCGACCGCGCCCGGCGCCCTGCCACGCGCAGAGGAATCGCGCGTACGTGACGGCATCGACGGGCTCGATCTCGTGCCGCAACGCGGCGAGCGAACGGCGACGCAGGATGCGGAGCACATTTGTGTCGCACCATTCGCGCTCGACTCCACCCGGGCGGAACTCCCCGAACACGACCCGGCCGTCGAGCTCCAACTGCGTGAGCGCGCCTCGGGCTCGCTCGACCGAGATGTCGAAACGGGCGGTGAGCTCCTCGATCGTGAACGGGACGTGCGTGCGCGCGTAGCGGGCGACCACGTCGTCGAGTGGTCGTTCGACCGGATCGGTGAACGCGGTCGGCAGACCCTGCGGGATCGCCCAACCGAGCGCGTCGCGCAGCCGGGCCGCATCCTCGGCCGCGGCGAGTCGACCGCCGATCTCGATGACGCGTCGTTCCGCGCGCAGCTGGTCGAGCCACGGCAGGGGATCGGCCGTGCACCGAGCCCGTACCTCGTCGAGATCGAGCGGACCGAGATCGGCGAGCAGGTCGTGCAGGTCGTCGGCGTGGCGCGCGTGCCGGCTGGGGACCAGCCGCTGCAGCTCGAGCTCGAGCTGGGCGAGGGCCTCGGGATCGAGGAGCTCGCGCAGCTCCTCGGCGCCCATGAGGTCGCGCAGGAGGTCGCGGTCGAGCGCGAGCGCGGTGGCGCGGCGTTCGGCGAGGGGCGCGTCGCCCTCGTACATGTACGCGGCGATCCAGCCAAAGAGCAGTGATTGCGCGAACGGCGACGCCCGCCGGGTCTCGACCGGTACGACTCGCAGCTTGCGCGAGCGGATCTCGGTGAGTACTTCGCGCAGCGCGGGAACGTCGAACACGTCGCGCAGACATTCGCGGGTCGTCTCCAGGAGCATCGGGAACGACGGGAAGCCGCTTGCGACCTCGAGCAGGTCGGCCGCGCGCTGCCGTTGCTGCCACAGCGGAGTGCGTTCCCCGGGTCGGCGTCGCGGAAGCAGCAGTGCGCGCGCGGCGTTCTCACGGAACTTCGAGGCGAACAACGACGTGTTCGGCAGACCCGCGACGAGCAGCTCTTCGATCTCGTCGGGATCGGGGAGGAGCAGATCGGTGGCAACGTCGTCGATCGATTCCGGGAGGCGGAGGATGATCCCGTCGTCGCTCCACATGACCTGGACCGGGAGATCGGCGCGCGCGAGGCGTTCCTCGATCACGAGCGCCCACGGCGCGTGGACGCGCGAGCCGAACGGGGTGAGGATGCACACGCGCCAGTCGCCGATCTCGTCGGGGAAGCGCTCGATGACGATCGTGCGATCGTCGGGGATCGCGCCGGTCGACTCGGCCTGCTCGTCGAGGTACATGCGCAAGTTCGACGCGGCGCGCGCGTCGAGACCGCCCTCGCGCAGCGCCGTCTCGGCCCCGGCACCGTCGAGGTTGCGCAGCTCGCGTACGAGGCCGCCGAGCGCGCGGCCGAGCTCGAGCGGACGGCCCGGTCGGTCGCCTTTCCAGAACGGAGTCTTCGCCGGTTCGCCCGGCGCGGGCGTGACGACGACGCGGTCGACCGTGATTTCCTCGATCCGCCACGTGGACGCGCCCAGGACGAAGCACTCGCCGACCCGGCTCTCGTAGACCATCTCCTCGTCGAGCTCGCCCACGCGCCCGCCGTCGGGCAAGAAGACACCGAAGAGGCCGCGGTCGGGGATGGTCCCGCCGCTCTGCACCGCCACCCGCTGCGCGCCCTCGCGGCCGCGGACGCGACCCTCGACCCGGTCCCAGACGACGCGCGGCCGCAACCCGCTGAAGCGATCGGACGGGTAGCGCCCGGCGAGCATGTCGAGCGTCTCTCGGAACGCGTCCTCGGAGAGCTCGGAGAAGCTCGCGCACCGGCGCACCAGCGCGTACAGGTCGTCGACGCTCCACTCGTCGATCGCGCACGCGGCGACGATCTGCTGCGCGAGAACGTCGAGCGGGTTGCGCGGGTAGCGCATCTCCTCGACGAGCCCTTCGCGCATGCGCCGCACGACGATCGCAGCCTCCAGCAGGTCGCCGCGGTACTTCGGGAAGATCTTGCCGGTGCTCGGCTCGCCAACTTGGTGACCGGCGCGCCCGACCCGCTGGATGCCGCGCGCGACCGAACCCGGTGACTCGACCAACACCACGAGGTCGACCGTGCCCATGTCGATGCCGAGCTCGAGGCTCGACGTGGCGACGATGGCGCGTAGCCGGCCCTCTTTCAATTCGGACTCGACCTGCACGCGCTGCTCGCGCGCCAGCGAGCCGTGATGCGCGCGCACGAGCTCTTCGCCCGCGAGCTCGTTGAGGCTCGCGGCGAGGCGTTCGGCCATGCGACGCGCGTTGCAGAAGACGATGGTGGTGCGGTGCGCGCGGATCAACTCGAGGATGCGCGGGTGCACGTGCGGCCAGATGCTGCTGTGCGCCTCGGGCGCGTCGAGCCCGAGCACGCCCGCCGTGGCGCCGGACGCGGCGGAGTGCGCGCCCGGCTCATTCATGTCGTCGACCGGCACGATGACCTCGACGTCGAGCGACTTGCGCGAGCCCGCGTCGACGACCGTGACCGGACGTTGGCGATCCTCGGAGAAGCCGCCGAGGAACCGCGCGATTTCGTCGAGCGGGCGCTGCGTGGCCGACAGCCCGATCCGTTGCGGCGGCGTTTCGGTGATCGCCTCGAGCCGCTCGAGCGAGAGCATGAGGTGCGCGCCGCGCTTGGTGGGTGCAAGGGCGTGGATCTCGTCGATGATCACGGTCTGCACGCCCCGCAGCGTTTCGCGCGCCCGCGAAGTGAGCATCAGGTAGAGCGACTCGGGGGTGGTGATGAGGATGTCGGCCGGGTTGCGGACGAGACGCTGGCGTTCCTTCCCCGACGTGTCGCCCGTTCGCATCGCCACCGTCGGCCCCTCGAACGTCTCGCCGAGGCGTTCGGCCGCGAGCGTGATGCCGGCGAGCGGTGCCCGCAGGTTCTTCTCGACGTCGAACGCGAGCGCCCGCAACGGCGACACGTAGAGCACCCGGCAGCGGCGATCTTTGGGCGGTGCGGCCGTGGTGCCGAGGCGGTCGATGGCCCAGAGGAACGCCGCGAGGGTCTTTCCCGACCCCGTGGGCGCGAGCAGGAGCGTGTGGTCGCCGTCGGCGATCGCGGGCCAGCCCTTCACCTGCGCGTCGGTCGGCGCGGCGAAGCTCGTTTCGAACCAGGCCCGGACGGGCGCACTGAACCGGTCGAGCGCCATGATGTTCACGGTATCCCCGGGGTGAGACGCCCACCTCCCCCCGGCCGGAAGGGGCTACGACCCGTCGAGCAAGTACGCGGAGAAGCGGTCGCGTTCCCGAGCGACCGTCGCGCGGTGCACCTCGAGTCGCTCCATGTGTTGGGCGATCGTCCGTGCGCCGGACGGCAGCGGGTGCGCGTTGACGAAGGCCGTCACGTCGCCGGCGACCGCGTCGTCGACGAGCCACGTCGTGCCTTCGATCACCCGCGGGATCAACGACGGGCTGAAGCGGGCGCGCACGCGATCCCAGTTGTCGCGCACGAACGCCCACGCGGCCGGGCCGTGCTCACGGTTGCGCAACGCGCGTTGGACGACGAACGGCCCGTTCTGGGCGCGGATCGCGTCGGAGAGGGCGAGCTCGACGGCGCGGATGACCAACTCCTCGCTCGGAAAATCACCGAGCGAATACAGGTAACGCAACTGCTCCTGCGGATTCGCGGTCGACTCGGAGCGCGCGGTGAACTCCTCGAATTCGTCCGGGCCACCGTTGCCCGCGACGACGCTGATTGCGGCGGCTTGGACGTCGGCGTCGGCGCCGCCCCGCTCGAAGATCTCCCGCGCCCGCGCGATCGTCTCCGGGTTCTCGGCAGTCGAGCCGAGCACGTTGATCAGCAGTCCGCGCAGCGCGCGGGTGCGTTCGTCGTCGGCGCGGCCGTCCCAGCCGAGGCGCTGCATCGTCGGGCCGACGATCGCGGTGATCTCGCCGCGGATGCGCTCCAACGCGTCGCCCTCGACGAGCCGGGCCGACGCCCGCACGTGACCGACCACGGAACGCCACACCACGGGATCTGTCTCGTGGGTGAACCGGCGCGCGCACGCCAGGAACTCGGCCGCGCTCGCGTCGCCCGCGAGTACCGCGGCCCACAGGTCGTCGACCAGTGCGAACCGTTCGAGCGGTTCCAACACGCCCGCGTCGAGCAATCGGTCACGCCACGCCTCGGGGTACACGACACGATAGAAGCCTTCGCCGCCGGCGTTGAGCACCACCAACGCGTCGTCGGGGACGTCGAGCGGCAGCGCCGCCGCGTCCGAGAGGAGAGACCGGGTCTCCGACGTAGAACCGGTGTGCACCCGGGCGAGTACCGGCATCACCCATTTCTCGTCGCGCGGGGTGCCGGCGTAGGTGAAGCGCTGCTGTTCGATCACGCCGGCGTCGGCGCGCAACGCGGGGAAGCCGGGTTGGAAGATCCACGTGTCCATGATGCGCCGCACCGGTTGGCCGGTCGCTTCTTCGAGCGCGTCCCAGAGATCGGTCGTCTCGGTGTTCGAGAGTTGGTACCGGTCGAGGTAGTGGCGCACGCCGGCGCGGAACGCGTCGGCGCCCAGCCAGCGCTCGAGCATGCGCAGGACGGAGCCGCCCTTTTGGTACGTGAGGAGGTCGAACATGCCGTCGGCGTCCTCGGGCGTGATCACCTCGTACTCGACGGTCCGCGTGTTCTCGAGCGCGTCGACGTCGAGCGCGGCGGCGCGTCCGACCGCGAACTCGTCCCAGGTCTTCCACGCCGGCTTGTACGCGTCGACGCCGAGGTGCTCCATGAACGTCGCGAACGCCTCGTTGAGCCAGATGCCGTTCCACCACTTCATGGTGACGAGGTCGCCGAACCACATGTGCGCGATCTCGTGGACGATGGTGAGCGCCGCGCCCGACATCTCGTCGAGCGTCACCTCGTCGGGATCGAGGAGCAGGCGCGTCTCGCGGAACGTGACGCAACCGAGGTTCTCCATCGCGCCGAACGAGAAGTCGGGGAGCGCCACGAGGTCGCATTTCTCGCCCGGGTAGGGGATCCCGTAGTAGTCGGCGAAGAACGTGATCGCGAACGCGCCGACGTCGAGCGCGAACTTCGTGAGGTGGCCGCGACCCGGCACGTGCGCGACGCGCAGCGCCACGCCACCCGCGTCGACGGGTTCGGTGACGTCGAGCGGTCCGACGACCCATGCGACGAGATATGTCGACATCGGGATCGTCTCCCCGAATCGGACACGAACCTTGGCGTCGGGCAACTTCTCCCGGGAGACCTCGGGTCCGTTCGACAGCGCGAGCAATCCGTCGGCCACGACCACCGTGATCGCGAAGACGGCTTTGAATTCCGGCTCGTCGAAACAGGGGAAGGCGGCCCGGGCGTGCGGCGCCTCGAACTGGGTGGCGGCGAGCACCTGTTGCTTGCCCGCTTCGTCGACGTAGGTGCTGCGGTAGAAGCCGAGCAGCCCGTGACTGATCTTGCCGTCGAATTGCAGCTCCAGCACCGCGTCGCCGGCGGCAAGGGTGCGCTCGGCTGTGATGATGAGCTGGTCGAGCTCGGGATCGACTCGCAGGTTGGCGGGCACCGGTGCGTCGCCCTGGCGCAGCTCGACGAGGGCCACGTCGAGGTCCTTCGTGTGGAGCACGATCGTGTCGGTCGGCTCGGTCAGCTCCAGGGCGATGACGACTTCGCCGGAAAAGGTCGATGCGTCCAGATCGGGCGCGATCAGGAGCTCGTAGCGGCGTGGATAGGTGGTGCGGGGCAGTCGGCCGGCGTGGTTCATCGGTGCGGAAGCGTATTGGCTCGCGAGATCACACTCAGGGGTTCCGATTTGCGACCGATATACCAAGGGTCCGGGACTACGCCGAGGTGCCCGGCGGCGGGCCTCAACGGGGGCGGAACCATGGCGACAGCCGAAGCAAACGACCTGATCACCGAAGTCACTCAGCTGCCGGTGCAGCCGGGTGCGGCGATGCGACTCCTCTGGATGCTGGAGGACCCGCGCACATCCGCCGCCGACCTCGGTCGACTTATCGAGTCCGATCCCGCGCTGTCGACGCAGGTGATCCGGCTCGCGAACACGGCCTTCTACGGCCTGTCGGGCAAGGTCTCGAGCGCGTGGCGCGCCGTGACGGTGCTCGGCCTGGCGACGGTGCGCGCCATCGCGACCACCGCCGCGTTCGACCTGTTCTCGGAAAAGGGCCGCTCCGTGCCCGACGACTTCTGGCCGCACTCGGTCACGACGGCCGCGGCCGCGGCCGCGATTGCCCGCCGGGTCGGCATTCAGCCGAACGACGCGTTCTCCTCCGGGCTCCTACACGACCTCGGCAGCGCGCTGGTGTTCCGCCGGGCGCCGCGCCGTTACGACGCGGTGCTCGACCTGCTCGCGGGCGACCCGACGCTCTCCCGTCTCGACGCGGAGCGCATGGAGTTCGGTATGACGCACGCCGAAGTCGGCGCCGCCGCCCTCTCGGTCATGCGCTTCCCGGCGGAGATGGTGGAGGCGATCGGTTCGCACCACACGCCGCCGGCGCAGGTGACATCGACGCTCGGGCGAGTGCTCATCGCGGCCGACTCGGTGGCGATCGAGATCGACCAGGTGAAGTCGGAGCACAACGCCCCGATCGAAGAGGCGCTCGAAGCGCTCGAGATGCCTCCCGGCTCGGGTGAGTCGCTGCTCGCCGAGGTGCGCTCCGACCAGGACAACCTGGCCGGCTTCCTCACCGTTCGCTAGGTCGGTTCGCCCAGGATCTCGTCGGCCCAGGCGACGTCGGGGCGGGCGCGCCGCCGGTCTGTCATCGCGTCGGGTACCTCGATCTCCAGGCGGACCAGCGCGCCGCCGAGCGTCTTGCCCAGGCTGTCGGAGCGCAACGACCTCGGGCCACCACCGCCGAGCGCGCCCTGCATGACGAAGTTGAGCGCGCGCACGTTTGGCGCTTCGTAGCGGTCGACCCGACCGAGCACCATCGTGGCGAAGTGTTCCTTCACGCGTTCCGCGGTGACCTCGCGCACGACGAGCGCGTAAGTGTCGTCGTCGTCGGCGAACAGTGCGACGTTCGCGATGTCGCCCTTGTCGCCGGCGCGGTAACCGCAAAGCTCGCGCAACGGGAGCCGCGCCACGACTACCCGACCTCTTCGAGCACGACGCGCACCTCTGCGTCGACGACCGACTTGTCGATGAGCGTGGGCCAGATGGAGAGCAGCTCGGTCGCGCTGCTCCCGCCGCGACCCGCGCCCGTCATCCCCGCGGGGGGCGCGGAGAGCGTGAGCGGCACGAGCTCGCGGCCGACCAGACCGGCCGTGCGCTGATCGGCGCAGCGCCACGCGACGCGCAGGATGCACTCGGGCGGTTCCTGTGTGGTCGGCGGCACCGTCGGACCGCCCAGTGCGTCGACACCCCAGTACTCCACGAGCCATTCGTCGACCTGCAGCTCCGCGAGCGCGACGCGTTTACGCAGGATCGCGGCGGTTGCCTTCGCCTTCTCGTACGCGTCGGGCCACGAGAACGCGACCCGGGCCTCGCCCGACCATCCGGCGTGCGCGGAGAGCAACAGCTTGTACGTGTCGGTCGCGGGCGTACCGCGCACACCGGTGATCCGGACGCGGTCGTTCGGAAGGTCTTCGAAGCGCGCCGAGGTGAAGTCGGCGACGACATCGGGAGAGAGGTAACGCGCCGGGTCGTGTACCTCGTACAGCAACTGGTGACGCAACGTGTCGGTCGAGACGCGGCCGCCCGAGCCACTCGGCTTGGAGATGACAGCGGTGCCGTCGGCGTCGACGCTCGCGATCGGATACGGCAGGTCCCACGGGTGCGGGAGGGCCCACCAGTCGCCGGAGTAGTTGCCGCCGATGCTCTGGCCGGAGCACTCGAGCAAGTGGCCGACGAGGATGCCGGCGGCGAGCCGGTCCCAGTCGTCCCAATCCCAACCGTGCTCGTGCACCAGCGGCGCGAGGAAGAGCGACGCGTCGGCGACGCGGCCCGTGATGACGATGTCGGCGCCCTGCGCGAGTGCGTCGACGATCGGGCGGGCACCGAGGTACGCGGACGCGAACAGCGGCGGACCCGGGAAGGTGTCGTACGACTCTCCCGTATCGAGGTGCGCGAGCGACTGACCGTGTTCGGAGTGCAGGGTGGTGAGCCGGCCCAGCACGTCGTCGCCGACCACCGTTGCGATCGTGATGCCGTCGACGCCCATCCGGCGCGCGGTCTCGATCGCGGCGTGCGCGGCCGCGGTCGGGTTGATCCCGCCCGCGTTCGTGATCACCTTCGTGCGACCGTCGGCGACGTATGGCAGCGCCCGCGCGAGGTACGCGGGCAGGTCGCGCGTGTAGCCGCGCGTCTCGTCGCGTTGGCGATCCTTCTGGAGTATGGCCAACGTCAGCTCGGCCAGCGCCTCGAGGCAGAGGTAGTCGATTCCTTCGGCGAGCAGCGCGTCGACGGCGGTCGGTGTGTCGCCGTAGAAGCCCTGCCCGCCCGCGACGACGACTTCACGCATGGATCGCCTCAGGCATGGACGAGCGGCATCCGGTCGGCCCACGGGCGCGCCTGTTCGAGCTGTGCGGCGACCCGGATGAGGAGGTCCTCCCGGCCGTACGCGCCCATCAGCTGCACGCCGATCGGCAGATTGTCGGCGTTCCAGTGCAGGGGCAGCGAGATCGCGGGCTCGCCGGTCATGTTCGCGAGGGGCGTGTACGGAACGAACGTTGCCGCGCGCATGAAGCCGAGGAACGGTTCGTCGGGAGTGGTGAACGTTCCGATCTCCACCGGCGGTTCACCGAGTGTGGGCGTCAACAAGAGGTCGTAGCCCGACGCGTACCACTCCTCCACCTTGCGCCCGAGCTCGAGCGAGGCGTGTTGGGCGTCGACGAAGTCGGGCGCGGTGATCGTCTTGCCCATCTCCGCGAGTGTCCAGGTGAGCGGTTCGACGTCGTCGGGCGTGATCTCGCGCCCGATCTTCCGTTCCCAGTAGCGCAGGTTGTACACGAGGGTTGCGGCCCAGAGCGTGGTGAAGTGACCCACCAGCGCGGGGTCGACGAGTGCGTTCGGGAACGTGGTCTCGACCGTGTGCCCGAGCGATTCGAGCAGCCGCGCGGTGTCTTCGGCCGCGGCGACACAGTCGGGGTGGATGTCGCCCGTCCCGAGCGGGTTGTGGGTCAGCAGCCCGATGCGGAGCTTGCCGGGCGCGGCACCGACCTCGTCGCGATACGCGCGGGTGGGGGCCGGCGCGCGCACGGTGTCGCCGATCCCGCCGCCGTGCACGGCGTCGAGCACTCCCGCGGTATCGCGCACGCTCCTCGTCACGCAGAGCTCGACGATCAGCAGGTCGTCGACGACGCTGAAGTCGGGCATGAGCGACGTGCGGCCGCGCGACGGCTTGAGGCCGACGAGTCCGCAACAGCTCGCGGGAATCCGGATCGATCCGCCGCCGTCGTTCGCATGCCCGACCGCGACCATCCCGCTCGCCACCGCCGCAGCAGAACCACCGCTCGATCCGCCGGTCGTGCGGCTGGTGTCCCACGGGTTGCGCGTGGGTCCGTACGCCTCGGGTTCGGTGGTCGGGACGATGCCGAGCTCGGGCGTGTTCGTGCGGCCGATACAGACGAAGCCCGCGTCGAGATAACGCTGCGCCAGCGCGTCGGTGTGGTCGGCGCGGTAGCCGGCGTCGCGCAGGAACTTCATGCCTTCGTGGTGCGGATCACCTTCGATGCCCGCGAGGAGATCTTTCACGACGAACGGCACCCCGCGGAACGGACCGTCGGGCAACGTCCCCCTTGCTTCGGCGCGCGCCTGGTCGAACCGCTCGTGGATGACCGCGTTCAGCTCGCCGTTCATCTTCTCGACGCGCGCGATGGCGTCGTCGACGAGCTCGAGCGGCGCCACGTCGCCCGAGCGCACGAGCTCGGCTTGTGCGGTTGCGTCGACGAACGAGTCCGCCATGGCTTGCTCCTTTGGTGGGAGATCTTCCGCGGTACCGATTGGCTATGCGTGGACGGGCGGGCGCCGGTTGGCCCAGGGCGCGGCCTGCTCGAGCTGGCCCGCCACGTTGAACAGCAGGTCTTCGCGGTAGGGCGCGCCGACCAGCTGGACTCCTACCGGCAGGCCGGTCGCCGACGTCGAGAGCGGTACCGACATCGCCGGCTGGCCGGTGACGTTGAAGGGAGCTGTGTAGATGACGAACGGCAACAACCTGCCGCCGCCCGTCTCCGGGTCGGTGAGGTCGCCGAGCACCGGCGGCGGCTCGGCCAGAGTCGGCGTGAGCAGGAGGTCGAACCCGTCGTCGAGCCACCATGCGATGGCGCGTCGCGTCCACGCCTGCATCTTCTGGAGCGTGGCCACGTAGGTGCCGGCGTCGATCGCCGCGCCTGCCTCGTAGTTCGCCCACGTCGACGGTTCCATGTCGTCGGCGGTAACGGGTCGGCCGATCACGCCCGCGACCTCGGCGAGCTCGGCGCGCAGCGACGCGAGCATCACCATGCTGAACGTCTCGAGCAACGCGGCGTCGTCGAGCGCGGCGGGCGCGGCGTCGACAACCGTGTGACCGAGTGACTCCAGCAGGCGGGCCGCGTCCTCGGTCGCGGCGACGCACTCGGGGTCGACGGTCGCGAGGCCGAGCGGCGCGGTGGTGCGCATCCCGATCCGCAACTTGCCGGGAGCCGTTCCGGCCTCGTCGGCGTACGGCCGTTCGGGCGGCGGGGTCGTGTACCAGTCGCCGGTCATGTATCCCTGCAACACGTCGAGCACGGCGGCGCTGTCGCGCACGCTGCGGGTCACGACGTGACGCATCACGAGACCGGCCCACGCCTCGTGCTCGTCGGGACCGAGCGAGACCCGGCCGCGGGTGGGCTTCAGCCCGAACAGGCCGCACATGCTCGCGGGGATGCGGATCGATCCGCCGCCGTCGCCCGCGTGGCCCACGGGGACCATGCCGCTCGCGACCGCCGCCGCGGAACCGCCGCTCGACCCGCCGCTGCTGTGCGCCAGGTTCCACGGGTTGTGAGTGGGCCCGTACGCCTGGGGTTCGGCGGTGGGCATGAGACCGAACTCCGGCGTGTTCGTCTTGCCCACGATCACGAATCCCGCCCGTTCGAGCTTCTCGAAGAGATAACTCGTCGTCGTGGCGACGTGCGCGGCGGCCTTCAACGCCTTGCTGCCCGCGTGGTACGGCGCGCCGGCCAGCGTTCCGTCGAGATCCTTGATGACGAGCGGGACGCCGGTGAACGGACCGGCCGGGAGTCCGCTCTGCACGTGGGCTCGGGCGCGGTCGAAGAGCGGATGGATGACCGCGTTGACCTCTCCGTTCAGCTTCTCGATACGGCCGATCGCGCTGTCGACGAGCTCGGCGGCCGATGCCTCGCCGGTGCGCACGAGCCCCGCCTGCGCGGTGGCGTCGAGAAGTGAAAGATCCGTCATGATTTCGTGACTCCCTCGTCGCGACACCGTCGGGAGTGACGCTACTTCGGCCACCGCCGTTTACGCTCGGCGCCGTGGGCGCATACCTGTACGGGCCCGTTCACGGGTTCATGATCTGGAACGTCTTCCTCGCCGGAATCCCGGCTGTCCTCGCGCTCGCGCTCTTCCTCACGACGCGCCGCCGAGGAGCAATCTGGTGGGCCGGCTTCGGCGCGTGGGTGTTGTTCCTCCCCAACGCGCCGTACCTGCTGACCGACGTCGTGCACATGGTCCACGACATACAGAGCGCGAGCTCCGACACGTGGGCCTACGTGGTCATGGCGACGTACGGCGCGTTGTTCGCGTTCGGGCTCGCTTCCTACGCGTTCTCGCTGCAGCTGTTCCGGGCGTTTCTCCATCGCACATTCGCCGACCGGCTCGTGGCCCCCGCGATCCTCGTCGTACACGCGCTCTGCGTGCTCGCGATGTACCTCGGTCGGTTCATACGCCTCAACAGCTGGGACGTGGTGACGGCTCCGCAACGGGTCGCGACGTCGGTGTTCCGGGTCCCGCACCCGTTCACCGTCGCCGTGCTCGCGGTGATGTTCGTCATCGTCGGCGCCGGCGTGTTCGCAACTCTCGCGATCAGCGACAAGCTGATCGCGCGCGCTCGACGCTTGCTCTAGACCGCCCAGCCGCGGAGGTCTACGGGCCAAGCGTCCACGACCTCTGCGCCGATCCCGGAACCGTCCGCGAGATGCATCCGCTCGTGGTAGGCGATCGTCGGATCGACGTGCGCGGGCCACACGAGCACGCGGTCGCCGACACGCATCCGCGCTCGCGGTGTGAACGTGACGTGCTCGTCGGAGCAATACAACACGTCGGCGTCGTCGATCGTCGGATTTCCGTGGTCCATCCCGAGCGCCTTGAGGCCGCAGTCGGCCACCGACCAACCGTCGCTGACGTGGATCACCGTCGCCGTGATCGCGAGCGCGCGCACGAACGGCAACTGCAGCTTGCAGTAGTCACCGTCCATCAACACGTAGGAGCCGGCTTGGATCTCGGTCGCCGCGGTGTTGAGGTCGTAGGTCCCGGTTCCGCCGGCGGAAACCACCTCGCCGCCGACCGCGTCCGCCACTTCCGCGAGGCGAGCCATCGCCTTCGCCGTCAACGCCTCGCGCTTGGCGCGATCCGCGACGAGCACCGCGTGACCCTCATAGCCCATCACGCCGCGCACCGCGAGACCTGCCGCGCGGGCGCGGTCTGCGAGTGCGGGCGCAGCTTCGGGCAAACACCCGCAGCGGGGCAGGTAGACGTTCACGTCGATGAGCACTTCGCGGATGCCGTTCGCGGCCGCGGCGTCGACCGTGGCCTCGCTGTCGACCGCGACGGTGATCCGCGCCGAGCAGTTGGCCATGGCCCGCAGCCGGGCCGGATCCACAGACTCGTTCGCGAGCAGGAGGTCGTCGCCCAAGCCGGCCCGGGCGAGGCCGACGATCTCACTCGGCGTCGCGGCCGTGAAGTGCACGTGACCTCGGCGCGCCTGTTCCCGGGCCAGCGCGGTGCACTTGTGCGCCTTGACGTGGGGCCGGAGCCGCGGTCCCGGAAGGGCCCGGCTCATCGTGTCGAGGTTGTGGGCCAGCGCGGTCGTGTCGACGACGAGCGCGGGCGTGGAGAGGTCGGCGACGGTCGGCACGCGTGGGAGCATGGCACGACATGCCCATCCCTGCCGAAGCGCGACGACCGACTGAACGTGATTGGCACACCGACGAGCTCCCGCCGCTGCCGCAACGCGACTTCCTCATCCCGGCGACCAGATGGGTGGAAGCGCCGGACGAATTGCGCGAGCTCGGCGCCGATTTCGGCGTCGACCTCGTCGCGTTCAAGCGCCGCATACACGACTTCCTCCTTTGGCGCGCGGGTCCCGCGGTTCACGCCGACGCGCGGTACATGGCAGTGGACGCGCGCGACCTGCAGCGGCGGTTCACCTACCGACTCTTTCCCGACGGATCCGGCGAGGGCACCGGTCCGGACGGCACCGTGCATACGCGGTTTCGGACGTGGAAGGAGGCATTGCGGGACGACGGGTGATGACGACGCGTGATGAGGACGCGATTGCGTGCCTACGGCGTCTCCCCGGCGAGCGGTTCCCGTAGCACGCGCCGCAGCGGCTTCCCGCTCGCGGTGCGCGGGATCGCGTCGACGGCGCGCGTGGCGCGCGGCAACTTGGGTCCGCTGAGCCGGTCGCGTCCGAACGTGCGGAGCTCGTCGAGCGTCGGGGCGGGCGCACCCGGGCGCGGCACGACGTACGCCACGACCAGCTCGCCCCACTCGTCGTCGGGCACGCCGACGACGCACACGTCGTCGACGTCGGGATGGTGCGCGAGCACGCCCTCGACCTCGGTCGGGCTCACGTTGACTCCGCCCGTGATCACCAGATCCTTCAGCCGGTCGACGACGGCGACGCGGCCGTCGTCGTCGATCGTGCCGACGTCGCCGGTGTGGAACCAACCGTCGGCGTCGAGCGCGGCCGCCGAACGCGTTGGGTCGAGTCGGTATCCCCGCATCACCATCGCGCCCCGGACGAGGATCTCCGCGTCGTCGCGGTCGAGGCTCACCTCGGCGCCCGTGATCGGGACCCCATCGAGGGCGAAGCCGCCCCACGTCTCGGAGAGGCCGTACGCGTCGACCACGCGCGCGCCATGGTCTTCGGCGCGCGCCCGGAGTGCGGGCGGGCAGGGCGCGCCGCCGCTGATCACCCAGCGGAACTCGTGCAGAGGTGCGCCCGCGTCGAGCAGGCGGCGGATCGTCGTCGGGACGAGTGAAACGATCGTCGTGCCCTCGGCTCGCGGTGATCGTGCGACCCGCTCGAGATCGAAGCCGTCGTGCACGGTGCACGGCACGCCGGTGACGTACGACCGGGCGAGCGCGCCGAGGCTGGCGACGTGGTGCAGCGGCAGGCACGCGAGCCAGCGGTCGCCGGGACCGGCGTCGACGCCGGCGGAGTAGCCGCGGCCCATCACGTCCATGCCCGTCCGGGTCAGCTCGACGCCTTTGGGAACGCCTTCGGTGCCACTCGTGACGACGATCGCCGCCGTATCGGCGGGTACCGGGACGCCGCCGGCAACGCGCGCGCCGTCGAGGTGCGTCGGCCGGAGCCGGTCGAGCAGGGTCGCGATCTCGGAGGCGGTGAACGCGGGGTTGATCGCCAGGATCGCCCGGCCGGCTTCCCAGGCCCGGAGCGCGGCGTCGGCGAGGGCCGGACCGGCGGCCACGACCGCCATGACGTCGGTCTCGTTGCCGCTCACGCTCGGGTTTCGCCAGTGCCGGTCACGGTCGGTACCCTAACCGTAGGAGTGATCGCTCCCAGGATCTCTCCGCTCGTTTGCCAGTCAGTATGCCCGTGAGTTTGGAGCCTTATGGAGTCCGTGATCCGGCCCGGCGCGGAGTGGAAACCGGCGACCCCCGACGGTTTCACCGATGTCACGTACGAGACCTCCGACGGCATCGCAAAGATCACGATCTGCCGGCCCGAGGTGCGCAACGCGTTCCGGCCGCGCACGTTGTTCGAGCTGCGCGACGCGTTCGAGATCGCACGCGACGATCCTGCGGTCGGCGTCATCATCTTCACCGGCGAGGGGCCCGACGCGTTCTGTTCCGGCGGCGATCAGCGCGTACGCGGCGACGACGGCTACCGCGACGACAAAGGCATCGGCCGCCTCAACGTCCTCGACTTGCAGGTGCAGATCCGGCGCCTACCGAAACCGGTCGTCGCGATGGTCGCCGGGTACGCGATCGGCGGCGGGCACGTGTTGCACATCGTCTGCGATCTCACCGTCGCCGCCGACAACGCGCGCTTCGGCCAGACCGGCCCGCGCGTCGGTTCGTTCGACGGCGGCTTCGGCTCCGGGCTGCTGGCGCGCATCGTCGGCCAGAAGAAGGCCCGCGAGATCTGGTACCTGTGCGAGCAGTACGACGCGCAGGCCGCGCTCGACATGGGCCTCGTGAACACCGTTGTCCCGCTCGCCGACCTGGAGGTCGAAACGGTCGCGTGGGCGCGCAAGATGTTGCAGCATTCGCCGCTTGCACTGCGCATGCTGAAGGCGTCGATGAACGCGGCCGACGACGGGCTCGCCGGCATCCAACAACTCGCCGGTGACGCGACGCTGCTCTATTACATGACCGAGGAGGCGCAGGAGGGCAAGAACGCGTACCTCGAGAAGCGGCGACCGGAGTTCGAGAAATTCCCGAAGCGTCCGTGACGGCCCGCCCGTGACCAAAGCGAGGTTGTGGTACCAGGGCGCGCGCCCGAAGACTCTGGGCGCCGCGATCTCGCCGGTGTTGGTCGGCACCGCGGCCGGATCGCTCGACGGGCCGATCAACTGGCCGCGTGCCGCCGCCGCGGCGGCGGTGGCGCTGTCGTTGCAGGTGGGCGTGAACTTCGCCAACGACTATTCCGACGGCGTGCGAGGTACCGACGCCCAACGCCGCGGCCCGGTACGGCTCACGGCGACCGGCCTCGCAACTCCCCGCGCGGTTCGCACGGCGGCGGTGCTCGCGTTCGCCTTCGCCGCGCTCGTCGGCGCAGTGCTGTCGCTCGTCGTCAATCCGTGGCTCCTGCTGGTCGGCGTCGCCGCGATCGGCGCCGCGGTCACGTACACCGGTGGGCCCAAGCCGTACGGCTATATCGGTCTGGGCGAGGTGATGGTGCTCGTCTTCTTCGGGTTCGTCGCGACCGTGGGGAGTGCGTACGTCCAGCACGGCACGTGGCCGGGGGTCGCCTGGGTTGCCGCGCTCGCGGCGGGTCTTCCGGCGTGCGGCATCCTGCTTGCGAACAACGTGCGCGATGTCGACACAGACCGCGTGTCGGGTAAGCGCACCGTCGCCGTACGCATAGGCGCGGCGCGCGCCCGCGTGTTGTATGTCGTCTGCATCGCGGGTGCGATCGCGGCGGTCGTCGCGTGCGGTGCGTTCGTGCCGAGCGCGCTCCTCGCCGTGGTCGCGCTCCCGCTCGCGATCGCGCCGGTGCGTGCGATGCTGACCCGTCACGATCCGCCCGGTCTGATCGCCGCGCTCGTCGGGACGGTGCGGTTCCAGCTCGCGTTGTCGGCGTTGCTCGCGATCGGGTTGTGGGCGGGCTAGGCGGTTGCGGCGTG
Organism: Acidimicrobiia bacterium; assembly: GCA_035996165.1. Classification (GTDB taxonomy): domain Bacteria; phylum Actinomycetota; class Acidimicrobiia; order IMCC26256; family PALSA-610; genus PALSA-610. Next base: position 21,694 of record DASYJT010000061.1, read on the forward strand.
CCGATCAACGAACGAGCCGATGAAGCCGCCGAGCACGGCGGGCTGTTCGAGGGGCAGCGCGTGACCGCCGTCGAGGCGAATGTGCACCACGTCGCCGCGCAGGCGCTCGAGCATCGAGAGCGCGATCTTCTCGTACTTGGCATCGGTCCGGCCGGTGACGAGCGCGACCGGCATGCGCAGCTCGTGCAGGCGATCCCACATCGGTTCCATTGCGCCCGCCCCGAGCACGCGCAGGCAGTGCGCGAGATAGTCCGCGGTGAGGTCGTGGCGCTCGCGGAGTCCGGGCGCGTCGGGCGGCACGCCGGCGAACAGGGGTTGGGCGAGCCATTGGTCGAGGAACGCGTCGACGCCCCCTCGCTCCACCGACTTTGCGAGGATCTCGTCCGCGGCGACACGCTTGCGACGGGCCTCGTCGTCTTCGATGCCTGCTGTCGAGCTGACGAGCACCAACGCCGAGACCAGCTCCGGTCGGTCGAGCGCCAGCCGCAACGCGATCCGGCCGCCCATCGAGTAGCCGACGTACGCGGCCCGTTTTCCCTGCGTGCCGATCGCGATCGCCGTTGCCTCGAAGGTGTCACCGGCGGGGACGTCGAGCGACACAACGGCGCACGACTCGTCGAGCACGTGGCGCACCCCGCGCCACGATGCCATCGTCTGGGTGAAGCCGGGCACGAGCACGACTCGGGGCCGTTGCGAGCTCATCGGGGAATTGTGGCGCGGTGACCGACCTCGATGTGACGACCTCGTTCGCCGTGACCCTCGTCGACGAGTGGGTGCGGTGCGGCGTGACCGCCGCGGTGGTGTCGCCGGGCAGCCGGAACACGCCACTCACGCTCGCCCTGGTACGCGACGGCCGGATGCGCGTCGACGTCGTGCTCGACGAGCGCTCGGCCGGATTTCGGGCGTTGGGCGTCGGCCTCGCGACGGGCCGGCCCGCGATCGTGTGTTGCACGTCGGGGACCGCCGCGGCGAACCTGCATCCCGCCGTGGTCGAGGCGCACCACGCACGCGTGCCGTTGCTCGTCTGCACCGCGGATCGCCCCGCCGAGCTCCGCGACTGGGGTGCCGGGCAGACCATCGACCAGGCCGGGCTGTTCGGCAATTCCGTACGCTGGTTCCACGACCCGGGTCCGCCCGAAGCAGGCGCCGGCGGCCCGACGACGAACGCGCGTTGGCGCGCGCTCGCGTGTCGCGCGGTAGCGCAGGCGTCGGGGCCGCCCGCGGGGCCCGTGCACCTGAACCTGCCGTTCCGCGAGCCGCTGGTCCCGACCGGCGCGCCGCTGCTCGACACGCCGGGCCGCCCGCAGGGCGCGCCCTGGATCCGCAACGCACCCGCCCCGCGTGAGGCCCCATCCGATGTCGCCGCACGGCTCGCGGTGCTCGTGCGCGATCACCCGCGAGGGTTGTTGGTCGCGGGCTGGGGCGCGGGTGTCGACCCCGAGGTCGCCGACCGGTTCGCCGACACGGCGGGTTGGCCGATCCTCGCCGATCCGCTGTCGCAGGCCCGGGCGGGATCTCACACGATCTCGACCTACGAGGCGCTGCTCCGGTCCGAGCCGTTCGCGGGCGCGAACCGTCCGGATCTCGTCGTCCGGGTCGGCGCGCCGCTCACGAGCAAGATCGCCAACGCGTGGCTCGCCGGCGTACCGACCGTGCTCGTCGATCCCGACGACGCGTGGCTCGATCCGGAACACGGAGCGCACGAACGCATTGCGGCCGAGGGACAATTGCTCCTCGTTGCGGTCGCGGAGCAACTGGTGCCGCCGGACTCCGGCGCGTGGCCCGCGGCCTGGCGGGCTGCCGAGGAACACGCGCGGCACGCGCTCGACGGCGTCATCGACGACGACGTCGCGTGCGAGGGGCGCATCGCCCGCGACGTCGCGGCCGCGGTGCCCGATGGTGGTGTGCTCGTCGTCGCGTCGAGCCTCCCCGTACGCGCGCTCGAATGGTGCATGGCACCGCGCGATGGTCTGCGCGTGCTCGCGAATCGCGGCGCGAACGGCATCGACGGATTTGCGTCCACGGTGGTGGGCGTCGCGAGCGCGCACGCCGGGCCGGTCGTCGCGTTGTGCGGCGATCTGTGCTTCCTGCACGACACGAACGGCCTGCTGGGTGGATCGCTCCCGGCGGTGACGTTCGTGGTCGTCGACAACGACGGCGGTGCGATCTTCTCGTACCTTCCGCAGCACGATCTCCCCGAGTTCGAGCGCCTGTTCGCGACACCCCAATCGGTCGACCTGGTCGCGGTGGCCCGCGCGCACGGTGTCACGGCCGAGAGGGTCGAGGCCGCGGATCTTCCGAAGCTCGTGGCCGAGGCGACCGAGTCGGCGCGCGTGCTCGTGGTGACCGTCGACCGCGGCCGGGCGCGAGAGCTTCACTCCCGCGCGTGGCTCGCGGTCGCGACCGCTCTCGCGTGACCCCTCGGCGTAACATCGACGCGAATATTTCGGGGAGTGGCTCGGGTATTTCGGGGGAGTGGGACAGGTGTCGACGCCGGTGCACGACGTGAGCGGACGCTGGACGGCTTGGGCACGAGCCGAGCCGCTAGGCCGAGTGCTCGTATACGCCGCGCTCGCGACTTCGGCCGTGTGCATCTCGACTCTGTTGCTCGCGGTGAACTCACTGACACCCACCGAACGCGCGTGGCTGGTCGGAGTCGCGCTCGGTGCGTGGGTGGCGCTCGTCGCGCTGGGCTGGATACGCGGCACGCTGCCGCTTCGACCCCTCCTCGCCGCGATCGGCATCACGCTGTTGTTCGCGGTCACCACCCCGTCGAACCAGTCGGGCGACGTGAATTCCTACGTGATGTACGGCCGCATGGTCACGGTGCACCACGAGAACCCGTTCGGGAATTATCCGTTGCACTTCGAGGGCGACCCGATGCGCCGCCCCGTGAACGCGTTGTGGCAGCGCACCCCCGACATCTACGGGCTGGGCTTCACGGTGATCATGGCCGGCTTCGCGCCGCTCATCGGCGAGTCGGGCTTCCTCGTCCACTTCATGTACCAGCTCGTCGCGTTGGTCGCCGTCGGTGCGATGTTGTGGTTGTTGTGGAAGCGGACGCGTAACCCGGCCGTTCTCGCGTTCGTCGGTCTCCATCCACTCCTTGCCATCAGCGTGGTGAACGGCGGTCATCCCGACGCGCTCGTCGCGCTGGGTGTGCTCGCGGGGACGATGCTCGCGGTCGATCACCGACCGGAGTTGGCGGGTGTCGCGTTCGCGTTCGCGGCGTCGGTCAACTTCACCGCGCTCGTCGGCGCCGCGGTGCTGTGCGTGTGGGCGGTGCGGCGTTGGCGCCGGCCGGAGGTCGCGAGGTTCGCAGGTATCGTCGGTGTGTTCGGCGCCTTGCCGTACCTGCTCCTGTCGGGGTGGCTGCAGAACGCGCACGAGCACTCGGGTCTGGTCAGCCGCCAGTCGATCTGGAATGCGATCGGGACCTTCGTGTCGAATCCCGACGTGTTGCGCACCCTTGCCTCGAACGGCGCGACGATCGTCGCCGGCTCGCTGCTCGTCGTGATCGCGGTGCGCCACACCTCGCGGGGAACGCCCGAGCTCGCGATCGCGGCCGGGCTCGCATCGTTCCTCGTCGCCAGTTCTTGGGTCATGCCGTGGTACGCGTTCACCGCGCTTCCGCTGCTCGCGCTCCGGCGGCCGAACCTGCTCAGTTGGACGGTTGCGCTCTACTCGTCACTCGTTCTGCTGGGGGAGCAGTACCCCTCGCTGTCGGCCACCGCCGTCGGCTCGATCGGGCACATGTTCCTGCAGAACCTGCTGCCGATCGCGGCACTGGTGTGCTGCGTCGTCGTGGTCGTGTTCCGTCCGCGCGACATCCTCGCCGGCGATCTCGACGAATCGGTGATCGACGCCCCGGTTACGGCCGAACCAAGGCTTGCAGCATCGGCGTGAGCTTCTGTTGCGTCTCGGCCCATTCGGCGTCGGGGTCGGAACCGGTCACGATCCCCGCACCGGCGTGGATCACCGCGTGGTTTCCGGCGATCGCACCGCCGCGGAGTGCGACGACGAACTCGCCGTCGCCATTGCGGTCGATCCAGCCGCACGGGCCCGCGTAACGACCGCGGGGGACCGTCTCCAGCGCGCTGATCGCGTCGAGCGCAACCTGCCGCGGCGTACCGGCGACGGCGGGAGTCGGGTGCAGTGCCGCGACGATGTCGGCGATCGACACCGACGAGTCGGGCGCGCTCGCGGTGACCGTTGTGGCGAGGTGGCTCACATCGGCGAGCTCGAGCGGCGAAGGGCCCGCGGCGCACACGTCGGTGCACATGGTGCGCAGCGTGCGCACCACCGCGTCGACGACGAGCCGGTGCTCGTGCGCGTCCTTCGCCGAACGTACGAGCGCGTCGGTGTCGACGCCCGTGCCCGCAAGCGGACGGGAGGTCACCGCCGCGCCCACCTTCCGCGCAAGTAGCTCGGGACTGGCGCCGACGAAGCCGCGGTCGGCGTACACGATGCAACCGGGTTGCGAACGGCGGAGGAAGGCGAGCACGGCCCGGATGTCGAAGGGCTGATCGGCGTCGATGCGGACTGCGCGGGCGAGCACGATCTTCTCCGCGAGTCCGGCGCGGATGTCGACGAGCGAACGATCGACCATCGCCCGCCACTGGTCGCGAGTGGTGGTGGCCGAGACCTCGAACGCCGACGGGACGTTGTGTGCCGCGTCGCGATCGGCCGGGCCGGGTGCGTCGGCTGCGCCCGCGTCGTCGATGACCGTCCGCCACGCGCGGCCGCGTTCGTCACGGCCGACGATGAGGGCGGGCACGACCAGTTCGCCGTGGGCGTCGGCGCCGCCGCGGAACGGCAGGGCCCCGACGGCGCGCGGACCCGCGCTCTTCGATACGGACGCCGGCGCTTCGTGGATGATGCTCGAGAGCAGGGCGACCGCGTCGGCCGGCGCGACGACGGCCGCGACGCCCGACCCCACGAAGCCGTGATCGCCGTCGAGCCATGCGAACCCGTCGGGCGCGTAGTGGTCGAGAACATCGTGGCGGTCCTCGTCGACCGCGAAGCTGCGCGCGACGAGGCGCCGACCGGCGCGCGTCGTGACGTCGGAGGTCGTCATTTCCGGGTTCCGGTGATGAGTTGCGCGGCGCCGAAACCGAGCGTGCGGCGGCTCACGTCGACGATGCCCGCGTCGACGACCAGCGAGAGCAGCTCCGGCACGGGCGGCAGGTACGCGGTCGACGCGGGCAGGTACCGGTACGCGGCGCGGTCCGACACGATGCCGCCGACGAAGGGAACGACGCGGCGGAACCAGATGCCGTGCATCGCTCGCACGAGGGGGCTGTCGGGCTCGGCCACGTCGAGCAACGCGACGCGGCCGCCCGTCCGCAGCACTCGGCTGCATTCGGCGACGACCGGCGCCAGCGCGGCAAAGTTGCGCAGCGCGAAACCACAGGTGACGCCGTCGAACGTCGCGTCCGCGAACGGGAGCCGGAGCGCGTCGGCGCGCACCAGTGGAGCGTCGGTGTGCGCGGCGCGCAGCATGCCGGCCGAGAAGTCGGCTCCGACCGGCTCGTGCCCTTGGCTCGCCAGGGTGCGGCAGAGGTCGCCGGTTCCGCACGCGAGATCGAGCACGCGCGCCGGCGGCGACAGCGCCAGCGCCTGTACGGCGCGGCGCCGCCACGCGACGTCCATGCGGAACGTGAGGATGCGGTTCAAGGCGTCGTAGCGCGGTGCGATGCGATCGAACATCTCCTCGACGACGCGCGCTTTGTCGTCGAGATCGGGAAGGTCCGGAGCCACCTGAGGTGACGTTCGGCTCATGTCGGCCAGCCTTCGAGGCGGCTCGCGGCGGCGACGTTCACTGCCGCGAGCTCGATCTCCTCGCCGACGCTCTCGAGGTGTTCCTGCGCGACTTCCAACAGGACGCGTCGGAAATGATGCGCCACCAACGCGGTGACCGCGGGAAGAAGCACTCGGAACGCTTCGACGAGTCGTTCTGCCTTCTCCTCGTCGGGAAGGTCGGAAGCGCGCAGCGGTGCGCGCACGTATCGATCGAACAGCGCGACCGCGGTTTCGGCGATGTCGCGCGTGGTCTCGTGGTGCTCGTGCGCGAGGGCGAGGAGGTCGGGGAGGGGGAGCCCCTGCTCCAGGAGACCCAGGCCCGACTGCACGATCGCGATGTCGGCGGTCGTGTAGCGCGGTTCGCCGTCGCGCACCCGGGGGACGAGCAGCTTCTCGCGGGCGACCGCCTCGAGGAGGGCGACCGGCACCCCGGAGCGATCGGCCAGCTCGGCGAGCGTGAGGAATTCCTCGGGACCTTCGGCGTCGGCCCGGACGACTGCCGCGGCGAGGGGCGCGTCGGTGGGGTCGAGATCGCCGTCGATTACGCGGGCGATGAGCGCGAGGGTGAGGCCGCGGCTGCGGAGCTCACGGACGCGGGCCAGACGTTCGACGTGTTCGGCCCCGTACCAGGCGATGCGGCCGGACCGTTCCGGGGGCGGGAGGAGGCGGCGCTTTTGGTAGAAGCGGATGGTGTCGACCGAGAGGTCGGCGATCCGGGCGAGGTCCTCCACCCGCCAGCGCTCGATCGGCTCGACTGCCAC
>DASYJT010000062.1:0-2906 GCA_035996165.1 Acidimicrobiia bacterium
GCCGCGAGCAGGAACGCGAGCGTGGCGCGATCCGCGCCGGCCGCGGGCTCGATGACGTACGGCAGGTAGCGCTCTTCGCGCTCCTGGTCGAAGTACGTGAGGTCCTCGCCCGAGAACTTCGCGTGCTGGGTCAGGTCGTAGTCGGTGCGGTTGGCGATGCCCTCGAGCTCGCCCCAGCCCCACGGGTACGCGAACTCCACGTCGCTCGTTCCGGCCGAGTAGTGCGAGAGCTCTTCAGGGTCGTGCGGACGGATGCGCAGCTGATCGGCGGGGATGCCGAGGTCGGTGTACCAGCGGTAGCGCTCCGCGACCCAGTACTCGTACCACTTCGCGGCCTGTTCCGGCGGCACGAAGTACTCCATCTCCATCTGTTCGAACTCACGCGTGCGGAAGATGAAGTTGCCGGGCGTGATCTCGTTGCGGAACGACTTACCGATCTGCGCGATGCCGAACGGCGGCTTCTTGCGGGTCGTGGTCTGCACGTTCTTGAAGTTCACGAAGATGCCCTGGGCCGTCTCCGGACGCAGGTACGCGACGGACGCGTCGTTCTCGATCGGACCCACGTGGGTCTTGAACATGAGGTTGAAATTGCGAGCCTCGGTGAAGGTGTCCTTCATGCCGCAGTTCGGGCAGGCGCCCGACTCGGGGAGCTGGTCGGCCCGGAAGCGCTCCTTGCAGTTGCGGCAGTCGACGAGCGGGTCGGTGAACGTGGCGACGTGGCCGCTCGCCTCCCAGACCTTCGGCGCCATGAGGATCGCGGAGTCGATCCCCACGATGTCGTCGCGCAACTGCACCATCGACCGCCACCAGGCGTCTTTGACATTGCGCTTGAGCAGTGAGCCGAGCGGCCCGTAATCCCAGGTGGAACGGAATCCGCCGTAGATGTCGGAGGAGGGAAACACCAGGCCCCGACGCTTCGCCAGATTGACGACGCGTTCCATCAACTTGGGGTCGCCGGGCGGTGCCATAGGCAAGCCAGGCTAGTCGGCAGACCCCCGTTTCCCCGGGCCAGAGGCCGTGCGACCGGCCCGCGGGTCAACGCCGCTAAAGCAACGCGGTCGACCGCAGGCGGCGTTCGACGTGATGTTCGACCGCACGGATGCCGAGTTGTTCGACCTCGTGCGTCTCGGGTCCGGGAGTCTGCGCGAACACGCCGTTCAATCCGCCGCCGAGCATGCGCCGCAACAGGTCGAGCGCCGGGTACGACAGTGGCCGGCCACCGCCACGTGAGCACGAACGACACAGCGTGCCGCCCTCGTCGAGGTCGAACGCGATCAGCTCGGCGTCGGTGTCGTCGGCGGTGTCGTCGGTGGCGGTGTCGTCAGTGGCGGTGTGGGCCCCGGATGCCCGCCCGCACCGGGCACAGTTGTCGAGCATCGGGTGGATGCCCTCGAGCGAGAGCAACTTCCAGAAGAACGCGGACGTGACGACGGGGTTCCGCAGATCCGCGAGCGCCCGCAGCGCGCCCGTCAGCATGCGATAGAGCGCGGGATTCGGCTCGTGCTCCTGGGCGACCTGGTCGACGGCTTCGAGCATCGGGATCGCGTGCGTGAGCAAGCCGTACTCCTCGCGCAGCACGCGGTTCGCCTCGAGCGTCTCCGCCTGGGTGACGACGTCGAGCTCACGGCCGCGGTAGCACTGCAGCGCGACCCGGCTCATCGGCTCGAGCCGGGCGCCGAACCGGCTCGACGTCTTGCGCACCCCTTTGGCGACGGCGCGCACCTTGCCGTTGCCCAGGGTGAGGACCGTGACGATGCGGTCGGCCTCGCCAAGCTTGATCGTCCGGAGCACGACCCCCTCGTCCCGATACAGCCCCGGCATATCACACCAGTGTAATTCGCCCAACCGCTCCCCCCACCCCCAAAAACCCCCCAAAAAACCCCCCAACAGTTGGCAGACTTTTCGTTCCCCACTAACGATTTTCCTGCCAACAGTTGGCAGGGTTTTCGTTACCCACCAACGATTTTCCTGCCAACTGTTGGGGGGAAATTGGGGGGTTAGAGGGCGCCGAAGCGGCGGTCGCGGCGCTGGTACTCGGCGATGGCGTCGACGAGATGCTGCGTGCGGAAGTCGGGCCAGAGCACTTCGGTGAACACCAGCTCGGCGTACGCGAGCTCCCACAGCAGATAATTCGAGATCCGGTACTCGCCCGACGTGCGGACCAAGAGATCGGGGTCGGGCATGTCGGGCGCGTAGAGGTGCCGGGCGATCGAGCGCTCGTCGATCTTCGCGGGATCGAGCTTTCCGGCCTTGACGTCGTCGGCGATCGCGCGCACCGCGTCGACGATCTCCGCCCGGCCGCCATAGTTGAACGCGAACGTCAGCGTGAGCCGGCGATTCGCCGCCGTGAGCGCCTCGGTCTCCTCGATGCGGCGCCGCACCCGGCCCGGTACCCGACCACCGCGCCGACCGATGAACCGCACGCGGACGCCCCGTTCGTTGAGATCGTCGCGGCGCGCGAGCAACAGGCGCTCGTTGAAGTTCATCAAGAAACGAACCTCGTCGAGCGGCCGGCGCCAGTTCTCCGTCGAGAACGCGTAGACCGTCATCCACCGCAGGCCGATGTCGAGCGCACCGTCGACGGTGTCGAACAGCGCTTCCTCACCCGCCGCGTGCCCGTCGGTGCGCTTCAACCCCCGCTGCTGCGCCCACCGCCCGTTCCCGTCCATGACGATCGCGACGTGCGCGGGCATGCGCGTGGCGTCGAGATTCGGGTGGTCGGACACGGTGCGGGACGCTACCCGCGGCGGCGCAGTAGCTTCCGGCGGTGCCGTGGACGGCGATCGTCAATCCGGTGGCCGGTCGGGGCCGCACCCAGAAACTGCTGCCCGAACTCGAACGCGCCGCGGCCGCGGCCGGGATCGCGCTGCATGTCTCCCCGGAACCGGGCGCGCCCGCCAAGCTCG
>DASYJT010000063.1:0-28842 GCA_035996165.1 Acidimicrobiia bacterium
TAGCGAGACCCTGCTCCGATGGTACGTACTGCACGTATTGATGTTGCCGTTCGTCATCGTCATCTTCATGGCTGTCCACTTCTGGCGCGTCCGCAAGGACGGCGGGATCTCCGGACCCCTCTAGGTCGAGGGGAGGAACACACATGGCCGAAGTACCGGAACACCTCCTCAAGCGGAGCCAGGAGCGCCGCAAGGCGCTCGGGCTTCCCGTCGAGGGCGAAGAAGCAACCGACGCGCCGGCTGCCGACGCTCCCGAAACGCCGGCTGCCGAAGAGGTCGCGCCCGCGGCCGACGCCGGTGCCGCCGACGCGGGTGCCGCCGGTGACGGCGACGCGATCACCGAAGACAAAGGTGGCATCCCCGCGCACCTCCTCGAGCGTTCCCGCAAGCGCAAAGCCGCGCTCGCGGGTGGCGGTGGCGCCGAACCGGCCGCAGCCGGTGGCGCACGCGCCGCGGCGGCGACCGCGGTTGCCGCTCCCGCGCCGACGAGCAGCGGTCCGGGCGGTCACACGCAGCGACTCCTCACCGTCGTCAAGTCGGGTTCGATCCAACAGGCGCGCGCGGAAGCGCAAGACAAGGTGCACGTCTGGCCGCACCTCCTCGCGATCGAGCTGGCGTCGATCCTCTCGCTGACGGCCTTCGTCACGGTCTTCTCCGCGTTGGTGAAAGCGCCGTTGCTCGGCCTCGCCGACGTGAACCAGACCCCGAACCCGTCGAAGGCTCCGTGGTACTTCCTCGGCCTCCAAGAGCTACTGAAGATGTTCCACCCGATGGTCGCGGGTGTGACCATCCCGGGCGTCGCGCTCGGCGTCCTCGCCATTACGCCGTACATCGACAAGAACCCGTCGAACAAGCCCACCGATCGCAGGTTCGCGATCATCATGATGACGATGTTCTTGATGATGTGGGCCGTGCTCGTCATCATCGGTTCGTTCTTCCGGGGTGAAGGCTTCAACTTCGTCTTCCCCTGGAACAAGGGCATCTTCTTCGAGTTGTAGGAGCTCACTGGTGCTCGTCCCGATCGTCATCATCTTGGTCTTGCTGGTCGCCGCCGTTTCGGTGGTGATGCTCGCCGGACGCGCCCGCGGGGCATCGACCGGCGCGTTGTCACGCGAGACGCGCAAACGCGACGACTCGACCCCGGAGCCGGCATCGACCGACCTCGTGACCACGTCGACCGAGCTCGAGGCGGCCGGCCGCGAACGCTCCGACGAGACACGCAGTTCGCTCGGTGGTCTCATCCGGCGCCGCCGCGGAGAGGTCGTCGAGTACGAACCGGTCGACGAGGAAGAGATCGGCGTCAGCCGCCGCCAGTTCCTGAACCGGGCCGTCGGCATCACGATCGGGTTCAGTCTCTCCGGATTCGGCGCCGCCATGCTCGCGTTCCTGTGGCCGTTGCAGGGCCTCGGGGGCTTCGGCGGAACGGTCAACATCGGCAAGCTCACCGACATCCTCGCCGCCATCGACGCGCAGGCGAAGCCGTTCTACGCCGCGCAGGCGCGCACGTACGTCGTGCGCTACCCGAAGGACGACAAGGCCGCGCTCGACAAGGCCAAGAAGGTCTACAAGCCGGCGGTCTACAAGGACATGTCCGACCTCGGCATCGTGGCGCTCTACCAGCGCTGCGTTCATCTCGGTTGCCGCGTTCCCTTCTGCCCAACCTCGCAATGGTTCGAGTGCCCGTGCCACGGTTCGAAGTACAACCGGGTCGGCGAGAAGAAGGCGGGCCCGGCCCCGCGCGGTCTCGATCGCTTCTACGCCACGCAGGCCGGCGACAGCATCGTCGTCGACACCGGCACGATCTACCTCGGCCCGCCGATCGGCACCGACACGACCGGTCAGAACGCCGAGGGACCGCTTTGCGTATAGCAATGCTCACCGAACCCCGCTCGACCACAGGACCCTGCTCGACCACAGGACAACGAGGCAACCGTTCGTGATCGCCGCCATCTGGAAGAACGACCTTCGCCACTGGCTGATCTGGATCAACTTCGTCGCGTTCGGCGTGTTGATCGTCTACGTGGCGGTCTCCGTGCTGTCGCCGAAGCGCGCGAAATCCGAAGAGAAGACTCCGGCGAACCTCACGCCGTTCCTCGAAGACGAAGACCTCGAGAGCCGCCGGCTCGAGCGCGTGCTGGGCTGGGCGTTGATCTTCGCCGCCATCTTCGCGCTCGCACTCCCGCTCTACTGGCTCCGGGAGCCGACCCGTCAGCATCAGTCGGCCACCTACTTCGACAAGAACGCCGCGGCGCGCGGCGCGGTGCTGTTCGCCAACTCCGCGAGTCCCGAGTACAACGCCGCGGTGTCGCTGCAGTGCGCGAACTGTCACGGCCAAAAGGGTGTCGGCGGTGTCGCGCCCTTCACGCTGAACGCCAAGAAGGTCAACTGGAAGGTGCCGCCGCTCAACACCGAGGCGCTGCGCTTCCAGGAGGAGACCGACTGCCTCAGCCAGTCGCGCCGTCAACCCAACACCGTCTGCGAGCTCAGCGACATCATCACGTACGGCCGTCCGGGAACACCGATGTCGGCGTGGGGTGTGGTGGGCGGCGGACCGAAGAACGACCAGTCGATCTCCGACCTCGTCACGTACATCGAGTCGATCCAGATCGACCAGAAACAGTCGCAAGACGCCGCCGCGCAAGCGCTCACGGCCGCGCGATCCAACGACGGTTCCAAGCCGTGCCCCGAGTACATGACGTGTCCGGGAATCGAGCTCGCGAACGCGAAGGCCAACCTCGCCAGTGCGCAGACGGCTCTCGCGGCGAAGCGCACGACGGTGAAGGCGAAGTTGAACGTCCCCGACGCCTCCGACGAGATCCTCACCGCGCAGTGCACGAGCCTGACCGACGCCGCCGACAAGGCCGCGACACCACTGACGGGTTCGGCGCTCGACCAAGCGGTCGCGTGCGGCGACTACCTCAGCGCCAGCGACCTCGTGAAGACCGACAAGGCCGCCCTCGCGTGGTCGGAGGAGTGGAAGCGCCGCCGCGCGAACGTCAGCGACGGCCAACTCCTGTTCGAGCTGAGCTGCGCGCGCTGCCACACCGAGGGCTGGTCGGTCTTCGACCCGACGGTTCCGCCCGGAAGCGGCGCGCAGAACAGCGTCGACGTGCTCGGTCTCTCGGGCGGTGGCGGGGGCGCGGGCGGCGGCATCGGATTCAACCTGCGCGACGGCGACGTCATCCGCCGGTTCGGCACCGACGCCGACGGCGGCTTCGCGGCGCAGGTCGACTTCGTGAGCAACGGCTCCGCCCCGAACAAGCCCTACGGCAACGGCGGCCTCGGCAACGGCAAGATGCCGGGCTTCGGTCAGGTCAAGACCGCGACCTCGCCGCACCTGGGCGCGATGCTCACGCCGGACCAGATCAAACAGATCGTCGCGTATGAGCGGTACTGCCTCGACACGACCACTTACACAGGCGTGACGCCGGCGTGCGCCACCGGTACCAAGCCCCGCACTCCGCCCACGACCACGACCACAGTGAAGAAGGGGTGACCGTGGCTGTTCTGCATGCGCTGCTCGCCGAGGGTGGCCCGGGCAACCTCTGGAACCCGACGATCATCGGCGTCGCCACCGTGCTGTGCGCGGTGGGACTGTTCTGCGGATCGACGTACCTGCTCCTCGGCACCAACCTGGGCGCCCGCCTCGGCTTCCTCGTCGCGGCGGCCGGCCTCTCCGGTTTCCTGGTGCTCCTCACGACGCTCTGGCTCACCACGCCGGGCAGCGCGACCGGTAACAGCGACCTCGACCCGCCGCACGGCAACTCCGCGAGCTGGAAGGTCGTCGAGATCGTTGCGAGTCCGACCGACTCGAAGATCCCTGCGGTGCGCGACCTCCCCACCAAGGGGACTGCGGGCACCGACACCCTGACGACCCAGGTCAAGCCCGCTATCGATGCCGCGGTCGTGCCCGCCCCGCAGGTGGCCGGTCAAACTGCGCCGGTCCAGCCGTTCGCCACGCTCGGCATCAGCTCGTCGACCGACTACCTGCTGAAGTTCCCGAGCTCGAAGGCGTTCCAGTACATCGACAAGACGCAGAACTTCTTCTGGCACCGGCCCCGCTACGCCGCCATGGAGCTGTGCCTGGCCCGGCTCGACGCCACGGGATCACAGGTCCTCGGGGCGAACGGTCCCGTGTGCGACCCGCTGAAGCCGACGCGCTTCGCGGTCCTGAAATACGACTACGGCTCGGTCCGCAAGCCGGTCGTCTTCTACTGGTTGTTCTCGCTGTTGTTCTTCGGGCTCTCGTTGCTCGGCCTGCACTGGTGGGAACAGGACGAGCGGGCCCGTAAGCGCGCCGCGCTCGCACCAGTCCCGGCACCGAGCGAGTAGGAAGGCGCCCCGATGCTCATTGCCCAGCAGTTGATCGATGCGAGCAAGGACGGCGGCGCGGCGTTCATCGCGTTCTCGATCATGGTGTTCTTGTTCGCGGGCTCGCTCTTCTACATGGACCGGGTCCGGCGCCGGCGCGAAGAGCGCGACAACTAGCGCTTAGCGCCTATCCGGCCGCGCCGACCGCCGCTTCGATCGTGCGATCGATGTCGGCGTCGGTATGCGCCAAGCTCGGGAACAGCGTCTCGTAGCCACTCGGCGCGAAGTACACGTCGTGGTCGAGCAGCGCGTGGAACACGCGGGCGTAGCGCGCGTGATCGGCGCGGCGCGCCGCGGCGTAGTCGACCACCGGCGCGTCGGCGAAGAAGAAGCCGACCAACGTGAATGCGCGCGTGACCTGCGCGGCGACCCCGGCGTCGGCGAAGGCCTTGCGCAGGCCGTCCTCGAGTCGTTCGGCCGTACGTTCGAGCGCACCGTAAGACGCGTCGTCGAGCTCGGCCAACACGGCGAGGCCCGCCGCGGTGGCGAGCGGGTTCCCGGAAAGCGTGCCCGCCTGGTACACGGGACCAAGGGGCGCGAGCTCGTCCATCACGTCGGCCCGGCCGCCGACCGCGGCGAGCGGGAGTCCGCCGCCGATCACCTTGCCGAAGATCGACAGGTCGGGAGTGACGCCGAAGCGGGACTGCGCGCCGCCCACGCCGACGCGAAATCCGGTGATCACCTCGTCGAAAACAAGCAGTGCGCCCTGCCGCGTCGCGCGCTCCCGCAGGCCCGCGAGAAACCCCTCGCCCGGTGCGACCAGGCCCATGTTCGCGGCGACCGGCTCCACGAGAATCGCGGCGGTCTGCGCTCCGTGCTCGTCGAGGGCGGCATCGAGCGCATCAAGATCGTTGTACGGAACGACGATCGTGTCGGCGACGGTGCCCGGGGTGACGCCCGCGGAGTCGGGAAGCCCGAGGGTCGCGACCCCGCTCCCCGCCTGGACGAGCAGAGCGTCGAGATGGCCGTGATAGCAGCCCGCGAACTTCACGATCTTCGTCCGCCCCGTGGCGCCGCGCGCCAGGCGTACGGCGGTCATGGCCGCCTCGGTGCCGGACGACACGAGCCGCGCCTTCTCCACCGACGGCACGCGCGCGCAGATCTCCTCGACGAGCTCGACCTCGCGTGGCGTCGGCGCGCCGAACGACGTGCCGTCGGCCGCCGCGCGCTGCACCGCCTCGACCACCTTGGGGTGGGCGTGGCCGAGGATCGACGCGCCCCACGACTGCACGTAGTCGAGATAGTCCCGACCGTCGGTGTCGACGAGGTGGCTGCCGTACGCGCGGGCGACGAAGAACGGCTCGCCGCCGACGGATCCGAACGCGCGCACCGGAGAATTCACGCCGCCCGGAATGACCGCCTGCGCTCGGGCGAACCAGCTCTGGTTCACAGGGCGTCGTTCACAGGGTGTCGTGCAGGGTTTCGGCGAACTCGCGTGCGTAGTACGTGAGGATCATGTCGGCGCCCGCCCGCTTGATCGCGAGCAGGTGTTCGAGGGCCACTGCGTCGCCGTCGATCCAGCCGAGTTGCGCGGCCGCCTTCACCATCGCGTACTCGCCGCTCACGTGGTACGCGGCGACGGGCACGTCGAACGCGGCCCGTACCTCGGCAACGACGTCGAGGTACGCGAGCGCGGGCTTGATCATCACCATGTCGGCGCCTTCGGCAAGGTCGAGGGCGACCTCGACCAGCGCCTCCCGCGCGTTCGCGGGATCCATCTGATGCCCGCGGCGATCGCCGAACTGGGGCGCGCACTCGGCCGCGTCACGGAACGGCCCGTAGAGCGCGGACGCGTACTTCGCGGCGTAGGCGAGGATCGGCGTCGTCTCGTGGCCGGTCTCGTCGAGCGCGGCGCGGATCGCGCCGACCTGGCCGTCCATCATCCCGCTCGGCGCGATGACATCGGCGCCGGCCTCGGCCTGCGCGACCGCGATGCTGGCGTACCGCTCGAGCGTGGCGTCGTTGTCGATCTCCTTCGACGTCTCGTCGACGATGCCGCAGTGACCGTGGTCGGTGTACTCGTCGAGACAGTCGTCGACCATCAAGACGAGTGAGTCGCCGACCTCGTCGCGGAGGTTGCGGAGCGCGACCTGCATTACCCCGTCGCGAGCGTCGGCCTGGGTTCCGCGCGCATCCTTTTGCGCGGGGACGCCGAACAACATGACCGCGGGGACGCCGAGGTCGCACAGCGCCCGCACTTCCTTGCGCAGGCTTTCCTGCGTGTGCTGCACCACGCCGGGCATCGACACGACCGCTTCCGGAGCGTCGATGCCCTCCTTCACGAAGAGGGGCGCCACGAGATCGTCGACGGTGACGCGATACTCCGCCACCAGCCGGCGCAGAGCCGGGGTCCGCCGGAGCCGGCGCAGCCGACGTTCGGGATATGTCACGGTAAAAGGCTACCGGGAGAGCACACGCACGACGGCCTCGACGAGACCGTCGATCGTGTGCGGATTCGCCTCGAGATCGACGCGCAGACCCCGTGCGACGGCGGTTGCGCTCGTCACCGGACCGATCGAGACGACAGGTGGTTGCGGCTCGGGAAGGAAGCTCCCGACGGCGTCACAGAAGTTGTCGACGGTCGACGACGACGTGAACGTGATCGCATCGATCGGACCACCAGCGGCGTCGGCTCCGCCGCGGAGCCGGGCGAGCGCGTCGGCGGCGGGAGGCACCGGCTCGGTGCGATACACCGCGAGCACCTCGACCTCGTAGCCCTTCGCCGCGAGACCCTCGGGCAGCACGTCGCGCGCGACCTCGGCGCGCGCGAGCAGCACCCGGCCGGTTCCCTCCGCGAACGCGTCGAGGAGAGACTCCGCGACGAACCGCTCGGGAACGAGATCGGCGCGCAGGCCGCGGCGGGCCAACGCGGCGGCGGTCCCCGGGCCGATCGCAGCGATCCGGACCGGCGCCAGCGCGCGGGAGTCGCGCCCGGCGGGCGCGAGACCGCGTTCGAAGAACGCGTCGACGCCGTTGGCGGAGGTGAACACGACCCAGTCGAACGCGGTGAGGTCGGGTACGACGAAATCGATCGGGACGAGCCGGATCGCGGGCATCTCCACGACGGTCGCGCCGAGCGCGGCGAGTCGCACGGTCAACTCGCTGGCCTGTTCGCGCGCCCGCGTCACAACGACGGTCCGACCGAACAACGGGCGAGTCTCGAACCACGAGAAGTCGAGCGCGGCGACGTCGCCCACGACGATCGCGCTCGGCGACTCGACACCCGCGGACGCGATCGTGCCGAGCGTCGCCCGCACAGTGCGTTGGTCGGGCCGAGTGCCGAACCGCACGGCGGCGACCGGCGTGTTCTCGTCGCGCCCGCCCGCGACGAGCGCCTTGGCGATCTCTTCGACCCTTCCCGCGCCCATCAGCACGACCAGCGTCCCGCCCGTCTTCGCGAGCGCGTCCCACCGGGTGTCGCTCGCGCCCTTCGTCGGGTCCTCGTGGCCGGTGACGACAGTGAAGTTCGTCGAGACGCGCCGGTGCGTGACCGGAATGCCGGCGTAGGCCGCGGCCGCGATCGCGCTGGTGATACCGGGCACGATCTCGAACGGCACGCCGGCCGCGATGCACGCCTCGGCTTCTTCCCCGCCCCGTCCGAACACGAAGGGGTCGCCGCCCTTCAGCCGCACGACCTCGAGCCCCGCCGACCCGCGCGCGACGAGCAGCGCGTTGATGGCGTCCTGGCTCATCGGGGCATCGCCGGGCGCCTTGCCCACGTCGACGAGCTCGGCGTCCGGACGCGCCAACTCCAGGAGCGCCTGCGGCGCGAGCCGGTCGTACACCACCACGTCGGCCGCGCGCAGGAGCTCTTCGCCGCGGCGCGTCAACAGACCGGGATCACCCGGTCCCGCGCCGACGAGGTACACCGTCACGCCACTTCCTCCAACAGCGCGCGCCCGCCCTTCCCGTCGAGCAGGTCGCGCGCGGCCGTCAGGCCGACATCGCCGGGCTCGACCCCCGCCACCCGGGTGCGGAGAACGACGTGACCGTCGAGCGAAGCGAGGAGCGCCTCGAGGAAGATCGTGCCCGCCCGGCCGTCGACCTGCGCGAGCGCGCCGCACGGAAGGTCGCAGCCGCCGCCGAGCTCCGCGAGGAACGCACGCTCGGCGGAGACGGCGCGATGCGCAACCGGATCGTCGATCGCCTCGAGGCGCGCGAGCGTGCGCGCATCGTCGGCGCGGCACTCGACCGCGAGCGCGCCCTGGGCCACCTGCGGAAGCATCACCTCGGTGTCGAGCACGTCACACGGATACTGGTCGGTGAGACCGAGCCGCTCGAGCGCCGCGAACGCGACCACGACCGCGCGGTAGCCCAGCTCGTCGCGCTTGCGCAGGCGCGTCTCGATGTTGCCGCGCAACGGACCGAATGTGAGATCGGGGCGAGCCGCCGCGAGCTGCGCCCGCCGGCGCACCGAGCCCGTTCCGATCTGCGCGCCCGGCCCGAGATCGGCGAACGCATCCCCGACGAGCGCGTCGCGCGGATCGGCGCGTTCCGGGATCGCCGCGAGCACGAGCTCCGGCGGCGTGTCGGTCGGAAGATCCTTCGCGGAGTGCACGGCGACGTCGGCCCGCCCGTCGACCACGGCCTGCTGCACTTCCTTGGTGAACACACCCAGCCCGCCGATCGCGTGCAGCTCCGACGTCTGGTCGCGATCGCCGGTGGTCGAAACCAACACGTACTCGACGTCGCGTCCGAGCCGGGCGCCGACCCGCTCCGCCTGCCATCGAGCGAGCGCGCTTGCGCGCGTCGCGATGCGGATCAATGAGCGATCCGGATCACTCGGATTCGACCGTGGGCTCGGTCGGGAGATCGAAGAGCGACGCCAGCGCGTCGGCGTAGTAGTCGCCGCGCGGCGTACCGGCTGCGTCCTTGACGCGCACGGTCGGCTCGTGCAGCAACTTGTTGACGACACCCTGGGTGATCGCGTCGACGAGCTCGCGCGCCTCGGGGTCGAGCTTGGCCAGCTTCGACCGGTACCGCTCGAGCTCGCCGGAGCGAATGTCTTCCGCGAGCTCACGCAACGACGTGACGAGTGGTCCGACCTCGCGGGCTGCTCGCTCGGCGCGGTAACGCTCGATCTCGGCCGCTAGGATCTCGCGCACCTTTCCGATCTCGCCCCGCCGACGTTCGGCCGATCGCTGGGCGTATTCCTTCAGGTCGTCGAGGTCGAGCAGCGTGACGTCGGGAATGTCGCCCACGCCGGGATCGACGTCGCGCGGCAACGCGACGTCGACGACGAGCAACGGCTTGCCATCGCGGCATGCCATCACCATCTCGACCATCGCCCGTTCGACGAGTACCTCGGACGACGCCGTGGAGGTGAGCACCACGTCGATGTCGACGAGTGTGTCGGCGATGTCGGTCAACGGGATCGCGCTCGCGCCGATCGCCGCTGCGAGCTCCTCGGCGCGCTCGACGGTGCGGTTCGCCACCACGACCTCCGCGACGCCACGCGAACGCAGCGTCGACGCGAGTCCGGAACCCATCTGGCCGGCGCCGATCACGAGCACGCGCGCACCGTCGAGATCACCGAGGTACTCGGACGCAACCGCGACCGCGGCCGACGGGATCGATACGGGATGGCGGGAGATGCCGGTCTCCGTGCGTACCCGCTTGCCCGATTCCACCGCGTGCTTGAACATCCGCGAGAGAAGCTGTGGCGCGGTCTGTTCGCGGACCGCGGTCTGCCACGCGTCGCGAACCTGCCCCAGGATCTCGCTCTCGCCCACGATCATCGAGTCGAGTCCTGCCGCGACCGAGAAGAGATGCGAGACCGCGGCTTCGTCGTAGTACGTGTAGAGGTGGTCGGCGAACTCGTCGGGATCGGCGCCCGAGTGCGCGGCCAGGAAGTCGCGGACGTCACCGACGGCCGCGTGGAAATGGGTGCAGCGCGCGTAGATCTCGGTGCGGTTGCACGTCGAGAGCAGCACGACCTCGAGCAGGTGCTCGCGGCCCGCGAGATCGTGCAACGCCTTGGCCAGCTTCTCCTCCGGCACCGTCATGCGCTCGAGGAGCTCGACCGGGACCGTCCGGTGGTTCAGACCGACGACGAGGAGAGACATGCTCTCAACAGCTCCCTTGCCTCGTCGACGCGACCCGTTCGCACCAGCTCCACGATGCCGCCGTCGAAGGCCGACTGCCAGTCGGCGTCCTCGGAGGAACGCCCGGAGCTGCGCAGCTCTTCCCGGCCTTCGGACAAGACGTCGAGCAGGGTCTCGTACTCAGGTCCGATCTCCTCTTCCAGCCGGCGTCGCAGTTGGGCGGCCAGCGCCGGGCTCCGACCCCCCGTTCCCACGGTCACGACGAGGTCGCCGCGCCGGATCACCGACATCAGCGTAAAGGAGCAGTTGGCCGGATCGTCTGCACTGTTGACCCAGACCCGTGCGGCCTCGCCCGCGGCGTGCACCGCCGCGTTCACGGTCGGGTCGGCGGTGGCCGTGAGCGCGAGCCAAGCGCCGTCGAGGTCAGCGGCCCGGAAGGTCCGTTCCTGCAACCCGAGGCGGCCCGCGTCGGCCCAGGCCCGGACCTCGGCGCCGACTTCGGGCGCCACGACTTCGACGACCGCGCCGGCGTCGAGCAGCGGTTCGATCTTGCGGGCCGCGATGCGTCCCGCGCCGACGACCACCACGCGGCGGTCGCGCACCAGGAGGTTCACCGGGTAGCCGGCGAGCCCCGGACGACCTCTGGGCTCGGGACGACCGGACAACTCACCCCGCCTGTTCGTGGGGCGATGCCGCGCCGGCCGTGCCGCGTCGCAGTTGGTAGAAGGAGAGGATCTGCAGCTCGATCGCGAGGTCGACCTTGCGCATCGACACGCCGTCGGGCACCGAGCAGACCGCAGGCGCGAAGTTCAGGATCGACGTGACGCCCGCGGCGACGAGCCGGTCGGCGACGTCCTGCGCGGCCGATGCGGGCGTGGCCAGGATGCCGATCGCGATGTTGTGCTCGCGGACGACCTTGTCGAGATCGTCGATGGATACGACCGCGAGATCGCCGATCCGGTGCCCGACGAGCGCCGGGTCGGCGTCGATCAAGACTTCCACGCGAAAACCGCGCGCACCGAAGCCACGGTAGTTGGCGAGCGCGCGTCCGAGGTTGCCGATCCCGACGATGGCGACGGGCCAGTCGCGGGTCAGGCCGAGCTCGCGGGAGATCTCGTGGAGCAGGTACTCGACGTCGTAACCGACGCCGCGCGTGCCGTACGAACCGAGGTACGAGAGGTCCTTACGGACCTTGGCCGCGTTGACCCCGGCCAACTCCGCGAGGCGCTCGGAAGAGATGGTCGAGACCTGGCGCTCGCCGGTCTCCATGAGGGCCCGGTAGTAGAGCGGCAGGCGGGCGACCGTCGCTTCCGGAATCCGGCGTCGCGGCGAAGCTGTCACCCAAGTGTCCTTTCGGCGCTCCGCAGCGGAGCACGCCCCTGCCTGCAGGGTACCGAGCTTGTGCACGCGTTCTCAAAGTGTGGGGGCACTTTCTCTCCGGGCGCGGGCGAGCCGGGCCGGGACCCGCCGGAGGTACCCTCGCGGCCGCCATGGTTGCCGGCCTCGCCTTCCTCGCCACCGCCGTCGCGACCCTCTTCGCGCAAGCGACCGGGGTGCGTTACTCCCGGTCGAAGGCGCCCCATCAGGGCGCATGGACCTTCGCGCTGGCGCTGTTCGCCCTGGCGTCCGCGGCCCTCGCGACCGCGGCCTCGACGGGCTGGGACCGAGGCACGTTCCGCGCCTTCTACCTGCTCGGGGCGGTACTCAACGTCCCGTGGCTCGCGCTCGGCACTGTCTACTTGCTCGGCGGCCGCCGGATCGGCGATCGCGTTCGCACCGGCTTGGTCTTGTTCACGGGCCTCGCGACCGGCGTGATCTTGGCGGCTCCGATCCGCGGCGTCATCGCGCCGCTGGGCGGCATCCCGGTGGGCAAGGACCACTTCGGAGTCCTGCCGCGAGTGCTGGCCGGGGCCGGGAGCGGTCTGGGTGCGGTCGTGGTGTTCGGCGGCGCGGTCTATTCGGCGGTCCGCTTCGCCCGCCGACGCGAGGAGGGCACCGGTTTCCTCGCCGGGGGAAACGCGCTCATCGCGCTGGGCACGCTCGTGTTGTCGGCCGGCGGGTTGCTCCAGGGCGCCGTCGGCCACGACGAGGCGTTCACGATCTCGCTCGCGGCGGGAATCGTCGTTGTCTACGCGGGCTTCGTCGTCGCGTCGTCGGCGTTCCGGCCCGCCGCCGACAGCTCTCTTCGGACGAGCTTGCCCGCGAGCGTGCGCGGCAGCGCGTCGACGACCTCGACGCGCGTCGGCAGCTTGTAACGCGCGAGCTGGCGGCCCGCGTGGCGTAGGAGCTCCAACGGATCGGGCGTGTGCCCGGGCCGCGCCACGACGAACGCGACCACGGTTTCGCCGGTGCGCGGGTGCGGTTCGCCGATCACGGCCACGTCCTCGACGTCGCGGTGGCTCCGCAGCGCGTCTTCCACCTCGC
Source organism: Acidimicrobiia bacterium (assembly GCA_035996165.1). Lineage (GTDB taxonomy): Bacteria > Actinomycetota > Acidimicrobiia > IMCC26256 > PALSA-610 > PALSA-610. The sequence continues at coordinate 12,840 of DASYJT010000063.1, forward strand.
CCGGGAACACGTTGAAGCCGGAGACGATGACGATGTCCTTGGCGCGGTCGACCAGTGTGAGCCAGCCGTCGTCGTCGGCGACCGCGATGTCGCCCGTGTGCAACCAGCCGTCGACGATCACCGCGTTCGTCGTCGCTGCGTCGTTCCAGTAGCCGGCGAACACGTTGGCGCCGCGTACGACGAGCTCACCCGGATCGCCTTCGAGCGACGGCTTGCCGTCGTGATCGAGCAGGCGGACTTCGACACCGGGCAGGGGCGGGCCTATCGACCCGGGCCGGGGCTCCGTCGAGACGGCGGTCGTGGTGACGACCGGCGACGCCTCCGTAAGGCCGTAGCCGTCGTGCACGACGACGCCGAACCGGTCGCGCATCGCGGTCGCGGTCTTGGGCGAAAGCGTGGTGGCGCCGGAGACGCACAGACGGACGAGCGCGAGCGAATCCCCGGGTGCGGTCGCCTCGTCGAGCCCGAGCCAGGCGTCGTAGATGGCGGGCACGCCCGCGACGACGGTGACGCGATCGTTGCGAACTCGGGCGAGCGTCTCGACCGGGTGGAAGTGGTCGACGAGCGACACCGCGGCGCCGGCGTAGAGGGCGAGGCCGAGTGCGACGTTGAGTCCGTACACATGGAAGAGCGGGAGCACCGAGAGCGCGATGTCGTCGGCTGTAACCCGCAGGCCGGGATGCGACTGCATCTGCTCGATGTTCGCCAGGAGCGAGCCGTGGGTGAGCATCGCCGGTTTCGGCGCGCCGGCCGTTCCGGCGGTGAACAAGAGGACGGCGAGGTCGCTCGGATCCTTCGCGACGAATTCCGCGGCGGATCCCGCCGAATCGTTCGCCATCAGGTCGTCGACGACCACGACCGGCATCACTGCCGCGCGTTCCCGTCGCAACGATTCTTCGGAAGATTCGTCGGAACGAGTCGCGAATTGGGTGGCGGCACGGCGTGCGAGATCGGCGTTCGCCGCCGACGCCAGGGCGAGGACGGGTTCCACTTCGTCGAGCTCACGGGCAAGCTCGTGCGACGGCGACCCGACGTTCAACGGAACCGCGATCGCGCCCGCCGCGAGTGTGCCGAGGTACGCGGCGACGAATGCAACGTCGTTGCCCGCGAGGATCACAACCCGGTCGCCCGGGGTCGCGTGGTCCGCCACGGTCGCCGCCACCGCGGCCACGTGTCGAAGGAGCTGCCCGTACGTCGTCGGCTGCGGACCAACGAGTGCCGGCCGATCGGGATCCGACCCAGCCGTTACCAACAACGCCGCCGCAAGGTTCATCGCTGCCGGAGGCTACGCGAGCGCCCCGAGAAACCCACGCCGAGCGCCCGAGAAACCCACACGAGCGGCTGCGAGAAAACAGGGTCCCGGCCGCAGTTGCGGACGTTTCTGGGGCGGGCTGGGAGGCTACGTTGCGTGGACGCCCGGGTTACCCCGAGGCGACCACACGCCCACACCCGCGACCGGAACCCCGATCTCCTGCGAGGCGGTCCGAGGGCCAACGTTCCGCTGGTGGAGCCAGCCTCCCGTCGATACCCGGTTCCGCCCTCGCTGTAGGCATGGTAACGACACCCTCCGCGCGCAGCTTGAGGGAATCAACCACTTAGAGTGACATTCTCTACCCGACGTGGAAGACGAATTGGGTGAGAGCGGCAACGAGGATGAGCACCAGCAACATGACGAGCACGAGGCTCGTTCCCCACCTCACGAGCGGCCCTCGGCCAGTGCGACCAGGGTCAGAGTCTTGCCCGCACCGAGCTTCAGCTCCGCCGCCGCCGACCGTTGGTCGTACGCGAGGGCGCACATCCCGTACGAATCGACGACCAGGGCGAGCTCGGCCGGCTTCGCTTCGGCGAAGGCGGTGACCCAGTGGGCGCGCCGGTCCTGGCCCGCGATCGTCACGCCGACGAACCCGCCCGGCCCGACCCCGCGCGCCATGAGCTGTTCGGGTGCGATGTTGAGCTGGCAGTTCCCGTAGCGGTCGACCCAGAGCACCTCGCCCGAGATCGTCCCGTCGTCGTCCTCTTGGGGTAGTGGAACGAGTCCGGGCGCCAGGCCCGCAGGATCGATGGGCGCGCCCAGCTCGTCGATCGAGAGTCCACCGGCGAGGTAGGCGGCGGCCGGGGCCATGATGTCGCGGCCGGCGAACGTCGGCCCGGGCGCGACGAGCTGGTACTGCGGATTGTCGAGGCCGACGATGCGCGCCGGGCCACCGAGCATTGCCACGGCCGGCGCGAGAAGACCGTTGTCGGGGCCGACCAGGAATCCGCCCTCGACCTCGACCGCGATGCAGCGCCGATCGGTACCCACCCCGGGGTCGACCACCGCGAGCACCACACCGTCGGGGAGGTACTGGACCGCCCGCACCAGTGCGAGCGCGCCGGCTCGAACGTCGAAGGGGGCGACATCGTGTGTGATGTCGACGATCCGCAGATCGGGGGTCACGTCCAGCATCACGCCGTGGCAGACGCCGACGAACTCGTCGACCCGGCCGTAGTCGGAGAGGAACGAGACGAACGGTGGACGACCCGGCACGGGGCGACTCTATTGGCCGTCCCGCGATTGACCCCGAAGGGAACTACCCCGCTTGCGTGTAACGAGAAGCGAGGTACGCGTCGACGTCGGGTTCCGACACGCGGAACGATCGACCGACCCGCACGGCCGGCAGCTCACCGGCCTTGATCAACCGGTAAACGGTCATCGACGACACCCGCATCAGATCCGCGACTTCCTGCACTGTGAGAAAGCGCGACTTGCTCAAGCCATTGCCCACGCGGAAACTCCCTACTCCGTATCGCTGAAAAACGAGCGTACGCCGGTGGGATCGGAGTTGTCGAGCGTCAACTCCCGTTGTGTGTGAGAGGTCACAGTTCGCTGTCGAGCGGCGGTGAGGGCGCCGTGAGATCGACTGCGGGATCAGGACCGGGCTCGTCGACGAGGTCCTCGATCACGCCGTACGCGCGGGCCGGCCGGTCCGTGTGCAGCGGGACGATCGTGCCCCGCCCTCGCGCGGCGGCAACCGCGAGACTCAGGCGGTCGAGCCCCGCGAACGCCACCACCTCGATACCCGTCTCGCAAGCCACCTCCGCGAACGCGCCGTCGGCCACGACGAGCGCCGGCCGGGGTATCGAGAACAGCCACTCCCGCGCCGCCTCGCCGTCGCGCGTGTCGCACAGGGCGCGGCCGTCGCTGACCACCGCGACACCACCGAGCCAGCGCAGCCAGCGCGGCGTGCGGCCGTCGGCGCGGATGGGGCCGAAGTCGGCGAGGTCGACCACCTCGGCGCCGGCCGCGCGTGCGAGCCCGGCGAACGCGAGGTGCAACGTGAGCAACGACGCCGGCGCGCTCGTCGCGAGCGCAATGCGGGCGCCGGTTGCCGCAACCGCGCGCACTCGGGCGGCGGCCGCGCGTGCGGCCGCGACCGTGCGGGCCGGGTCGATCACGGCGGCCGAAGCAGTCGCCCCGAACGCGTTCGTGACCGCGGCCCAGGCATCCGGCGCCGTGAGTCCTTCCATCGGCGCGAGCTCGCCGAGCGCCCGGCGGTCGCCGAGCACCAACCGTTCGACGGTGCGGCGAAACTCCGTCGGGCCGGGTCCGGGCACGCCCGCACCGGCCAGCTTCGAACGCTCGACCAGGAGTTCCGGCGTCGGTGCCGGCGCCGGCCGCGATTCGCCGACGCGCACTTCGAGCCGGGGTGGGCGGCTGCGCGCGGGTCTCATCGAACGTCGTCCTTCATTTCGCGCCGAGCTCGCGCGAACGCTCCGTTGCCGCGGTCACCGCGTCGAGGATCGCGGCCCGCAGCCCGTGCGCTTCGAGCTCGCGCAGACCGGCGGCGGTCGTACCGCCGGGCGACGTGACCTGGGCCCGCAACGCCTCCGGCCCGGATGCGTCCTGGGCGAGGAGCGTGGCCGAGCCGAGCAGCGTCTGCACAACCAACGCGCGCGCGACGTCGCGCCCGAAGCCCACGAGGACGCCGGCCTCGATCATCGCTTCGGCGAACAGGAAGAAGTACGCCGGGCCCGACCCCGACAATCCGGTGACGGCGTCGAGCATCGGTTCCGCGACCCGCACGACGATGCCGACCGCGCCGAGGAGGCGCTCCGCGAGGTCGAGATGCTCGGCGCCCGCATGCGTTCCACCGGCGATGCCCGACGCACCGATACCGACCAACGCGGGCGTGTTCGGCATCGCGCGTACGACCGGCCGGCCGGTCACGATCGCCTCGATCGTCGCCAGCGTGACGCCCGCCGCGATCGACAGCACGAGCGTGTCGGCGCCCAGCGCGGGCAGCGCGATCTCGAGCGTCGGGCCCACGTCGCCCGGCTTCACCGCGACGACGACGACATCTGCGTCCGCAACGGCCCAGGCCGCGCTCGGTACGACCCGAACTTTCGGGAACTGCTGTTCGAGCGCGGCGCGCCGGTCGCCGTCGATCTCGGCGATCGAGAGCACGTCGGCTTCCCATCCGCCCTCGAGCAGACCGCCGACGAGGGCCGCGCCCATCCTTCCGCCACCGAGCAACGCGACGCGCGACATCGGCGCGAGGGTAATCCGCCTCGACACGAATGCCGGCCGATCACGCGGCGGCGCAAGCCCAAGAATCGCGGCGGCGCGACCCGCATGTGGACGAGCTCGGGCCCGAGGAACCTTCGGATCGGACCCCGCACTTCCCCGAACGGGGTCGACCCTCCCGCACCTCGGGCCCGTCGACAAGGCGCACCGTAGCACCTGCCCTAGGGGCACTACAAGACAACTTGAGACATTTTTATACGTTCTCAGGTCTTGGCGTAGCCGATGCGGATCGCGGGCTGGAACCACCGTTCGACGAGCTCGTAGAGCACCCCGATGATGCGATCCAACTCGTCGACGTCGAGATGCTCGAGGAGCACGCGACCGACGAGATACACGTCGCCGTCGGGACCGATCGAGAAGTGCGCGCCGTAGTTCTGGTGGTTGCGCGCCAACAAGAAGCGATACAGCTCGAGTTGATTCGTCGGCGGATCGGGGAGGAAGTACACCTCGTAGCGCAACGTGCGCTGGTGCAGGTCGAAGTAGATCGTCGCCGCGTCGCGACCGTCGCAACCGAAGCGCACGTACCAACGCGGGATCTGCGGGTCGTACTCGACGGTCTGGACCCACGGCTCCGCGGCGACGGGACCTTCGAGGTGCGCGGCGACGAGATCGTGAACTGCTCGGCGCGCTTCGGGATCGAGGGGCGCGTCCGTCACGCCAGGTTCCCCGCCCGGCTCAATCGCAGCGCACGAGTCCGCGCGCGACGAGATCGCCGTAGAGCCGGCGAAGTCGGCCGGCGGTCATGCTCCACGAGTAGCGCTGCGAACGAGCCGCCGCGTTGCGTCCCATCTCGCCCGCCAAGATCTCGTCGGCGAGCAGACGCTCGACCGGCGCGGCGAAGTCGACGGGATCACGGCCCTCGATGAGGAAGCCCGAGTGTTCGTGATGCACGAGTGAACGCAGCCCGCCGACCGCCGCCGCGACGACCGGGGTACCGCACGCGGCGGCCTCCAACGCGACCAGACCGAACGACTCCGAACGACTCGGCACGATGCACACGTCGGCCGCCCGGTAGTAGTCGGCGAGACGATCGTGGCGACGCGGGCTCACCCAATGGATCTGGCCGGAAACGCCCAACTCGGCGGCGAGCGCGTGCACTCGAATCTGCTCGGCGTTGCCGTGCCGGCCGCTCGGGCCGCCGACGATCACGAGCGCAAGCTTCGGGTCGTCGAGCGCGGCGAGCGCGCGGATTGCGAGGTCGGCGCCCTTCAGCCGTTGGATACGGCCCACGAACAACATCACGCGGGGCGCGGTGATGCCGAGCCGTTGGCGCGCGGCATCACGGTCGCCGGGGACGAACACGGTGTGGTCGACGCCCGGCGGAACGACCTCGATGCGTTCGACCTCCGCGTCGTACAGGGACGCGAGCTGCGCCCGCTCGTCGGTCGTGGACGCGAGCATCAGGTCGGCACACGCGATCACTTCGTGCTCGACCCGGGTGCGGTCTTCGGTGTCGTCGTCGACACCCGCTTCGGCCTTGACCCGGGCGAGCGTATGGAAGGTCGCGACGAGCGGGAGGTCGAGCTCGTGCTTCAGGCGATGGGCGACCGAGCCCGAGAGCCAGTAGTTACCGTGGAGCACGTCGACCGGCTCGCGCTCGAGCATCCGCCGCATCGAGGCGTCGACGAACGGCTCGACCAGCGCGGGCAGGTCGTGCTTCGGCACCTCGGCCCGGGGTCCGGCATCGATGTGCAGGACACGGAAGCCCGGCTCGACCTGCACGACCGCCGGCTGCGCGCGGTGCTCCGCGCGTGTGTAGACGTCGCATTCGACACCGGCCCGGGCCAGCGCGCTCGCGAGCGCCCGGACGTACACGTTCATCCCGCCGCCGTCGCCGGTACCCGGCTGTGCGAGCGGCGACGTGTGCATCGAAAACACGGCGACGCGGCGGACGGACATCGAGCGGATCGTACCCAACGCCGTCTGGGCGCCCGTCCCCCGGACCGGCGGCGGGTTCGGACGCAGGCTCGACCTAGCCCGCTTCGGCGTCGCGGGAGACGTTCTCGGCCTGGAACGAGCGGTAGATCTCGACCAGCGCCTGCTTCTGGCGATCGTTGATCGTGGGGTCGGCAACGATCGCGCCCACGGGATCGGTCGTGGGGCGGGAACCGTCGGGCGACGCGTCGAGGATCCCGGCCCGGACGTAGAGCGTCTCGGCCGAGATGCGCAGGCCCCGCGCTATCGACTGCAGGATCTCGGCCGAAGGCTTACGCAGCCCCCGCTCGATCTGACTGAGATACGGATTCGAGATGCCGGCCAACTCGCTCAGCTTGCGGAGCGAGAGCCGGGCGTTTCGGCGTTGGTCACGAATGAATCCACCGAGCTCGTGCAGCCGCGCTTCGAGCGACTCCAACGACTCGGGCATCAGCCCGCCGTTCCGGCGACCTGGCGGGCCGCGATCTCACGTTCGATCGAGTCGATCACGTCGTGTATCGACCGGCGCAGATCCGAGAGCTCACGTTCGAAGTCGCGCAAACGCGCCAACGTTGCGTCGAGCTCCGCGTCGGGAAGCAGCGGGAGGTTGGCGAGCGTCGTGTCGGCGATCAGCTCCTCGCGACCGTCGGGCCAGCGCAGATCGAGAGCGGGCGCGTCGGGCGGCGGCACACGGGTGTCGGTGATCGACGAGCGGCCGGACTCCGCGCTCAGGATGCGCGGAAGGTCTCTCACCAGGTCCTCGACGGTGCCACCCCGCGCCCGGCGCTCGTGGTCGGCCTCGAGGATCTCGATGCGGGCCTGCGCGAGCCGGCGCCGGTACGACAACGCGTTCTCGACGTCGTTGCACTCGGCCTTCATGGCGCGCAGGTCGTCGAGGGGCCGGCCGTCGAGCGAGGCGACGAACGCGGGATCGATCAGGCGCTGGATCCGTTCCGTCGGAATCACCTCTGGAGCTTCTGACGACAGGGAGCGCCCACCCTACCTGCGGTCGCTAACAGTGAGCAGCCAAGGTCGCGTACGGATCGATCGCCCGACCGTTCGGACCGCCCGGCCGGATCTCGAAGTGAAGGTGGGAGGGTCCACCCGACGCATCGCCGGTGTTGCCGACGTGACCGATGAGCTCGCCGGCCTTCACCGACCGCGCACCCCCCACGTAGTCGTTGAGGTGGGCGTAGTAATACGTGTTCCCGTCGTGACCGTTGACGTACGCGGCGAGTCCGCCGAGCGGATCGGACTGGAAGAACACCGACCCGTCGGTGACCGCGACCAGCGGCGTTCCGGTTGGCGAGAACATGTCGTTGCCCTTGTGGGTGCGCCCGCCGCCCCGCGGCGCCCCGAAGGTGTCGGTGAACGAAACCGGACCCTGCACCGGGCACACCCACGTGCCGCGCACGATGATCTGGCCCGCGCTTCCGCCGCCGCCCGCCGGACGGCTTGAGCCCGCGGCCTTGGCCCGGGCCGCGGCGAGGATGGTCGAGAGTTGCTCGAGCCGGCGTTGCGCGACGAGTTGGACGCGGAGATCGCGCTCGGCGGCGCCGGCCGTCGCGAGCGCCCGCTCGGTGGCGCGTTGGCGGTCGTTCATCTGCGTGAGCGCCACCCGTGCATGCGCGATCTGGCCGTGCAGCGTGCGCTGACGGTCGTGCAGCTCACTCGTCACGGAGTCGAGCTGCGCGATCACTGCGTTGCCCCGGGCGTTGACGTCGTCGAGCATCGTCGCGCGCCGGGCCGCGTCCAGGATGTCGGATCCGTTTCCGAGGAGGAAGTCGAGGGCGACCGCGCCGCGCTTGTACGCGACGACCGCGCGCAGTCGTCCGAGGGTCGCGAGGTGTTGCTGTTGCGCGGTGAGCGTGGTGATCGAGCGCTGCGACGAGGCCTGCTCGTCCTGCAATTCGAAATACCGAGTCTGCGCCGCATCGAATTCGGCTGTCGCCCGGTTGTCGGCCTTTTGCGCCGCGGTCACGCGGGCGATGGCGATCGCGAGAGGATCGGACGCGGCCGCGGCCGCCGAAGGCGGGGTCAGCAGCACGATTGCAACGGCCGCGAGGAGCACGCGCCGTACGAGCGGAGTCCGGACGTGGATGCGCACCAGCGACGGAAACGCTAACAGAGGCCCGCCCCGCCGCTCACCGGAGGCAGCACCGCGATCTCGTCGTCGTCCTGCAGCGTTGTGGCCCGGTCGGCCTCGGGCTCGTCGCCGTTCACCCACACCCGGGCCGTCGCCAGCACCCGGGCGAAGGAGTCGCCGAAGCGATCGACCGCATCCGAGAGCAGTTGATCGAGCGTCGCTCCCGCCGTGAGCTCGAAGCGGTCACCGCTGCGGCCCGCGGCTTCGCGCGCGCCGGCGAACAGCAGCAACCGGACGATCACGAACCGTCGGAGTCGATGTTCGTGCGCGCGGTCGGGAGTGCTTCGAGCCGGTCGGGATCGATCGGGTCGCCGGTCACTTCGTCGACGCCGTACCGCCCCTCGTCGAGTCGTTGCAACGCGGCTTCGATCTCGGCGAGATCGACCTCGAGCCCTTCGAGGATGGCGCGGTCCTTCTCCCGCTCGTTCAGCTCCGACGCCTGGTCCTCTTGATTCGCGTCGAAGCTCGCGACATCGCCCGACTGGTCGGACTGCTCGATGTCGAGGCCCTCGCTTCGCAGCGAGGAGATGAGCTCGCCGACGCGGGCGCGGTCGCGTTCGAGACGCTCGCGCACCGCCTGCTCGTCTACTTCGTCAGCCATGGCGGCAGGGTACCCATTTCGCCGGAAACCGTCACCCGTCGATATCCCCTTCGGTATGCCAGTCGGAATCCCAGTTGGTGTCCCAATCGGTGTCCCAGTTGGTGTCGAGGTGTGCGCGCAGGTCGACGATGCGTTGCTCGAGGAGCTCGGCGAGCAAACGGAGCCGGGCGCCCGCGTCGCGGGCCGCCAACAACTGTTGCGCGTCGAACGGGCCGACGGGCGCGACCGCCGCGGCCTCGTAGGAGGCGCGTACGGGATCCGGGTCGAGCAGGGGCGGCTCCGAGATCCGGGAGTCGACCCGGCGCGCGAGATCGGTCACCTGCCCCAACCGCGCGACGACGCGCTCGCGCGCCGCGCCGTCGTCGGGGCCCGCGGGTTCGTCGTCGAGCGCGGCGACCTCGGCGCGCGGATACGGATCGTCCGCGAGCCACCGACGGACGCGCACGCGCCGCATCCCGACGGTCGCGACCGCGAAGCGTCCGTCGGGCAGCTCGGCAGCCTGCACGACTCGAGCGACGGTGGCGACGTCGAAGCGCGTGTCGCCGCCGCCGACCTCGCTCCCCCGCGCTATGAGCACCACGCCGAACTCGTGATCACCCTCGAGCACGTGACGCATCATCAGCCGGTACCGGGGCTCGAAGACGTGCAGCGGCAGCAACGCGTGCGGAAACAGCACCGTGCCGAGCGGGAACATCGGCATCGTGACCGTGGGCGGTTCGTCTCCTAGTTCCAACGTGCCTGCACCGCTCGGCGCGTTGTCGACAGTCGCTCGCGCTGATCGGGCGAGAGGCCGGGCAAGGTCATGTGCAGCTCGCACAGCCACCTGAGGGCGATCGGATCGGATGCCAGCCGACCGCCCTCGAGGTTTGCCAACATGCGCGCGACGATCGCGTGCGGCTCCGTCGGGACGAGCAGCGCGCGCGAGAACCCGCGCGCGTTGCCGTGCACCTGCGCGAAGAGACGGCGGCATCCTTCGAGGTCGTACAGCGCGCCGCCGTGGAACGGATCGCACCAGACGCCGTCGCGCGCCGCGTCCATGACGAGGAAGTGTCCGGGCATGCCGACACCGTGCACGGGCACGCCGATGCGCCGCCCGACTTCGATCATGACGACCGCGAGCGAGATCGGGATGCCGACGCGTCGTTCGAGCACCGAGTCGAGGAACGAGTTCTCCGGGTCGCCGTAGTCGCGCGTGTTACCGCGGAAGCCGAGCGTCTCGAACAGGTACGCGCGCATGCCGTCGAACGTCGGGGTCGGGCAGCGCTGCGCGAGATCGTCGAGCCGGGCGCACTGCAGATCGATGTCGAGATGCGGGTGGGCGTGCGCGGCCAGACACAGCGCGGCAACGTCGAGACGCATCTCGCCGGCCGGCGCCGCGACCGCCGCGGCGAACCGTTCCGTGGCGTCCATCACCGGTGACGGTACCCGTACACTCCCACGCAATGGCGGCGAACGCTCCCCACTCGACGCGGCTGCACGAGACGATCTCCGTACTGCTGCACGGCCGCCAGCAGCGACTGACGCCGACGCGCCGGCTCATCGTCGACGTGTTGGAGGCGGCCGATCGGCCCCTCACGATTCCCGAGATCCTCGACGCCCAGCCGACCCTCGCGCAGAGCTCCGCCTATCGGAACCTGGTCGTGTTGGAACAGGCGCGGGTGGTGCACCGGCTCGTCACCCACGCCGACTTCGCCCGCTACGAGCTCGCCGAGGATCTCACCGGCCATCACCATCATCTCGTGTGCTCGAACTGCGGCCGAGTCGACGATCTGCCCGCGACGCCGGCGGTAGAGCGCTCCGTCGCGATCGCCATCGACGAGGCCGAACGACACGTGGGTTTCCGGACCGAGCATCACCGGCTCGACCTCGTCGGCCTGTGCGCCGACTGCACTCCCTGATCGGCTACGACAGCCGGCGCGCGAGGTACGTGGAGTACCAGCCCGCGTAGCGATCGCGCAGCTCCGGCTGCTTCCAGTCGTCGCCGGTGACGACCGCCCGGCACCGGTCGGTGCCACAGCTGCACGTGAACATGTCGTAGTCGTCGGAGTCGGTCATCGCGTAGTCGAAGCAGAGCTCCTCGCCCGCTTCGACGTCGCGCATCGTCACCAACAGGACCGAACCGACGATTCCGCAGTTCGGATCGCACGAATGGTTGACGTAGTCGGCCGGGTCGAACGGCGGCGTGCTCGCCAGGAAAAGGTCGTCGTCGATCTGGAGCGCGTGGATGCGCACCGCCTCGCCGAGATCCGCGAGCTCACGGCCGTCGACGACATGGCCTCCGAATCCGGCGACGGTCGTGTTCGCCGGTATCGCGTCGACCGCGAACACGCCGATACCCTTCGTCGCCGTCGAGCGGTTGCCAGCGCTCGAATGAAGCCACGACTGCCGCACAAAGAGGAATGTACCGGGCGTGACCCAGACAACCGTCTTCGAGGTCGTCGGCGGTCAACCGTTCTTCGACGCGCTCGTCGAGCGGTTCTACGCGACCGTCGAAACGGATCCCGTCCTCCGCCCGCTGTACCCGAACGATCTCGAGCCCGGGAAGCGCGCCCTCGCGCTTTTTCTCGCGCAGTACTGGGGGGGACCCACGACCTACAGCGACGAGAAGGGGCATCCGAGGCTACGGATGCGGCATGCGCCGTTCGCGATCGGGAGCGCCGAGCGCGACGCCTGGCTGACGGCGATGTTGGCGGCCCTGGCCGGCGCCGACGCCCCCGCAGTGGCGGTCGAGATGATGCGCGATTACTTCACCACGGCGTCCACCGCGATGATCAACACCTAGGCCCGACGACTCGGTCTGCGAGCGCCCGGGGGCCGGGCCGGGCCGGCGACGCGCCAAACTGTCCGGGATGGGAAAACGCCAGGAGAAGGAGAAGCGGGCCCGGCGGCGGGTGGCGTCGGAACGCCGCGGCCCCACGACACGCCGGCACCCGGTGCGCGCCGGGCGTCTGTCGCCCGACCGCACGGTCCCGGCGTCGATTCCGCGTCCGCCCTATGCCCCCGATGCGCCGCCCCTCGTTCCCGCGGTACCGCCCGACGAGTTCGCCGATCGCATGCGCGCCGCGGGCCGGGCCGGCCGCGAGATCCTGTTGGAGCTCGCCGACGCGGTGAAGGTGGGCATGACCACCGACGAGCTCGACCGCATCTGCCACGACGCTTGTATCGCGCGCGGCGGCTATCCGAGCCCACTGCACTACAAGGGATTCCCGAAGTCGTTGTGCACCTCGGTCAACGAGGTCATCTGCCACGGCATCCCCGACGACCGCGCGCTGCTCGACGGCGACATCGTCAACTGCGACGTCACCATCTATCTCAACGGGGTTCACGGCGACTGCAACGCGACCTTCTTGGTCGGTGACGTCGACGACGAAGCGCGGCGGCTCGTGCAGGTCACGAAGGAAGCGTTGTGGAAAGGGATCGACGCGGTTCGCCCGGGCGCGCGGCTCTACGAGGTCGGGCGCGCGATCCAGACGCACGCGGAGGCCGCGGGTTTCGGAGTGGTGCGATCGTTCGTCGGTCACGGAGTGGGCGAGGAGTTCCACACCGCGCCCGCGGTGCTCCACTACTACGACCCTTCCGCCGATCTCGTCCTCACGCCCGGCCTGACGTTCACGATCGAGCCGATGATCAACGAAGGGTCGTGGGAGCTCGGCCGCATCTGGCCCGACGGATGGACCGCGCCCACGCGCGATGGGTCGCGTTCGGCGCAGTTCGAGCACAGCCTCCTCGTGACGCCGAGCGGCGTCGAGGTGTTGACGCTGCTTCCGGGCGAGGCGCACGGATCCTGATCTCGGGCGGCCGGTTAGCGTCGACCGCGCCATGGGAACGCTGCGGCGGACGTTCGGATCACTCGACACGCACAACTACCGCCTCTATTTCGCGGGCGATCTCATCTCGCGCCTCGGGTCGTGGATGCAGACCATGGCCGAGGCGTGGCTGGTGTTGGATCTCACGCACAGCGGCGCCGCGGTCGGCGCGACGTTCGCCTTTCGCTTCCTGCCCGTGCTGCTCTTCGGGCTATGGGGTGGAACGGTCGCCGACCGATTCGACCGGCGCAAGATCCTCCTCGCCACGCAGTCGGTCATGGCGGCACTCGCGGTTGCACTGTGGCTCGTGGTGCTCACGGGAGTCGTGCAGGTCTGGATGGTGTTCGGACTCGCGCTCGCGCTCGGCTTCGTCACGGTCATCGACGAGCCGACGCGGCACGCGTTCGTCGAGGAGATGGTCGGACCCGATCGCCTACCCAACGCCGTCGCGCTCACGAGCGCCGTCGGCAACTCGGCTCGCATCACCGGTCCGGCCGCGGCCGGTTTGCTCATCGCTACGGTCGGCACCTCGTGGGTGTTCTTCGTAAACGCAGTGTCGTTCTTCGCAGTGGTGGGCGCGCTCGCCGCGATGCGGACCGCGGAGTTGCACCGCGAACGCCGTCATACGGATCGCCCGCGGGTACGCGAAGGCTTGGCCTACGCGTGGAGCATCCGCCAGATCCGGGCGACGATCATGCTCGTCGCGGTCGTGGGAACGCTCGTCTACAACTTCCCGACTTTCCTGACGCTCCTGGCCCGCTACTCCTTCCACGGAGGCGCCGGGCTCGCCGGGATCCTGATGGCGCTGCTGGGCATCGGAACGGTGATCGGCGCGCTCACGGCCGCGGCCCGGGCGCGCCCGACGGCACGGACGGTGGTGGGCTCGGCCGCGTTGCTCGGGATCGCGCTCGTCGTCGCCGCGAGCGCTCCGACCCAGATCGCGACCGAGGCCGCGCTCATTCCGCTCGGCGCGATGGCGACGTTCTTCGGGTCGACTGCCAACACGCACATGCAGATCTGGTCGGCGGCGCAACTGCGCGGGCGAGTGATGGCGATCTACACGTTGTCGACGCTCGGGACCACGGTCGTCGGTGGTCCGTTGGTCGGCTGGGTGTGCCAGGAGTGGAGCCCGCGCGTCGGTCTCGCGTTCGCGGGGAGCGTCACGTTCCTCGCGGCGATCGTCGTCGCCGTTCCGCTGAACGCGCAGCGTCGGGTGCGGGAGCAATCCGAGATCGCGGGCGACGAGCTCGCCGCCTGACCGTCAGAAGGGGTTCGCGCTGAAGAGGTTCGCTTCGCGTTGCACGCGTTCGATCTCGGACCGACGGAAACGGCGGTGACCACCCATCGTCTGGATCGCCGAGATCTTGCCGGCCCGCGACCACCGGGTCACCGTGTTCGGGGTGACTCCGAGCTTGCGCGCGGCTTCGGCCGGCGTCAGCAGATCGCCGTGGTCGGCGAACGTCAGGTCGCGCGCCATGCCGCGTCGCGGTCCCCGGCGTGAGTCGCGAGTAGGCAAACCGAGTCCGGGCGGGTCGACCGAGCAAACCGGTTCGTCGCCGGTTTCGACCACGAGAACGATGTCGGTGCGTTTGTCGGGGACGAACTCCGTCGACCGCGCCGCGGACTCGGCCGGCGCGCACAGGTCGATGTCGACATCGGTCGCCGTAAACGCCCTTGCGGGGGCCGCGCTCACGGAGGCCGGGCTCTGGCCGGTGCGGCGGATCGCCGCGCGCTCACCCGGCGTCGTCGAGGCCCAGATCCCGAGCAGGTCCGGGCGGGAGACCGCGAACTCGAGGCACGCCGCCCGGACGCCGCAGCCGCCACAGATGCTCTTGGCCATCTGGGTATCGCGGTGCCCGCCGCCGAACCACCACTGGGTCGGGTGCTGCTTGCAGAGCGAGTCGGCCCGCCAGTCGCGGTCGCCGTGTGCTTGCGTCTCATACTGCGCTGCGGAAACGGTGCTCACGTAGTTAACAGTCATGGTCTGCGTAGTTTCCGCCCGCGATGCTCGAATTGCGTCACCCGATCGGGTGGTTCGGCACGCGGCGCTAGAGCCTGGGGCGATCCGGGGGTCATGAAGAGCACCGGGCGCGCGAGGGTCTCGCGCCCACCCGACAGGTGCCGGGTAGCGTCCGCTGCGTGCGGATGGACGGGGAACGGGCACTCGTCACGGGGTCGACTGCGGGCATCGGACGCGCGATCGCGGTGGCGTTCGCAGCCCAGGGCGCGGCCGTCGTGGTCACCGGACGCGACGTCGGGCGGGGCGAGGCGGTCGTGCGTGACATCGGCGCTTCGGGCGGCGTCGCGCACTTCGTTCCGGCAGATCTGCACGACGAGCGTGCCTGCACCGGCCTGGTCGACGCGGCCGCCGCGCAGCTCGGGGGACTGACGGTGCTCGTGAACAACGCGGCGGGCGGAGACGCTCACGACTCGACCGTCGCCGAGATCACGACCGAGGCGTGGGATGCGATCCTGCGCGTCGATCTCACCGCTCCGATGTGGTGCGCCCGCGCCGCGATCGCGCACATGCGCACCGCCGGGCACGGTTCGATCGTCAACATCTCGTCCCGCCAGGGCGAGCGCCCGAGCCCCGGACTGGCCGCGTACGTCGCGGCCAAGTCCGGCCTCAACGGCCTCACCCGCGCGATCGCGGTGGAGGAAGCGCCGCACGGGATCCGGTGCAACACGATCAGTCCCGGTTACGTGCTGAACGACCGTCGCGACGCCGACCTTGCACCCGAGCGGCGTGCCGCGCTCGAAGGTATGCACCTCACGCGGCTCGGCGCCGCGCACGACGTGGCCGACGCATGTGTATACCTGGCGAGCGGCGAGTCGGGTTTCGTGACGGGAGTCAACCTGCAGCTCGACGGCGGCAGCAGCATCGCGCGCGGCAGAACGCTCGGCTGAAGGTGCATCCGCGCGCGTGCGTGAGCGCGATCAGCACGTTCCGGCTCTCGTTGGCCGAAGACCTC